>JAICIE010000004.1 GCA_025924515.1 Jatrophihabitans sp. | reverse complement strand
TGGGTGGGGTGGGGGGTTGTGTGGGGGTTGAGAGGGGGGCGCCTCCAAACCCGCCCGCGCCTCGGGCGCGACCCCGCCAGACCCGGCCACGCTCGCTGCCCGCAGCCCAACCCCGCTGCCGCACCTCACCGGATCCCTGCCGCAGACCCCGGCCGCGGCCCCTCTGTTGGGTGACCATCCGCGCCTCGCGTTGCCCTGGGAAACGGCCACGACGCCGTGTGGTGGTGGTGTGCGGGCAGCGAGCGTGGATGGTGTTGCGAGTTGCCCGCACATCCCGACGGAGCCCACCCCAGCGAAACTCAGATGTCCAGGAAGCGGACGTCCCGGGCGTTTCGGACGATGAAGCTGCGGCGGGCTTCGACGTCCTCGCCCATGAGGACGGAGAAGAGCTCGTCGGCGGTCGCCGCGTCGTCGAGGGTCACGAGGCGCAGGATCCGGTGCGCCGGATCCATCGTGGTCTCCCACAGCTCCTTCGCATTCATCTCGCCGAGGCCCTTGTACCGCTGGATCGCCTCCTCCTTGGGCAGCCGGCGCCCGCCGTCAACACCGGCCTTCATGACCGCGTCCTTCTCCCGCTCGGAATAGACGTAGTCGGGCTCACCCTTGGTCCACTTGATCTTGTAGAGCGGCGGCGCGGCGAGGTAAACGTGGCCGTTCTCGATCAGCGGCCGCATGAAGCGGAACAGCAGCGTCAGCAGCAGCGTCGTGATGTGCTGGCCGTCGACGTCGGCGTCGGCCATCAGGACGATCTTGTGATAGCGCAGCTTGCTCAGGTCGAAGTCGTCGTGGATCCCGGTGCCGAGGGCAGTGATGATCGCCTGGACCTCGTTGTTCTTCAGCACCCGGTCGATCCGGGCCTTCTCGACGTTGATGATCTTGCCGCGGATCGGCAGGATCGCCTGGAACATCGAGTCGCGGCAGGACTTGGCCGAACCACCGGCCGAGTCGCCTTCGACGATGTACAGCTCGCTCTCACGCGGATCGGTGGAGCGGCAGTCGGCCAGCGTGCCGGGCATACCCATCGTGTCGAGGGCGTTCTTGCGCGCCAGCTTGCGCGCCTGCTGCGCCGCCTTGCGCGCCCGGGCGGCCTGAGCGATCTTCGTGACGATCGTCCTGGCATCGCCCGGGTTGCGCTCGAACCAGTCGGTGAGCCATTCGGTGCAGACCCGCTGGACGAAGGTCTTCGCGTCCGAGTTGCCCAGCTTGGTCTTCGTCTGGCCCTCGAACTGCGGTTCGCCGAGCTTCACCGAGATGATCGCGGCCAGGCCCTCCCGGATGTCCTCGCCCTTGAACCGGTCGTCCGCGGTGTCCTTGACGATCTTCTTCTCCACCGCCCACTTGTTGACGACGCCGGTCAGGGAGGCGCGGAACCCCTCCTCGTGGGTGCCGCCCTCGTGCGTGTTGATCGTGTTGGCGAACGAGTAGACGCTCTCGGCGTAGGACACGTTCCACTGCATCGCCACCTCGAGCGACATGCGGGTGTCGGGATCCTCGCTGACGAAGTAGATCGGGTCCTTGTGGATCGGCTCACGGTCCTTGGTGCGGTTCAGGTGCCGCACGAAGTCGGCGATGCCACCCGGATAGGTGTAGGTGACCTCCTTGGCCGCGGGAACCGCGTCGGCCTGGGTCGGCACGCCTTCCTCGACGCTTGCGGGTGTGATCCGGTCGGCGCGCTCGTCGCGCAGGACGATGGTCAGCCCCTTGTTGAGGAAGGCCATCTCCTGCAACCGGCGGGTGATCGTCTCGAACGTGAAGTTAGTGGTCTCGAAGATCGCAGGATCGGCCCAGAACGTGACCGTCGTGCCGGTGCGGTCGCTGCGGCCGCGCCGCTCGAGCGGCGCGGCCGGCTTCTGGTCCGCGTAGGGCTGGAACCAGGCGTACCCGTCGCGGAAGATCTCGACTTCCAGGCGGTGGCTCAACGCGTTGACGACCGAGACGCCGACACCGTGCAGCCCGCCGGACACCGCGTACGCCTGGCTGTCGAACTTTCCGCCGGCGTGCAGGACGGTCAGGATCACCTCGACCGCCGGGCGCTTCTGGGTCGGATGCATGTCCACCGGCATTCCGCGGCCGTTGTCGGCCACCCGCACACCGCCGTCGGCAAGCAGGGTGACTTCAATGCGGTCGCAATAGCCGGCCAGCGCCTCGTCGACGGAGTTGTCCACGACCTCCCAGACGAGATGGTGCAGTCCCCGCTCGGAGGTCGACCCGATGTACATGCCGGGACGCTTGCGGACCGCCTCGAGCCCTTCGAGGACGGTGATGGAGCTGCCCGTGTAGGCGCTCTTGCCGGCTTTGCCGCGGCGGGGGGGAGCGGCGGCCGGCGCACTGCCGGCGGCCTTTTCCACGGCGCTACTCGTCAACGGGCACGACCCTTCCTCGTCGTTGGACCACGCTTCTCAGACCACCGGCTCGAGACCGGGCCGCGCCGCGGGTACGCCCCGACGGCCGAACCTCTCGGGCGGGATCACCGCGATCCCGCGGCGATCCGCGATACCGTTCCACTTTACGCCACACGCGGTAGGGAATGCGGCGTTGACGCGGCTGACGCGGCTGCTGACGCTTTCTGGTTGGCGTCCGCACGTTCCCCTACCAGCGCCGCTGTCCGGGATGCGCTGGTGGCGCGTGAGCCGTTCGCGGATGCGCACTCGGTCGGGTTTGTCAAGCCCGGCGCGGGTTTCTGTGCACAAGAGTTCAGCGAATCGCGCGGGGCGGCGAAAGCTCATCCGTATGTGTCGCGCGGGCCACGACCGGGTCGAGACAGGCGCCCGTACCGCCAGCTCGGCGCGGCGGGCCCGGTGATCACCAGTCGGACCACGATGTCGGCCCCGAGCTCGGCACGCAGCCGGGAGAGCAGCGTGCCGGACAACAGGCGGAGCTGGGTGGCCCAGGCGGTCGACTCCGCGGTGATCCGGAGCTCGCCGGCGCGCAGCGCGGTCGGAGCGCAGTGCGCGGCGACGTCGCGGCCGACCAGTGCCGGCCATTCGGCGAAGATTCGGGCGTCGGCGAGCGGGCGCTGCCAACCTCGGGCGCCGACGACGTCGCGGAGCACCGAGCCGATGCGCTGGGGATCCCGGTCGTCCGGGCCGGAGGCCGAGTATCGCGGTTGGCCGCGGTCCGGCTCGGTGCGCCGGCGCCGCAATCCGGGCATCCGGCGCCCGGTGCGCTGTGACACCTCGCGCGCCGCGGCCAGCGCGTCCTTCACCGGGTCGACGGGGTTATCCACAAGCTCACCCGAAATGTTATCCACAGAAACAATACGTTTTCCACCGAAAGTTGTGGATGACGGCCCGGAAGAGCGCTCGGAGGTGCCCGGGACCTCACGCGGTGTTGACACGCGCCCCTTCTCTCCGGGAATTCCGTCAGCGGACACGGCGCACCGTTCCCCCCGCAATCTCGTACTGGGCCCCCTGAAGCTGCTCCGGCACGTCCGCCGCCACCGCGGCGGTCACGACCGCCTGCTCGGCCTTGCTGGCGACCAGCGCCAGATGGTCACGACGCGCGCTGTCCAGTTCCGCGAACACGTCGTCGAGGACGAGGACCGGGTCCGAGCCGGACGGATGTTCGTCGCGCAGCAGCTCGAAAGTGGCGAGCCGCAGCGCCAGCGCGGCCGACCACCCCTCCCCGTGGCTGGCGTAGCCGCGCAGCGGCAGCCCCCGCAGCGAGAGCTCGAGATCGTCCCGCTGGGGACCGACGAGGTTGACGCCGCGGTCCAGCTCCTGCGTGCGCACTCGTCCCAGCTCGGCGAGCAGCGCGCTTTCCAGCGCCGCCTCGTCCGGGTCGGCGTCGGGCGCCGCCAACTCCGGCAGCGCGGCGCTGAGTGAGCTCGAGTAGCCCAGGGCCAGCTCTCCGCCGGTGGGTGCCAGTGCCGCGTAGGCGGCACCGGCGTGCGGGCGCAGGGTCCGAAGGGCCGCCAGGCGGGCGACCGTCAGCGCCGCGCCGGTCGCCGCGAGCTGCGCGTCCCAGACGTCGAGGGTCGGGAGGGATCCCGCGTTGCGCCGGGCCGGGCCGGCGGACTTCAACAGCGCGGCCCGCTGGCGCAGGATGCGGTCAAGGTCGCTGCGCACCCCCGCCATGCGGGGCGACCGGGCCACGACCAGCTCGTCGAGGAAGCGGCGCCGCTCCCCGGGATCTCCGCGCACGATGGCGAGATCCTCCGGCGCGAACTGCACGACCCGCAGGGCGCCGAGAATCTCGCGCGGCCGCGGGACCGGCGCGCCGTTGAGGCGGGCGCGGTTGCTGCGGCCGGCGGTGATCTCGAGCTCGATGCGCAGCTCGCGGTCCTCTGAGACGACCGCGCACCGCACGACCGCCCGCTCCGCGCCGGCGCGGATCAGCGGGGCGTCGGTGGCGACCCGGTGGCTGCTCAGCGTCGCGACATACCCCAGAGCCTCGACCAGGTTGGTCTTGCCCTGGCCGTTGGCCCCCACCAGGACGCAGGGTCCCGGCACCAGGGGTAGCTCGGCGGCCGACCAGCTGCGGAAGTCGGTCACATCCAGAGCGCGCACGTACATCGGCGAAGGGCGGCCCGATCAGCCGGGCAGCCGCACCGGCATGATCAGGTAGGTATAGTCCGACTGCTCGTTCGCGGACTGCTCCGGGCGCAGCACCACCGGCTTGTTCGCCGACGTGAACTGCAGCCGCGCCGTCGGCGTGGGCAGCGCGCCGAGACCGTCGAGCAGGAACTGCGGATTGAAGGCGGTCGTGATCGTTTCGCCTTCGTACTCGACCTGCAACTGCTCCTCCGCGCGGCCTTCGTCCTCGCCGCCGGCGCTGAGCGACAAGGTGCGCTCCGCGAACTCGAGCCGGACGGGGGCGTTGCGGTCGGCGACCAGGGCAACGCGGCGCACGGCCGCGACCAGGCTCTCGACCTCGACGTCGGCGCGGGAGGACCAATCGGCCGGCAACAGCGAGCGGTAGGCGGGGAAGGTGGCGTCGAGCAGGCGGGTCGTCGCCCGGCTGGCCCGGCCGTTGGTGGTTCCGGTGAAGCCGATGATCCCCTCGCCGCCGCCGGCCACGTTGCGCGCCAGCGAGATGGTCATCGTCTCGCTGTGCGACAGGCTGCGCGCGGCGTCGGCGAGCGTGCGCGCCGGCACCAGCACCTGCGCGTCGGCGGCCGGATCTTCGGGCGTCCAGGTCAGCTCGCGTACCGCTAACCGGTACCGGTCGGTGGCCGCCAGGGTGAGCCGGCTGCCGTCGATCTCGAGCCGGACACCGGTCAGCATCGGGAGGGTGTCATCTCGGCCGGCGGCGATCGCCACCTGGGCCACCGCGGCCGCGAACTCGGGGCTCGACACGGTGCCTGCCGTCGACGGCATCGCCGGCAGGGAGGGGTAGTCCTCGACCGGCATCGTCGGCAGCGTGAATCGCGCGGAGCCGCAGCTGATGGTCAGGCGGGCGCCGTCGACGGTGACGTCGACCGGGTGCGGGGGGAGCGCCTTGGTGATGTCGGCGAGCAGGCGTCCGGAGACGAGGGCCTGTCCGTCGGCGCCGGCACTGACCTCGAGGTCGACCTCGGTCGAGGCCTCCAGGTCGAAGCCGGAGATCGACAGCTGTTCGGCCTTGACCGTGAGCAGCAGGCCGGCGAGGACGGGAATGGTGGGACGGGTGGACAGGCTGCGGGCGGCCCAGGCCACCGCGTCGGCCAGCGCGTCACGTTCGACGCGGAACTTCATAGTCGTCCTCCTCCGCCGATGAACCTTCTCGTACGGTGTCGCGTCCCGGATCCCCAGGATCCACCGGCCTGCAGTTGTCGTGGTTGTTCATCGAAGGAGAAGAACTGTTCGTCCTTCGTCTTCGGGGCTGTGGAAGTTGTGTACAACCCCGCGAAGGCTAGCTGGTGCGGGCGACGACGTTGTGGACGAGGACGGGGACGGCCGGACCGTTCGAGAGCCGCGGCGGTGCACGAGCGAGGTGCCGGAAAGGTTGTGCACAGCTCGGCCCGCAGAACCCGTGTCGAGGTCCACAGCCCGGTCCTCACGTACGTGACCGCACCTTGATCCTGCTGGTGAGCTCGGTGATCTGGTTGTAGACCGCCCGCTTCTCCGCCATCTGATCCTTGATCTTGCGCTCGGCGTGCAGAACGGTGGTGTGGTCGCGGCCGAACTTGTCGCCGATCCGGGGCAGGGACAGGTCGGTGAGCTCGCGGCAGAGATACATCGCGATCTGCCGCGCTTGCACCAGCACTCGGCTGCGCGAGGTCCCGGTCAGCTCGTCCATGGAGATCGCGAAGTACTCGGCGGTCACCGCCATGATCGTGGCCGCGCTGATCTCGGGCGCGTCCGACTCACCGACCAGGTCCTTGAGGACCGTCTCGGTCAGCGCCAGGTCGACGTTCTGCCGGTTCAGGCTGGCGAAGGCGGTCACGCGGATGAGCGCGCCCTCGAGCTCGCGGATGTTGCTCTGGATCCGCGACGCGATGAACTCCAGGACCTCCGGAGGCAGGTTCATCCCTTCCTGGGCTGCCTTCTTCCGCAGGATGGCGATCCGGGTCTCGAGGTCCGGCGCCTGCACGTCGCTGATCAAGCCCCACTCGAACCGCGTGCGCAGCCGATCCTCGAGGCTGGACAGCTGCCGCGGCGCCTTGTCCGAGCTGATCACGATCTGCTTGTTCGCGTTGTGCAGGGTGTTGAAGGTGTGGAAGAACTCCTCCTGCGTGCGCTCGGCGCGCTCGAGGAACTGGATGTCGTCGATCAGCAGGACGTCGACGGAGCGGTAGCGCGACTGGAACGTGTGCATCTTGTCGTCACGCACGGAGTTGATGAAGTCGTTGGTGAACTCCTCGCTGGACACGTAGCGGGTCCGCAGCCCTGGCTGTAGCCGCTGCGCGTAGTGCCCGATGGCGTGCAGCAGGTGCGTCTTGCCCAGACCCGAGTCGCCGTAGATGAACAACGGGTTGTACGCCTTCGCCGGAGCTTCGGCCACGGCCACCGCGGCCGCGTGCGTGAAGCGGTTGCTCGATCCGATGACGAAGGTGTCGAAGGTGTACTTGGGGTTCAGCCGGGCGTCGCGGTCGTTCGCGGCAGGTCGGCGCTCGTTCACCGATCCCGCCGGCGCCTCGGCGGGGCGCGGCGACCAGGTCGACGCCGCATAGCCGGCCGGGTTGTAGCCGTTGCCGGAGTAGCCGGGGCTCGCGTACGGGTCCGCGTCGAACACGTCGCCGGGCGGGGCGGACGGACCGCCCGGATCGCCGTCCCCCTGGTCCTCGCCCGTGCGCACCGTGAAGGCCACCTGGATCTCTCGGCCGAACTCCGCACTCAGCGTGTTCGCGAGGTCCGCTCGCAGCCGGCTGTCGAGGTACTCCCGGGCGAACTCGTTCGGAGCCGCCAGCAGCGCGGTGTCGGCCACCAGTCCGAGGGGCCGGGTGAGGCTCAGCCAGGCACGGTGTTGCGGACGGATCCCCGCGTCGTCGAAGTGGGTCTTGACCCGTTCCCACACGATCGGGAGGTCGAGCAGAGCCTCGTCCCGGCTGTCATCCATCGTGCGATCACTCCCGAAGTCGGTCGTCATCCCGCGGTCCTCGCCAGGACATGGTCAGTGCGGTTCGCGATTCCCACAGAGTTCTGCACAGGCTGTGCATGCGTGGCGGCACCACGGACCCGGCAGGCCTGCTCGGCGAAGACGGCCGCTGTCACCGTCGACTGTCGACGCCGGCCGACGACGGCGACGGGCACGGTCGGCGAACCTAACAGCGTCTGCGCCGCTCCGACAATAGGGGGCGGCGTGTCGGCCGGAAGCCTGCGGACGGCTGGTGTCGGGCCCGCTGAAGAGCTGTCTTCGCCGGAAACAACCTCCGTTGCGCCGACGAAGCGCCGGCCCGCAGGACGGGAGTGGTTTGACCCGCCTGGACGCGAATCCGTACCCTCGGGAGGACGTGTGCGGCTGCGCGTCCGCTCCTGGACGCGCAGCGCCTCCTCGCCTGTCCCGGCGCGGCCGCATCCGGCGCGCGGTGTCGGCGCAGGCCCGACGATTTCGAGTGATGGAGTTCCACCGTGAGCAAGCGCACCTTCCAGCCGAACAACCGACGGCGTGCGAAGACGCACGGTTTCCGGCTGCGCATGCGCACCCGTGCCGGGCGGGCCATCGTCTCCGCGCGGCGCCGCAAGGGTCGTCGCGAGCTTTCCGCCTGAGCGCCGTCGCCTCGCCGTCCGTGCTGTCGCCGGCGTATCGCATGCGGCGATCCGGTGAGTTCGCCGCGGTGCTGCGCTGGGGCGCCCGGAGCCGCCGCGGATGCCTGGTGGTGCACGCCCGCTCCGGGCTGACCGGGTCGCAGCCGCACCTCGGTCTGATCGTCGCCCGCTCCGTGGGCAACAGTGTCACCCGGCACCGGGTCACCCGCCGGTTGCGGGCCCAGCTCGCCGCGCGGCTCGCAGCGCTCCCGCCGGGCACCGGCATCGTCGTGCGCGCCCTCCCGGAGGCCGCGACCGCGTCGTCGGCGGTGCTCGGCGCGGATCTCGACGCAGCCCTGCCGGCGGCGCTGGGCCGCAGAGCGGACCGTCGGCGATGACCTCCGGCTGGCAACCGCGGCGGATCGCGGTAGCGCTGATCGAGGTCTACCGGACGGGGATCAGCCCGCTACGTCTGCCCACCTGTCGCTACCGACCCACCTGCAGCGCTTACGCCGCCGAGGCGATCGACCGGTTCGGCCTGGTCCGGGGCGGCTGGCTGGCCATCCGGCGGCTGTTGCGGTGTCACCCGTTCCATGCGGGCGGGCACGATCCCGTGCCGCTCGCCGTTGAGCCTGCAGTTGGCACAGCCGCGCCTGCCGGTCGACCGGCTGCGCGTTCGATCCGGTCGGCGCGGCCGGCCGCCTAGGAGATCTTTCGTGCTCGACGTCCTCTACACCGCCGTCTCGTGGGTGCTGCTGCGCTGGCACCAGTTGTTCACGGCTATCGGGCTGGACAAGGCCGGCGGGCTCAACTGGGCGCTGTCGATCATCTTCCTGGTGATCACTGCGCGGCTGCTTCTGTTCCGGCTCTTTGTCAAGCAGGTCAAGTACCAGCGCCACATGCAGATGATGCAGCCGCGGCTGCAGAAGATCCGCGAGAAGTACAAGGACGACCGCGCCGCGATGCAGCGCGAGATGATGGCCTTGCAGCAGGAGGAAGGCTTCAACCCGCTGTCCGGGTGTCTCCCGCTGTTCCTGCAGTTCCCGATCTTCATTGCGCTGTACCACGTGCTGCGGCACATCGCGAACACCGGTCTGGTGGAGCACCCGAGCGACCGGATCCTGACCCTGTACAGCTTCACCGCGGAGCAGACTCACGATGCTGCGTCCGCGCGCCTGTTCGGCGGCGCGCCGTTGGCAGGCCGGCTGCTCGACAGCAATCTTCTTCTTCAGCAGCTCGGCGGCACCCGCGCGACGCTGTCCGCGACCATCCTCGTCCTCGTTCTGATCAGCGCGGGGGCTACCTTCACCACCCAGCGGCTCGCCCGCGCCGGCATGATGACCCAGCCCGAGGGCACGGCCGCCACCGTGCAGCGGCTGATGCTCTACGCGATCCCGCTGTTCACGCTGGGCTCCGGCCTGTTTTTCCCGCTCGGTGTGCTGATCTATTGGTTCGCCAGCAACACCTGGACCATGTTCCAGCAGCTCTACATCAACAAGTACCACCCGCAGAAGCCCGCCGAGGCCAGCGCGGAGCGGCCGTTGGGCAACGAGGCGCTCAAGCCGCCGCCCGGCGCGAAGCCGGTGCGCGGACCTCGTGGCGCCACCTCGCTGACCAAGTTCCCGGCCGCCGCGCCGACCGCAACCGAGGACACCGCCCCGGCCGCTACCGGCGCCGCACCGCTGTCCCGCAATGCCCCCCGCCCCGGTCAGCGCCCGGCCCGGCCGGCCGGCAAGCGCCCGCCGGGCAACCGACCGAGCCAGGCCAAGAAGCGCCGCTGAGCTCTCGGCGCGCGCGGTCGCACAGACCGCCGGCCGCAGATCTTCTGAATGAGACTAAGGAAAGGACGACGCTGCCGTGAGTGACGCCGACGTTGCTGCGGGACCTGCCGACGATGCCGGCGGTGCGGACCTGGATCGCGGTGCCGAGGATGATCGCGGTGCGGACCTGGATCGCGGTGCCGAGGAGGATCGCGGTGCCGAGCAGGATCGGGCTGCCGAGGAGGATCGCGGTAGCGACCTGCTGGTGCGCGAGGGCGACATCGCCGCCGACTATCTCGAGCGGCTGCTCGACATCGTCGACTACGACGGCGACATCGATCTGGATGTGGAGAACGACCGCGCAGTCGTCGCCGTCGTCGGCACCCGCCTACAATCGCTGATCGGGCCCCGGGGAGAGACTCTCGACGCGCTGCAGGAGCTGACCCGGTTGGCGGTGCAACAGAAGACCGGCGTCCGCAGCCGATTGATGCTGGACATCAGCGGCCACCGCAACAACCGCCGGCAGGAACTGGCCGCTCTCGCGCGCGCCACCGCCGAGCGGGTCATTGACGCTCAGGAGCCGGCGCGACTGGCCCCGATGAACCCATTCGAACGCAAGGTCGTCCACGACACCATCACCGGCATCGACGGCGTTCGGAGCGAATCGGAGGGTGAGGAGCCGAACCGACGGGTTGTGGTCCTGCTCGCGCAGTGACCGACCCGGCTCGGGCCGCGCTCGCTGTGCCGGCGCCCCCTCCGGTCGCGCAGCGCTACTTCCCGGACGAGGACGGACGAGGCGCGCTGGCGCGTCGCTACGCCGACTGGCTTGCCGGCCCGGGCGTACAACGCGGCCTGATCGGACCGCGGGAGGTGCCGCGCCTCTGGGAGCGGCATCTCTTGAACTGCGCGGCCGTCGCCGAACTCCTCGGCAGCATCGATCGCATCGTCGATGTCGGTGCCGGTGCAGGGCTTCCCGGGATCCCGCTCGCGATCACCTGCCCCGCCCTTCGGGTCGATCTCGTCGAGCCGCTGCAGCGTCGAGTCGGGTTTCTCGAGGACGTCCTGGCGGATTTGTCGGTTGTGGGACGATTTCGGGTGATCCGTGGCAGAGCCGAGGACCCGGCCGTTCGTGCAGTTGTCGGCGGCGCGCCGGTGATTGTCGCGCGCGCGGTCGCTTCTCTTGACAGACTCGTCCGATGGACCTTGCCGCTGCTCGGATCCGGTGGGCGGCTTCTCGCGCTGAAGGGCGACCGCGCAGCGAGTGAGGTGGCGGCCTTGAGCAGCGCGACCCGACGGCGAATCGGTGCCGTCGACGTCGTTTCCTGCGGCCGCGAACTGACGGTCCCCACCCAGGTCGTGATCGTCACAAGCCGCGGAGGAAGGTGATCGTCCTGTCGATCGAGGATGCCGTTTCACGTGAAACGCTCGCCGATACACCGATCGCCGTTGAGGTGGCTCGCGCGCTGCGGGCTCTGAACGTCCGGCAGGACGCCTGGCCCCGGCCGGCCGCTACCCGGGTGATGACGGTGGCCAACCAGAAGGGCGGCGTCGGGAAGACCACCACCACGGTCAATCTGGCTGCCGCGTTGGCATTACACGGGCTCCGGGTCCTGGTCGTCGACATCGATCCGCAAGGTAACGCCAGCACTGCGCTCGGGGTAGATCATCCGGTCGGTACGCCGTCGAGCTATGAGGTGCTGCTGTCGGACCGTCGGATGAGCGAGGTTGCCAGGCGCGTCGATCTCGCGGACTCGCTCGAGTGCGTCCCAGCGACCCTCGACCTCGCGGGCGCTGACATCGAGCTGACCTCGCTGGCCCACCGGGAGCACCGCCTTGCCGCGGCGATCGAGACGCGCCTCGCGGAACCGGACGCTCCCGATTACGTACTTGTCGACTGTCCGCCGTCACTGGGTCTGCTCACGGTGAACGCCCTCGTCGCAGCCCGCGAGGTTCTGATCCCGATCCAATGCGAGTACTACGCGCTCGAGGGGCTCGCCCAGCTGCTGAACACGGTCGAGCTCGTGAAGAACGCGCTCAATCCGCGTCTGCACGTCTCCACCGTGCTGCTGACCATGTACGACAGCCGCACGCGCCTGGCCGACCAGGTCGCCGCCGAGGTCCGCGCCCACTTCGGCGATGTCGTCCTCGCCCCGACAATCCCACGCAACGTTCGCGTCTCCGAGGCGCCCGGGTTCGGACAGACCGTGATCACCTACGATCCGGGCTCGCGCGGCGCTGTGAGCTACGTCCAGGCGGCGGAAGAACTGGCCCGCAAGGGAGCCGAGGAGAAACCGGCGTGACCGGCGTGCCGCGCGGCGGCCTGGGCCGGGGTCTCGGCGCGCTCATCCCGTCCGGTCCGGCGGTCGCGCCGGATGCGTCGGACCTGGTCCGCGCCCACCCCGGCTCGGGAACCCCGCAGCCACCCGCGCCGGACCTCGTTCCGGTCGCCGGCGCGCGATTTCTCGAACTCCCCGTCGACGAGATCCGTCCGAACCCGCGGCAGCCCCGGCAGGTCTTCGACGAGGACGCGCTCGCGGAGCTGGCCCACTCCGTTCAAGAATTCGGCGTGTTGCAACCGGTCGTTGTCCGCGAAGCCGACGGCGGATACGAGCTGGTCATGGGCGAACGCCGGCTGCGGGCCGCGCAGGCCGCCGGACTCGCCACTCTTCCAGCCGTGGTTCGTGACACCGCGGACGACGCTCTGCTGCGCGACGCGCTGCTCGAGAACGTGCACCGCGCGCAGCTGAACCCGCTGGAGGAGGCGGCGGCCTATCAGCAGCTGCTCGAGGAGTTCGGCGTCACTCAGAACGAGCTCGCCGGCCGGCTGGGCCGCAGCCGGCCGCAGATCAGCAACACCATCCGGCTGCTGAACCTCCCCATCCCGGTGCAGCGCCGGGTCGCGGCCGGTGTTCTGACAGCGGGCCACGCCCGGGCGCTGCTGGGGCTCGAGGACGCGGAGGCACAGGAGGAGCTGGCGGGCCGCATCGTGGCGGAGGGACTCTCCGTGCGTGCCACCGAGGAGCTCGTGACGCTGGCGGCGGCAGGGCACGGCGACCGAAAGCGCCCGTCGCGGCGCAACGCCCCGCGTACTCCGGCGCCGGGGGTCGCGGAGCTCGGCGAGCGGCTCTCCGACGTGCTGGACACTCGGGTCCGCGTGGATCTGGGCCGCCGCAAGGGGAAGATCACCATCGAGTTCGCCTCCCAGGACGACCTGGAACGAATCGTCAGCCTCATGGCACCGGCACCCGCCGATCAGGACGGCCCGGGCTCGCCGTAGCGCTCGCGGTGGACCAGCTCGCCCAGCGGCCGCCGGCCGCGGCGCAGCGACGGCGACCGGTGGTCCGGCGCGGGATAGCCCAGGCTCACGACCCCCACCGGGCGCAGCCGCGCCGGGATATCGAACGCCGCCCGAAGCGGTTCCCACCGCTTCCCGGGCACGCCGAAGAAGCAGGCGCCCAGGCCGAGGTCCTGGGCCGCCAACAGGATGACCAGAGCCGCCATGCCGGTGTCGACGTCCCAGTACGAGATCGGCCAGCGCGCCTCGTCCCGGTCGGTCCATCCCTTGTCGGGTTCTGCGTAGCGGTCCAGGTATGCCTGCTTGTCCGACAGGCAGATGATCAAAACTGGGGCGGTGCGCATCCGCAACAGCCACGGATCGGGGTCGGCGTCGTCAGCGGTCGCCGCCCAGAACTGCGAGCGCGATGTTATGTCGCGCAGCACGAGAAATTCCCGACCCTGGGTGTGGCCGGCGGACGGCGCCCGGACCGCCAACTCCAGACAGGTTGTCACGCATATGTCCGGAACGTCGCGATCCGTGCGGTAAGAGCGGATCATCCGGCGGCGCCGCACCGCCTCGGCGAACTCCATGCGGCCGACCCTGCCAGCCGGTGTGCGAAGGTGTCGACGTGGATCTGCGGCAGTCACGCAAGCTCGAGGACGTCTGTTACGACATCCGGGGACCGGTACTGGAGGAGGCCAAGCGTCTGGAGGAGGAGGGGCGCCGGATTCTCAAGTTGAACATCGGCAACCCCGCACCCTTCGGCTTCGAGGCGCCCGAGGAGATCCTCGTCGACGTCATCCGGAACCTGCCCTCGGCACAGGGCTACAGCGACAGCCAGGGCCTGCTGTCTGCGCGCACCGCGGTCGTGCAGCACTATCAGGGCCGCGGCGTCGACAGCGTCGACGTCGACGATGTCTGGCTCGGCAACGGGGTCAGCGAGCTCATCACGATGGCGCTTCAGGCCATGCTGGACAACGGCGACGAGGTGCTGCTGCCGGCGCCGGACTACCCGTTGTGGACCGCGGCGACCTGCCTGTCCGGTGGGCGTCCGGTGCACTACCTGTGCGACGAGGCCAGCGGATGGCTGCCCGACCTCGACGACCTGCGCGCCAAGGTCACCGAGCGCACCAAGGCGCTCGTCCTGATAAACCCGAACAACCCGACCGGCGCCGTGTATCCGCAGCCGGTGTTGGAACAGATCGCCGAGATAGCCCGCAGGCACCGGCTCGTCGTCATGACCGACGAGATCTACGACAAGGTGCTCTACGACGACGCTGTCCATGTTCCGTTCGCGACCGTAGCGCCAGATCTGTTCGTCCTCACGTTCAGTGGACTGTCGAAGGCCTACCGGGTCGCAGGATTTCGATCAGGATGGCTGATTGTCAGTGGTCCTAAGCATCATGCTCAGGATTACTTAGAAGGTCTGACGATCCTCGCCAACATGCGTTTATGTGCCAACGTCCCCGCGCAACACGCCGTGCAGGTGGCCTTGGGAGGCCGACAGAGCGTCCGTGACCTCGTCCTTCCGGGTGGGCGACTCCTTCAGCAGCGCGATGCGGCGCTGGCCGCTCTCGCCCGGATACCCGGCGTCACCTGTGCGCGTCCGCAGGGTGCGATGTACGTCTTTCCCCGGCTTGATCCGGAGCTGTATCCGATCAAGGACGACCAACAGTTCGTCCTCGAGTTCCTGCGCACGAAGCACGTTCTCGTGGTGCAGGGCACGGGATTCAACTGGCCGACCCCGGACCATCTGCGGATCGTCACCCTGCCCCGCGCCGACGACCTCACCGACGCGATCGGACGGCTGGCTGAGTTCCTGGCGGATTACGACGGAGGCTGCTGACCTACGGCCTTCGCGGGGTTAGCCTGGCTGGAGCCGGGACGACAGCAGCGGGAGACGCGAGTGGCGCGACGGGTGGCGAACCTGACCCTCGACAATCTCGACGATCTCGCGTCGTCCTGCCGGTCCTGTGTTGTGTGGGAGCTCGACCCGGTCGCTGCCGAACGAGCGTGTCGGGCGGGGACGGCGCCTCTCGAGAAGGAGGCGTGGGTCTCGGACACCCTGCTGCAGTGGGGCAGCTGCGGCCAGATCGTTTATGTCGACGGCACTCCGGCCGGCCACGTCCTCTACGCGCCGGCCGCGTACGTTCCGAGGTCGCTTGCCTTCCCGACGTCGCCGGTGAGTTCTGACGCCGTGCTGCTGATCAGCGCGACGGTGCGGGAGGACTACCGCGGAGGCGGTCTGGGACGGGTGCTGCTGCAGTCGGTGGTGCGCGACCTCAGCCGCCGCGGAGTGCGCGCGCTGGAGGCGTTCGGCGACGGCCGGAGGCCGGAGCACATGGACCGCACCGCGGCGGACGGGACGTGTCTGCTGCCGGTCGAGTACCTGCTGGCCGTCGGGTTCAAGACCGTCCGTCCGCATCCGCGGGTCCCGCGGCTGCGCCTGGACGTGAAGAGCGCCGTTTCCTGGCGGGAGGAGGCGGAATCGGCGCTCGAGCGGCTGCTCACGACCATTCAGACGCCGGCGCTGGCGCGCTGACCGCGGGGGCGCAGGCTCAGGCCGACGCCGGGATCCGCAGCACGCCTGTCGGCGGGTCGTCGGCGACGGGGAGGTACAGCCGCTGGACCGCCACCAGCAGGCCTTCGGCCACGGTGTCCCGGAACAGCGGGTCCAGTAGCTGCGGCCGGTCGACCGGCGAGGTCAGATAGCCGACCTCGACCCGGACGGTCGGCATGCGGGTCGATCGGAGCAGGGTCCACGACTTGCCGTGGATGCGGCAGTCCAGCAGGCCTGTGCGGGCGACAAGCTCCCGTTGGGCGAGATCGGCCAGGCGTTCGCCGATGGTCGACGCCGTTTCGCCGGCACCGAAGTAGTACGTCGCCAGGCCGTGCGCGCGGGGCGACTTGGACCCGTCGCAGTGCAGCGACACCACCAGATCCGCGCCGACCTCGTTGGCCAGCTGGGCCCGTTCGACGTCACTGCGCCCGTTGGCGGGTCCGCGGGTGAGCCACGTGCGCACGCCGAGTGCGGTCAGGCGACCTTCCAGGCGCGACGCGAGGTCCCAGGTCAGGGCTGCCTCGTCGACCCCGGCGTACTGGACCCCACGGTCGGGGCCGCCGTGCCCGGCGTCGACGACGATGCTCTTGCCGAGCAGATTCGGTCCGGCATCGGCGACCCGGACGAGTTCGCGCAGCAGCTGCGGCCGCCCACCGACGACCCGCCGCCCGAGCTGGCGCAGCGCACGGAGTGTGGCCGGACCGCACACGCCGTCGGGCACGAGGCCGTAATCGCGCTGGAAGGCCCGCAGCCCCTCGGCCGTGGTCGCGGCGAACAGCCCGTCGACACGGACGACGTCGTAGCCCAGCTCCAGAAGTTGGGTCTGCAGCGCCGCCACGTCGTCGCCGCTCAGCGGCGCGCCGGCCTGGTGCGCCAGCACCCGATCGCCGAGCCGCCAGTGCGCCCCGGTGAGCGCCGCGTAGGTCTCGGGACCGACCATGCCGTCGACCGACATGCCGCGCCGCTGCTGGAAGTGCCGTACAGCCAGCTCCGTGGCCTCGTCGAAGCACGCCGCCGACCGCGGGGTCGTGTTGTCCAGCAGACCCAGCGTGGCGAGCATCCGGCGGACCTCGGCGACCGCCTCACCGGTGACGCCACGGCGGAGGAGCTGCATGCGGGAAACCTTCGTCCGGTCGGATCAGGCCCCAGCGGGGCGGGTTCTCGGGCTGGTGCCGTGGACATTCTGCCGCAGCCGGGGCGGCGGACCGTGGCCGCACCGCCGCACAACCCATCCCCGGACCCGGCGAATCGACGAGGCCGCCGCACCGGCAAGGTGCGGCGGCCTCGATTCCCGGCCCTTCTCAGCCGACGAACTCGCTGAGCTCCTTGAGGATCGCCGCCTTCGGGCGGGCGCCGACGATCGTCTTGACGAGCTTGCCCTTCTCGAACACGGCCATCGTAGGGATGGACATCACCTGGTAGCCGCGGGCGGTCTGCGGGTTCTCGTCGATGTTGAGCTTCGCGACGGTGATCTTGTCGGCGTGCTCACCGGCGATCTCCTCCAGCACCGGAGCGACCATGCGGCACGGTCCGCACCACTCGGCCCAGAAGTCGACGACGACGGGCCTGTCGGACTGCAGAACGTCCTGCGAGAAGCTGGCGTCGGTGACGGTCTTGGTGTTCGCACCCATGTGGTTTCTCCAGTGCCGGGAAGGGTTTCGGGGTCCGTCGGTGCAACCGCGCCCCGGCCGGGATTCTTCCCGGTCAGTCCCAGCGTTCGGTGATCGGCTCGTCGGGGATGTCACCGAGCGCGGCCAGATAACGCTCGGCGTCCAAGGCGGCCTGGCAGCCGGAGCCGGCCGCGGTGATGGCCTGGCGGTAGGTGTGGTCGACGAGGTCGCCCGCGGCGAACACCCCGTCGAGGTTGGTCCGGGTTCCGGTCGTCGTCAGGACGTATCCGTCCTCGTCGAGCTCGACCTGTCCCTTGACCAGATCGCTGCGCGGCTCGTGACCGATCGCGATGAACAGTCCGGTCACCGGAAGTTCGCGGGTCTCGCCCGTGCCGGCGTCGCGGAGGGTGACGCCTTCGACCGTGCCCGTGCCGCGGATCTCCTCGATCTCGCTGTTGAAAGCGAAACGGATCTTCGGGTTGGCTCGGGCGCGATCCCCCATGATCTTGCTCGCCCGCAGTTGCCCGCGACGGTGCACCACGGTGACCGACTCCGCGAAGCGAGTGAGGAAGGTGGCTTCCTCCATCGCCGTGTCGCCACCGCCGACGACGGCGATGTCCTGTCCGCGGAAGAAGAACCCGTCGCAGGTGGCGCACCAGGAGACCCCGTGACCGGAGAGCTCTTCCTCGTTCGGCAGGCCCAACTTCCGGTAGGCCGAACCCATGGCCAGGATGACGGCCTCGGCCGTGTACTCCTCGGTGAGGGTCCGCACCGCCTTCGTGCGCGCGGTCAGGTCCACCGAAATGACGTCGTCTGGGACGAGTTCGGCACCGAATCGCTCGGCCTGGGTGCGGATCTCGTTCATCAGGTTGGGACCGAGGATGCCTTCGGGGAAGCCGGGGTAGTTCTCGACGTCGGTGGTGTTCATCAGCGCGCCGCCGTATTGAGCACCTTCGAACACCAGCGGTTGCAGCTGGGCGCGCGCGCTGTACAGGGCGGCGGTGTAACCGGCCGGCCCGGAGCCGATGATGATCACTTCGCGGTGGTTGGTCACTGGCTCTCCCTGTCGTGGTCCGCCGCAGTCAACCATTGCGCGGCGTGCCGCATTCCGTCAGCCGCGCCGGAGCAACCCGCTTACGTGCGCCACCTCCGGCATCCGCAGCCGCCAGGCGACGAGCGCGAGAACGACCAGCCCGCCGAGCGCCCCGGCGACCAGCGCGGTCATCGACCCGACGTGCGCCGTGCCCAGCGCGCCGGTGCAACCCCGCACGATCGCGAAGGCCGCGGCTGCGCCCAGGACGGAGGCCAGCCCGATCTGCCCGACAGTCCGGGCCACGCTGCGGAACCGGAGCCGGCCGAGCCGACGGGCCAGCAGGACGTGCCCGGCGACGGCGCCGACGACATAGGACGCAGACGTGGACGTGGTCAGCGCGATCGCGATGTCGTGCGAGCCGGAGAACAGCCGAGAGCAGATCAGGACGGCCGCCACCTTTGTCGCGACCATGAACAGGTTGATCAGCGTCGGGGTGCGGCCGTCCCGCATGGCGTAGAACACCCGCAACTGGAGCATCACCAGCGCGAACGGGAACAACCCGAACGCGGAGGCGGCCAGGGCCGTGCCGATGAGCCGGGCATCGGTCACGGACGTCTGCCCGTAGCCGAAGAGGACGACGGTCAGGACGGGGCCGAGGACGACGAGCCCGGCGGTCACCGGGACCAGCGCCAGCGCCGACAGCCGGGCGCCCAGGTTGAGGTCGTCGATCACGTCGCCCTGGTGACCTCGAGCAGCGGCGCGCGACAACCGCGGCATGAGCGCGGTGAGCAGGGACACCACGAGGATGCCGTAGGGCATCTGCAGCAACAGGTCGGCGAAGGTGAAGACGGTGAACGCCTGATGGGCGACGCCGACCTTCGCGATGACCGTGACGCCGACCTGGCTGGCCACGACGTAGCCGAACACCCACCCGGCGAGCGCGGCGACCTCGCGCATGCGGCCGACCTCGTGCGGACGAGCCCGGAAGCGCCACCGCCACCGGAACCCCGTTCGGCGCAGGTACGGCACGAGAACCAGCGCCTGCGCCGCGATGCCGAGCGTGGTGCCGATGCCGAGGACCAGGACCTGTGTCGTCGTGATGGTGCCCGGCGTCAGCACCTTGGGTCCAGGGAGCACCCAGAAGACCGCGATGGTCGTCATCATCACCACGTTGTTCAGCACCGACGACCACGCGCCCGGCCCGTAGCTGTTGCGGATGTTGAGCACGGCCATGAACATCGCGCCGAGGCCGTAGAAGAAGATCTCGGGCAGCAACAGTGAGGCGAGGACCGTCGCGAGGCTGCGCTGCTGCGGCACGTGCACGAACGCCCCGGCGATCAGCGGCGCGGCGGCAACGGCGAGCACCGTGACCACGCCGAGCGCAGCCGTCGCCAGCGACAACAGCCGCTGCATGTACGCGACGCCGTCGTCCTCGTCCCTTTCCTGCGCGTGGACGAGCAGCGGGATGAGCACGCTCGACAGCACGCCCCCCAGCAGCAGCTCGTAGACCATGTTCGGGAAATTGTTGGCGACGTTGTACGCGTCACCGACCAGGCCGGTCCCGATGGCGGCTGCCAGCATGCTGCTGCGCAGGAACCCGGTGATCCGGCTGATGAGGCTCGCCACCGCCATCGTGCGGCTGTGCGCGAGCAGGCCGCTGGTGGACCGGTCGGCGCTGGCCGGTGCCGACCGGTTCCGCTCGGCTGCTTCGACCGCGACGGTGCCTTCCGGACCGAACCCGGCCGGCGAGTCGTCGAGCGGGATCGCCTCCTGCGGGAGCTCGGGCCCGTCCCCCCTCGCCCTGCGCGGCGCTCCGCCGACGTAGGTGGTCGGGCTCCACCCGTCCGCACCGTCATCGAGCCCGGGGAGCATCCAGTTGGCGAGCGGATCGGCTTCGGTGAAGGTGCGCGGCTGGACCGCCCCGCGGCTGGAGTACAGAGCCGGTGTGCTCCAGCCGTCGTTCGTGTCGCCCCCGGTGCGGCTGTTCATGGCGCGCTGACGGCCGCTCGCCGCGGTGCGGTCACGAGATCCCCACCGGGGCCGGCGGCGCGACCGGCTCCGGGACCGTTCTGCGCCGCGCCCGCACCCGCCGCACCACCCGCAGCACGAGCGCAAGCAGCAGGATCCCGGCGGCGACGTCGGTGATCACCGCGCCGATGGTCCCGATGGCGGTCCCGTGAATGGTGAGCGGCGGTAGCGACGAGCCGAGCACCATGCCGGTCGGGGTCCGGAGCACGACCTCGACCGGAAGCCGGCCGGTGCGCTCCAGGTGCATGGTGACCTTCACCTGCACGGTGCTGCGCGCCCCGACGACGATCGTGCGCGGCGGGTCGGTGCTCAGACCGGGCAGGCCGTCCTCGGTGTGCACGTCGAGCTCCACCGAAACCGGGACACCGAGCGTGTTGGCGATCGTCACCGGCAACGGTGCGGACGTCGACGTCAGCGTGTACGTGCCGGTCGCGGGTCGCACCACGCGCACGCCGCGGATCCACCGCTCGACCTGGTCGGAGATCTCCTGCGCGGCCCCGATGCCGTGACCGGCCACATACCGCCAGGACGACGACTCGGTGCGTTGCACCGCCGGAGGAACCGGTCCGAGCAGCCGCGTCGCCGCCGCACTGCTGACGGTGCCGTTGCGCTCGATCTCGAACAACGCTTCCAGGTCGGGCAGCCGCTCGTCCACCAGCGCCGCGGTTCTCAGGACGATGCCCGGCAGCTCGGCCGGGGGGTGCAGCTGATGCAGGGTCCCGCGGTTGGTCGGCGCGATACTGCTGGTGGCCGTTCCCAGCGGAAGCGCCGTCGACCAGAAGCTGTGTGCGGTGGCCTGGATGGCGCGGGTGGCCGCCTGGACGTCCGGGTCCAGGAACCGGGGGGCGGCGATGACGACGTAGTGGGTCGCTCCCGGCGCCTCGACCGCGTGCGCGGCCACCCGGGCCGCCAGCGAGGGGACGGCGGCCATGCCGAGTCCCGTGCGCTGAAGCGCCTTCGCGGCGAGGGACTGGGTCAGCGGATCGACGACCGCCGCCAGGCCGGAGAACCCGCGGGTTCGCAGTGGGGACAGGGCGACGTCGGTGGTGGCGGCGGACCCGCGCAGGTCGCCCGCCCTGAGGACGACGGTGGAGGTTCCCGTGCTGCCCAGGATGCCCAGCGTCTCGCGGCTGAGCGTGGCTCCCGCCGGCCAGGTGATGTCACTGCGGGTCGGGAACCCGCCGAGCGCCGTCTCCACCCGCTGGTCGACCGTCGGCGTCGGGGTCGCCGTCCACTGCAGATTGTTCCGGGTCAGCGACTCGACGTCCGGATCGCCGGGGGCGGTGAGCGCGACCTCCACGTCTGGATGGTCGGAGAGGACGGCGCGAAGGCGATCCAGCCAGCTCGCCGCTTCGAGGGCGCCGGTTCCCGGCACGGCCTTGGCCGTCGGGGACGCACGGACCAGATAGCGTCCGGTGCTCATGACCTGCACTTCGTCGAGCAGGTCGGGGTCGACGACGAGCGTCATCGCCACGGTGCGGCTCACGTTCTCGACCACGCGCAGCGCCCGGTCGAGCCGTCCCCCGGGAGCCAGTTCCGCGGCCAGGACGTCGTCGGTGAACACGTTGTCCCCCCCGCTGCTGGACAACGCCCGGTGCGGGCGGTCGAGCAGCGGCCACAGCCAGCTGACCCGGACCTTCGCCGGCGCGGTCAACCCGAAGACCGGCAGGTAGGTCCGGGCGGTGCCGAGCGTTGTCGCCGACGCAGAAGTCGCCGTGAAGAGGATCGGGTAGATGGCGTCGGCGCACTCGCAGAGCGGGGCGCCTTTCGCGATCCCGGCCGCGGTGCGGAAGACGACCTGCGCGTCTCGGCCCGGACCGAGTGTCGCGGTGACGGGACGCCCCGACGCCGTCGGCACCGGCAGCAGGCCGGCCTGCGCCCGCGCCGGGTGGGCCATGACGTCCTGCAGCCGCGCCGGCGACCCGATCGGATCCCCGCGGGCCGCCATGAGGGTGACGTCCGTGAGTGGCTGGTCGGTCTTGTTGTGCAGGGTCAGGGTGAACGTCACGGGCGTCGGCGCGTTCGTGCGGACGGGAGTGAGCGGCCGGACGTCGGTCACCGTGACTGCGACGCTGCCCCGGCCGGCCGGCGGCGCCGCCGCGGCGGCGGGCGCGGAGCCGACGGCTCCGGACGGCAGGGCCGCGCTACCAAGGTTGAACTGTGCCGGGATCGCCGCCCGCAGGCGGCGCGGACCCTGCAGGCGCGGCCGTCGCGCCGCTCTCATGACGGGGTGCTGGACACCGCGGCGCTCACGCGGTCTCCGCGAGCAGCCGTCCGGCGGTGGTGACCAGCCCGCGCTCGTCGGGATAGGCCAGTTGCGCCGCGATCTCCGGCAGCGGAACCCAGGCCACCTCGGCGACCTCCACGTCGGCGTCGGACAACTCTCCGCCCACGGCCCGCATCAAATAGTGCCGAACCGTCTTGTGCACCCGCCGGCCCTCGGCCACGAACCAGAAGTCGATCGTTCCGAGCTCACCGAGAATGGTCCCGCTGATCCCGGTCTCCTCCTCGACCTCGCGGACGGCGGCCTGCTCGGCCGTCTCGCCAGCCTCGATGTGCCCCTTCGGTAGCGACCACAGCAGCCGCCCGTGCCGGTCGGTCCGGCCGATCAACGCGCCGCGCGGGATGTCACTGTCGAGGTCGACGACGAGCCCGCCGGCGCTGTACTCGTTGACTTGGCGCAGCCACCGGGCGCGGCGCCTGCGCTGCGGGGACTTCGCGCGCCCGGGCTGCGGTCTCGCGCCCTGGGACATGGCTTCAGGGTAGCCGCCGGGCGGTACGCTGGCGGCCCGTGACACTGCCCGTCCTCGCCGCTCCCGGCCCGCGCTCGGCGGTGTTCCTCCGGCGCTCATGACCTCACCAGCAGACCTCATCGACGTCCCGAAGACCGCCTTGCAGCTGGGCGGGGCGTTCGCGACGGCCGGGCACGAGCTGCACCTGGTAGGGGGCACCGTCCGCGACGCGCTGCGGGGCCGGTTGACCGACGGCGACGGCGCCGACCTCGACTTCGCCACCGACGCCCGCCCGGACGACATCCTCGCCCTCGTCAAGCCGCTGGCCACGGGAACCTGGACCACGGGGATGGCGTTCGGCACCGTCGGCGCGCGGATCGGCGACCGGGCCTGCGAGATCACCACGTTCCGCGCGGACCGCTACGACCGGATCACCCGCAACCCCGACGTCGTCTACGGCGACTCGCTGGTCGACGACCTGCGGCGCCGGGACTTCACCATGAACGCGATGGCGCTCTCGGTGACCGGGGACCGCGCATTCGCCGACCCGTTCGGCGGCATCGCCGATCTCGCCCGCGGCGTGCTGCGCACGCCTGCCGCTCCGGAGGAGTCGTTCGCGGACGATCCGCTGCGGATGCTGCGGGCCGCGCGCTTCGTCTCGACGCTCGGCGTGTCGATCTCGGCGGACGTCGACCAGGCGATGCGCGAGATGGCCGAGCAACTGCAGCGGATCACGGCGGAGCGGGTGCAGGCAGAGCTGACCAAACTGCTTCTCGGCGCGCAGCCGCGCCGCGGCGTCGAGGTGCTCGTCGACGCCGGCCTGGCCGACGTCGTCCTGCCCGAGGTGTCGGCCTTGAGGATGGCGGCTGACGAGCACGGCCAGCACAAGGACGTGTACGCGCACACGCTGCAGGTGCTCGACCAGGCGATCGCCCTGGAGGACGGCGGTCCCGACCTCGTGCTGCGATGGGCGGCTCTGCTGCACGACATCGGCAAGCCGGCGACCCGGGAATTCCTCTCCGGGGGCCGGGTGTCGTTCCATCACCACGAGGTCGTCGGCAAGCGGCTCGCTCGGGCGCGGCTGAAGGAGCTGCGGTACAGCAAGCAGCTCATCGAGGACGTGTCGGCCCTGGTGTTCCTGCACCTGCGCTTCTATGGCTACCAGGACAGCGACTGGACCGACTCGGCCGTGCGCCGCTACGTCACGGACGCGGGAGCGCTGCTGCCCCGGCTGCACAAGTTGGTGCGCTCGGACTGCACGACCCGAAACCGACGCAAGGCCGCGGCCCTGCAGCATGCCTACGACGAGCTCGAGCGCCGCATCGCCGAGCTGCGGGAGCGCGAGCAGCTGGACGCGATCCGTCCGGATCTCGACGGCAACGAGATCATGGCGGTGCTCGGTATCCCGCCGGGCCCGCAGGTCGGACGGGCCTGGCAGCTCCTCAAGCAGCTCCGGATGGAACGCGGCCCGCTCGACCGGAACGAGGCGATCACGGAGTTGCGGCGCTGGTGGGATCAGCAGCCCGGCGCGACCACGGAGTGAGTCCGCCGGAGCGCAGGTAGGCGACCGCGGTCCCGAGGTACACGATCCCGACGACCGCCAGAGCGCCCGGCGAACGGCCGTTCTCCGGCAGCGCGGCGGCCGTCAGCCCGGCGGCGAGGACCAGAGCGACGTTGAACAGCATGTCGTAGAGCGTGAACACGCGACCGCGGAAGTCGTCGGGGATCTCCTTCTGCAGCAGCGTGTCGACGCTGATCTTGACTCCTTGCGCGCAGAAGCCGAGCAGCCCACCGGCGAGCAGGTGCAGCGGCAGCCGGAACGGCAGCGCGCAGCCGAGGACGACCACCCCGGC
The DNA here is from genome assembly GCA_025924515.1 of Jatrophihabitans sp. Lineage (GTDB taxonomy): Bacteria > Actinomycetota > Actinomycetes > Mycobacteriales > Jatrophihabitantaceae > JAICIE01. Next base: position 43,391 of record JAICIE010000004.1, on the reverse strand, counting down.
CGCAGCAAGAAGCAGCGACGTCCACCGGACCGAACCGGCGCGGCGGATCCTGCCCGGGGTGACGAGGGCGGCCAGCGCGCCGCCGACGGCGGTCGCGACCACGAACTGGGCCAGTCCGGCCAACCCCGTCCGGAGCATGCCGTCGCCGGAGAACCAGTTGCGGTACAGCAGCACCGTGCAGACCGCCCAGATCCCGTAGCACAAGCGGTGCAGCGCCAGCGCCGAGAGCGCGGCGGCCGCGGACGGCCGGGACCGCAACTGCGCGACGCCGGCGCGCAGCCCACGCACGACATCGCCGACGCGCTCTCGCTCGGTGCGTTCGGTGCGGTCCGGGCCCAGCGACGCCGCGCCGATCGTGTGCGCGAAGGCGGCGGAGAGGACGTAGGGCAGGGCGGCGGCGGCCGCGAGGATCGCGTAGCCGACGGAGTCCGCGCCGGTCAGCAGCCGGCCCAGCGTGGCGGCGGCAGCGCCGAGCGTGGTGGCCAGTCCGCCGACGGTCGTGCTGAGCGCGTTCGCGCCGGCCAGCTCGTCGGCATCGACGACGTGCGGGAGCGACGCCGAAAGAGCGGACAGCACGAACCGGCCGGCCGACAGGACGACCAGTGCGCTGGCGTAGAACGGCAGTCCGGAGACGCCGGCGGCGATCTCGCCGGCCACCGTGAGCACGAGGACAGCGCGCGCGACGCTGCCGAGCGCCAACACCCGGGTGCGGTCCCAGCGGTCGAGCAGCACGCCGGCGAACGGACCGACGAACGAGTACGGCAGCAGAAGGACGGCGAAGCCCGCGGCGACATCGGCGGCGGACGCCTGCCGCTGCGGGTTGAACAGGACGCTTCCGGCCAGCCCGGCCTGGAAGACGCCGTCGGCGAACTGAGCGCTCAGCCGCACCGCGAACAACCGCCTGAACCCGGGCCGCCCGAGGACCGACGGAAGGCGCCTGCGTAGCTGCACGTCCGCCCCTTCCGTCCGGCTCGGCGTCTCCTAGAGCTGCCCTGGAACAGGGCCGCGCGCAAAGATAACCGCGTGGCGCGATCGAGCTGGGCCGAGATTGGCAGCATCCGGCCGGCGGGCGGCAGGCTGCTGGTCGCGACCCCGCTGCTGAGCGACCCGTCCTTCGCGCGGACCGTCGTCTACCTGCTCGAGCACGACGGCGGGGGCACGGTCGGCGTGGTCGTGAACCGGCCGAGCCACACGCCGGTCGGTCAGGTGCTACCCGATTGGCACCACGTGGTCACCGACCCCGCCGTGGTGTTCGGTGGCGGGCCGGTGCAACCGGACGGCGCACTGTGCCTCGGCCAGTTGGCATCCGAGGGGCCCGGCGTGAAACCGGTCGTCGGCCGGGTGGGCACGGTCGACCTGGACGCCGACGTTCCGGTGGTGACCGCCCTGACGTCCCGGCTGCGGATCTTCGCCGGGCACTCGGGCTGGGCACCCGGGCAGCTCGACGACGAGATCGAGGCGGGCGGCTGGTGGGTGGTGGCCGGCTCGGCCGACGACCTGTTCAGCTCCTCGCCGCGGACGCTGTGGCGCACCGTGCTGCGCCGCCAGCGTCCGCCGCTGAACCTGCTGTCGACCTATCCGGCCGACCCGCTGCTCAACTGACCGCGGCTGTGATCCGGGTCAGCGGTCGACCTCCCCGCGGATGAATTTCTCGACCAACTCGCGGGCGTCCTCGTCGGAGTGCTGCACCGGCGGCGACTTCATGAAGTAGCTCGACGCCGACAGGATCGGCCCGCCGATGCCGCGATCCTTGGCGATCTTGGCCGCGCGCAGTGCGTCGATGATGATTCCCGCCGAGTTCGGCGAGTCCCAGACCTCGAGCTTGTACTCCAGGTTCAGCGGTACGTCGCCGAACGCCTTGCCCTCGAGCCGGACGTAGGCCCATTTGCGGTCGTCGAGCCACGGCACGTAGTCGGACGGGCCGATGTGCACGTTGCGCGCCCCGAGGTCGCGGTCGGGGATCTGCGAGGTCACGGCCTGCGTCTTGCTGATCTTCTTGGACTCCAGCCGCTCGCGCTCGAGCATGTTCTTGAAGTCCATGTTGCCGCCCACGTTGAGCTGCATGGTGCGCTGCAACTCGACCCCGCGGTCCTCGAACAGCTTCGCGAGGACGCGGTGGGTGATGGTCGCACCGACCTGGCTCTTGATGTCGTCGCCGACGATCGGCACACCGGCGTCCTGGAACTTCTTCGCCCACTCGGGGGTGCCGGCGATGAAGACCGGCAGGGCGTTGACGAACGCGACCTTGGCGTCGAGGGCGCACTGGGCGTAGAACCGGTCGGCCTCTTCCGAGCCCACCGGCAGGTAACTGATCAGGACGTCGGCCTGTGTGTCCTTGAGCGCCTGCACGACGTCGACCGGCTCGTCCTGCGACTCTTCGATGGTCTCGCGGTAGTACTTGCCCAGCCCGTCGAAGGTGTGCCCGCGCTGCACGGCAACGCCGAGCTCCGGCACGTCGCAGATCTTGATGGTGTTGTTCTCGCTGGCGCCGATGGCCTGGGACAGGTCGGTGCCGACCTTCTTGGCATCCACATCGAACGCGGCGACGAACTCGATGTCGCGGACGTGATACGGCCCGAACTGCACGTGCATCAGACCGGGGACCTTGGTGTCAGGATCGGCGTCGCGGTAGTAGTGCACCCCTTGTATCAGCGAGGTTGCACAGTTGCCGACTCCGACGATGGCGACCCGGATGGGTCCCCCCGAACCGGTGGTGGTGGTCGAACCCATCAGGGCTCCTCTCGTGATTCTGGATAGGTCACGTGCTCGTCCGGGCGGACCGCAGCCCGCTCGGAACCCGATCGAGGTCTCGTCTGCGGCCGCTCGGACCGCTCCGACTCGATCAACTCGGTGAGCCAGCGGACCTCTCGGTCCACCGAGTCGAGGCCGTGCTCGTGCAGTTCCCGGGTGTACCGGTCGAGCCGTTCCCCCGCCCGGCTCAGGGCGCTGCGCAGGCCGTCACGCTGCTCCTCGACCCGCCGGCGGCGTCCTTCGAGGATCTGCAGCCGCACGTCCGAACGGGTGGAGGCGAAGAAGGCCAACCGGGCGCCGAAGCCATCCTCGTCGAACGCGTCGGGCCCGACCTCGGCGAGCAGCTCGGCGAGGTGCTCCTTGCCCTCTGCCGTTATCCGGTACACCCGCTTGCCACGGCGGGCCCGTGGGCCGGGCGCGTCGAGCGGCGCGTCCTCGGTGATCCAGCCTGCCTCGGCGAGGCGGCGCAGGGTCGGGTAGAGCGAGCCGTAGGAGAACGCCCGGAACGCCCCGAGCAGCGCCGCCAGCCGTTTGCGCAGCTCATAGCCGTGCATCGGGCTCTCGTTGAGCAGCCCCAGCACGGCGAAGTCGAGCACGATCGGCGACCCCTATCTCGGCGCGATGTATCACGACGATACATGCGCCGGACGGGACGCATCAGGGCCGCCTCCTTGGCTCTGCGCCGCTGCCGGGCCGGCCGGCGGATCCGGCCTCACGTCCGGGCGACGGAACTAGGATCCACGGGCATGGCGACCTTTTCCGTCACGCGCAGCCCGTCCCCGCGCAGTGAGGAGGAGCGGGCGGCGATTCTTGCCAATCCCGGATTCGGTCTCTCGTTCACCGACCACATGGTCCGCATCGACTGGGCGGCCGACGCCGGTTGGAGCGAGGGGCAGGTGCTGCCCTACGGCCCGCTGCAGCTCGACCCGGCGACCATGGCGCTGCACTACGGGCAGGAGATCTTCGAGGGCTTGAAGGCGTACCGGCAGCCGGATGGCGGCATCGCGACCTTCCGTCCGGACGCGAACGCCCGCCGCTTCCAGCGCTCGGCGCGGCGTCTGGCGATGGCCGAGCTGCCGGAGGAGCTGTTCGTCGAGTCCCTGCGGGCACTGGTCGACGTCGATCGAGCGTGGGTGCCCAAGACCGCCGACCATTCGCTCTACCTGCGCCCGTTCATGATCTCGACCGAGGTCGGCCTCGGTGTGCGTCCGGCTCGGCGATACGCCTACCTGCTGATCGCCTCGCCGGCCGGGTCGTACTTCCCGGGGGGTGTGCAGCCGGTGTCGGTCTGGCTGTCCACGGAATACACCCGCGCCGCGCCCGGCGGCACCGGAGAGGCCAAGTGCGCGGGCAATTATGCCGCGTCCTTGGTCGCACAGGCCCACGCCGCGGAACAGGGCTGTGATCAGGTCGTCTGGCTCGACGCCGTCGAGCACCGGTGGGTCGAGGAGATGGGCGGCATGAACCTGTACTTCGTGTACGGGTCCGGTCGTTCGGCCCGCATCGTCACGCCCGCGCTCACCGGCACGCTGCTGCCGGGGGTGACCCGCGACTCCTTGCTGCAGCTGGCGCAGGACCTGGGTTTCGGCGCCGAGGAAGGCAAGATCTCGACGGAGGAATGGCGAGAGGCCAACGAGTCCGGCGAGATCACCGAGGTCTTCGCCTGCGGCACCGCGGCGGTCATCACGCCGGTCGGTTCGGTGCGCAGCTCCGCCGGGTCGTGGACCGTCGGCGACGGCCGGCCGGGTCCGGTGTCGATGCAGCTTCGCCAGCACCTTCTGGGGATCCAGACGGGCACCGCGCCCGACGACCGCGGGTGGATGCACCGGCTGGTCTGATCGTCGGCCGAGCGCTCCTCCGACCCCAGCCGCTCGCCGTTGGGCCGCTGAGCAGGCCTCCTGAGAACCTTCCCGAGCCCCCTACCATCGCGGCGTGAAGCTCCCGTCAATGCCCGGGCTGACGCGGGACCGAGCGCTCGCGGTCGGGGCGCCGCTGGTGTGCCTGGTCGTCGCCGGAGTCCTGTTCGCGCTGTACGGCATCGAGGGGCGGCTCAGCCGCGACGAGTCGATCTATGTATACGGGGGTCAGCAGCTCACCCACGGCGTCGCGCCGTATGTGAGCATCTTCGACCCCAAGACGCCGCTCGCCCACTTCCTCGCGGCCGCGGGTATCGCAGTGGCATCGCTGTACGGCGGGGACCAGCTGCGGGCCATCCGAGTGCTGTTCTACGTGAGCGCGTGCCTGACCGCGGTGGCGATGTACCTGCTGGGGCAGCGGGTGTGGCGCTCCCGCGCCGCCGGCGTGGTGACCGCGCTCGTCTTCTCCTGCTTCACCGGCTTTGCCGAGGACGCGCTGTCCGGTCCCGATGCCAAGACACCCGGCGTGTTGATGTGCGGGGTGTCCATGTGGCTGCTGGCTGGGCGCAGATGGTTCTGGGCGGGTGTCACGGCCGCGCTGGCTTTTCTGGTCTGGCAGCCGTTCGGGATCTACGCCGTCCTGGCGGTCGTGCTGCCACTGTTCCAAGCCGAACGCGGGCAGCGCCTGCGCTCGGGCGCGGCCGGGCTGCTAGGGGGCGCCATTCCGGTGGCGGCCTGCGTCATCTACTTCGCGATCACCGGCGCGCTCGGCCCGTTCGTCACTGACGCCATCCTGTTCCCGCTCAACGGCGCCGAGCACAAGACCCAGTCGGTCATCACCCGGGCCGACCTGATTCGCCAGGTGATCGTCCGCTACTACGGCGTCAGCGGGATCGTCCTGATAGTGGGCATGGCCGTGGTGCTCGTTGCGGCCGCGGTCGTCGCGGCTCGGCGCAGCGGGCGCCGCTGGCGGCACCCCGTCGTCGCGGTCCTGTTGCCGAGCATGATCTTCGAGATCGCCTACGCACTGACCGACTTCCAGGGCTACCCGGACGTGTACCCCTTCCTCGCGTACGGAGCGCTCGGGGTCGCCGGGCTCGCGGTGCTGCTCGCGGGTGCCGCTGCGCGGGTGCGGGCCCGGGCACGTCCGGCCGTCCTCGCGGCGTCGTTGGCGGCGGTCGCCGTCCTCGTGGCCTTTTCGGGGATCTGGTTCCGGGACGGCAGCGACGAGCTGCTGAAGCGAGAGCTCCTCAGGACGTGCGCAATGACGCGGCTCGTCCCTCCGGGCAACACGCTGTTCGCCCTCGGCGACCCCACCCCGCTCGTGCTGTCGGGCCGCACGAATCCGGATCCGTTCATCTGGGTCGACTCGCGCAATTCGGCGTGGAAGATCAGTCACACGAAGGGCGGGATCCGCGGCTGGGCCCGGCAGGTCCTCGCGAGCAATCCCGCCGTCATTTCGCTGTACGGGTGGACCAGCGATTCGCGTTATCGGATGGCCCATCTGCTCAAGTCGCATGGATACACGGGCCACCAGATGGTGGGCGAGTGGGTCCTGCTGTCACCCACCGCGGCTGCGCTACTCCGGGCCCACGCCACAACCGGGGCTCAGCCTCACCTCAGCTCCGCGACGGGACCTGAGTCCGCCGACTGCGCCACGACCACAGGAGCAGCCTGAGAGCCGGTATCGTCGCGAAGCGGTGTTACGCGTCCAGCGAGAGCCGCGCTCGCCGAGAGAAGTGTGAGGCCCGATGTCCGCAAGGGCGAATAGCGAGTTTCCGAACGACGTTGTCGTCATCGGTGGCTGCGGTCACGTCGGCCTTCCGCTCGCGATCGCTCTCGCCGACGAAGGCGCATCCGTACGGATCTTTGACGTCAGCGAAGAGGCCGTCGCGCTGGTCAATGACGCCGGGTTGCCGTTCGACGAACCCGGCGCGGAGGACAAGCTGAAGGCCGCCGTGCACGCCGGGCGCCTTGCCGCCACCACGGACGTCTCAGTGGTCGGAAGCGCCGAGAATGTGATCGTCGTCATCGGAACCCCGGTGGACGAGCATCTCAGCCCGGACCCGCAGGCAATTCCGCGGGCGCTCGAACACTGCTTGCCACACTTGCGCGACGGCCAGCTGCTCGTCCTGCGGAGCACCGTGTTCCCGGGGGTGACCGCGCTGGTCGAGCGGCTCATCCGCGATAGTGGGCTGGACGTCCACGTCGCCTTCTGCCCCGAGCGGATCGCCGAAGGCCGGGCGATGACCGAGCTGTACTCGTTGCCGCAGATCGTGTCCGGGCGTGATGAGCGCGCCCGGCAGCGGGCGGCGGCGCTGTTCCGCAGGCTGACCGACACGATCGTCGAGCTGGAGCCGGAGGAGGCGGAGCTCGCCAAACTCTTCACCAACACCTGGCGATATCTGAAGTTCGCCGCAGTGAACCAGTTTTACATGATCGCGGACAGCCGGGGCTTGGACTTCGAACGCATCCGTTGCGCGCTCGCTCACGACTATCCGCGGGCAGCGGACATGCCCTCGGCCGGATTCGCCGCTGGACCCTGCCTGTTCAAGGACACGATGCAACTCGCCGCTTTCAATGACAACAACTTCGCCCTCGGGCACGCGGCGATGCTGGTGAACGAGGGTCTTCCGATGTACGTCATCAGCCGGCTCGCCGAGCGGTGCGACCTGAGCGAGGCCACCGTGGGGATTCTCGGCGCGTCTTTCAAGGCCGGCTCCGACGACATCCGGTCGAGCCTGGCCTACAAACTGAAGAGGATCCTGTCCTTCAAAGCACGCCGCGTGCTCATGACGGACCCCTACGTCACGATCGACACCTCCCTCGTCCCGCTGGAGCAGGTCCTCGATGAGGCAGACGTCCTCGTCGTCGCGACTCCACACCCTGAATACCGGGCGATCCACACAGACAAGCCCGTGGCGGACGTGTGGAACGTTCTGGGTTCGGAGGTGGGGGCGTGAGCTCCGGTGCCCCCCGGGTGAGCGTGGTCATTCCCGCCTACCAGGAGGGCAGCTCGGTCATTCCGGTGCTCGACCGGTTGCTGGAATCGGTGACCCTGCCGTGTGAGATCTTGGTGGTCGTCGACCTGCCGGACGACTCAACGATCCCGTACGCGTCGCGCTACGGCCCTCAGGTGCGGGTATTGCTCAATGACTACGGCCGTGGCCCCGCCAACGCCATCCGGTACGGCTTCGATCACGCCAGTGCGCCCGTCGTCGTCGTCACCATGGCGGACGGGTCCGATGATCCGCGGCAGATCGACGAACTGACGAGATTGGTCGAGCGAGGCGTCGTGATCGCCGCCGCCTCCCGCTACATGCCGGGCGGAATGCAGGTGGGCGGCCCGTTCTTCAAGCGCACCCTGTCGCGGTTGGCCGGGCGAACGCTGTACCTGTTGGCCCGGGTGGGCACCCGCGATGCGACCAACTCGTTCAAGGCCTATGACCACGCGTTCGTCGATCGTGTGGGGATCGAGAGTCGCGACGGCTTCGAAATAGGCCTGGAACTGACCGCGAAGGCGCGCCGATTCCGGCTCCCGGTCGCGGAGATGCCGACCGTCTGGCTCGACCGCGCCGAGGATGAGTCGAACTTCAAGCTCTCGCAGTGGGCGCCGAAGTACCTGCACTGGTACTGGTACGCATTCGGCCCGGCCTTGGCACGCCGCCGAGGCCACACGTTCGGCGGACGCGTCGACCGCACTGATCACCCGGAAAACCGACAGTCTGGAGTCAGCAAGTGACCAAGTCGCTGAAGACGCTCGTGAGCGGCTCGGCCGGTTTCATCGGCGGTTATGTCGTGGAGGAGTTGCTCAACCGCGGCCACGAGGTCGTCGGTATCGACAACTACTCGAAATACGGCAAGGTCGTGAAGTCCTACGACGACCACCCGCGTTACCACTTCGTCGAGGGCGACGTCCGCGACACGAAGCTGATGAACGAGCTGCTCGCCGACTGCGACCACTTCATCGCGGGCGCGGCGCTCATCGGCGGCATCTCGTACTTCCACACCTACGCCTACGACCTCTTGGCGGCGAACGAGCGGATCATCGCATCCTCCTGCGACGCCGCCATCAACGCGCACGCCAACGGAAGGCTGCAGAAGGTCACGTATCTCAGCTCGTCGATGGTCTTCGAGTCCACGACGCACTGGCCTTCGGCCGAGGGTGACGAGCGCAAGGTGCCGCCGCCGCTCTCGTCATACGGCTTCCAAAAATTGGCCGTCGAATACTTCGCGCGCGCCGCCTGGGACCAGTACCGACTGCCCTACACCATCCTGCGACCGTTCAACTGCGTCGGTATCGGCGAGAGCCGGGCCGTCGGTGACGTCGAGATCGAGTCGGGCAACGTCAAGCTCGCGATGAGCCATGTGGTGCCGGACCTCGTGCAGAAGGTGCTCAAGGGGCAGGACCCGTTGCACATCCTCGGCAAGGGCGAGCAGGTGCGGCACTACACCTACGGAGCTGACCTGGCGCGCGGCATCGTCGACGCGGTGCAGAGCGAGGCTGCGACGAACAACGACTTCAACCTGTCCACCGCCGAATCGACGACCGTTCTCGATCTCGCGCACATGATCTGGGCGAAGATCAACGGTCCGGAGGTTCCGTTCCGGTATGTCAGCGACCCGGCCTTCGAGTTCGACGTCGCAAAGCGGGTTCCGAGCGTCGAGAAGGCACGACGGGTGCTCGGCTACGAGGCCACCACGTCGCTGTCGGAGATGCTCGACGAGGTGATCCCGTGGATCAAGCAGGCGATTGAGGACGGCTCCATCTGAATTTATCGGGTGGGCCACCTGCGGAAATTCACGTAGGATCGGCTCGGCGTCGGGCCGCGCTGCCCCTGGTAGCGCGAGCCGTACTGCACCGAGCCGTAGGGATGCTCGGCCGGGCTGGTGAGCCGGAACAGGCACAGCTGACCGATCTTCATACCCGGCCACAGGGTGATCGGCAGGTTCGCGACGTTGGACAGTTCCAGCGTGATGTGGCCGCTGAACCCGGGGTCGATGAACCCGGCGGTCGAGTGAGTCAGCAGGCCGAGCCGGCCCAGGCTCGATTTGCCCTCCAACCGCCCCGCCAGGTCATCAGGAATGGTGACTATCTCGAGTGTTGAGCCCAGCACGAACTCGCCGGGGTGCAATACGAACGGCTCGTCGTCCTTCGGCTCGACCAACGTCGTCAGATCGTCCTGCTGCGCCGACGGGTCGATGTGGGTGTATTGCGAGTTGTTGAAGACCCGGAAATAGCGGTCGAGTCGGACGTCGATGCTCGACGGTTGCAGCAGGTCGGGCTCCCACGGCTGCAGGCGGAGTCGCTCGCCGGCCACGGCCTCGAGGATGTCCCGGTCGCTGAGCAGCATGTCCGGAGGCTAGCCGATCCGACGATTCGGGCGGTACGGGCACGTGGTCTTGTCCGAGCCGCACCCCGATGTTGGAGGCCGGGGGCCACTGCTGCCCGGTGCGCCGCCCTCGGGGTATTTCAGTGCAGCGACGGGGCGTACGAAATCCCGATGATCAGTCCTTCCGAGGATTGCAGCCGAGCGACGGTCTGACCCCACGGCTCAGTTTTCGCGTCGTGCAGAAGATCGAAGCCGGCCCGATGCAGCTCCTCAGCGGCTGATCGCACGGCCTCGGCGTCTGCGACCTCGAACTCTATGCTGGCCTGCGGAAGGGTACGGTCGGCGGGCCAATCGGGCACTCCGAAACAGGACTGCGCTGCTTGCCGCAATGGCCAGATCCCGAAGTGCTTGCTGCCCTCGATGTCCTCGCTGTGGAAGTAGTCGTCGCCCTCTGCAGCCTCCAGAGGAAGTCCTAGCGCCTCAAGGTAAAGCGCTCTGCTGCGCGGCGGGTCTAAGGTTATGACGCTCACGCTTGCGACGAACTCAATATTCATTTCCTGCCTCCTCATGTGAGCTGAGTGTCGCCCGTCTGTCAGACTCCGCCGCTTCGGACACCGCAGCGTCGAGGACGGGTGCGATCTCTGGTCCTTTCCGTCGGGAAAGTAGTGCTGCAGCGATCCCCGCGGCGCCGTCGCATGCTCGACGACGTCTCGCAGGCCGGTGCCGGTGACGCCGCCGCGGCGGATCAGCGCTGCCGCCGACACGACCATCCGCTCACGCGGGCCGCGCTCTGTGTGAACCACCGCGTCCCCCGTCCTCGCCGACTGCCAAGTCCAGCACCCCGGTGATGCCGTCACGATCTACGCGAACTCGCACAGACGGGCGAGCACGGTCCGACGATCATGACCGACCTGCGCAATCACGCGCACGCCGCCTCGCGCACGAATGTCGACAACCAACTCGACGACCATCCTCCATCCGACGCCGCGCCGCTGGTGGCCGTCCTCGACGAGCACGACCAACTCCCAGTCGCCGGACGAAGACGCGATCGCACTTTCCAGTGCCACGACGCCGTGCCGGGGCAACTCCGCCACCAGAGCCAGATGTCCATGACGTCCGGCGACGGCATCGGCCAAATATCTGCGCGGCATCGCAGGCAGCGGCGCGCCATCGGGAGGCGCTCGTCCGCACGCTGGAGGCTCTCGGTCACGGGCGGCCTCTCTCCTACTATGACAGCTGTCATAGTGACTCTGGCAGGCCGATTCGCACCGCTACCGCGTCGGTGCGATCGAAGCCGCTACCGCGTCGGCGTCGAGCGCACCCTGAGCCTCGACCGGCCGCGGCTAGGGTCCACGGATGGTGACGGGCCCTCCGCGCGAGTGGGACGCTGCGTCCTACGACTCGCTGCCGCTGCCGCACAAGCGCTGGGGAGCCCGGCTGCTGGCAACCCTTCCGCTTGACGGCGACGAGGTCGTGCTCGACGCCGGCGCCGGCACCGGACGCGACACCGAGGCGCTGCTGCGCCGGCTACCGCATGGACGGGTGATCGCAGTCGACGGGTCGCAGGCCATGCTGTCCCGGCTTCGCGAGCGGCTGGCCGGCGTTCCTTCCGACCGGCTTACAGTGCTGCACGCCGACCTCCGCGAGCGCCTCCCGTTGGACCGCCCGGTCGACGCGGTCTTCTCCGTTGCCACGCTGCACTGGCTGCCGGACCACAGGTCCGTCTTTGCGCGCCTGCGGTCGGCCCTGCGCGCCGGAGGCCGGCTGGCCGCCGAGTTCGGTGGCCACGGGAATCTCGCCGCCGTCGACGCAGCGCTCACCGATCTCGGCCTGCCGTCGGTGAACGGCCAACTCACCTTCGCCACCGCCGAATCCACGCGAGCCGCGCTGGCCGCGGCGGGGTTCACGGACGTGGATGTCGACCTGCGGCCGGACCCCGCTGTGTTCACTGAGCGTGATCAGCTCGAGGCGTTCCTCGCCGTGGTCGTCCTCGGCACCGTGCTCGACCCGCTGCCATCGACCGAGCGCCGGAGGGTCGTCCTAGCAGTCGCCGCCAGGCTGCCGCGACCTGAAGTCGACTACGTCCGCCTCACCGTGCACGCACGAGCCGGCGACTCGTCCCGTCCGGATGTAAGGTCCGCGTAAGATTTCCAGGACCTTGGTCCCGAGACATAGGGACCTACGCGGGTCCGTCAGGCAGTAAAAGCCAAATAAAGTTCCAGTCACAACAAAGCTTGAAGCCCTTAAGCACGCTGGCACTAGAACGTCGCCCAAGTCGCCCAGGGGCCGGAGAACCTCCTCCCTACGCTCGAAGGAGCCCGCCGTGACGGTCGTCGCCGCCCCCGCACAGGCCCAGCCCGCTGACGTTGCCGCGCCGACCGCCCTCGCCGCCGATGTCGACACGTTGGTGCGGGAGCACCTGCCGCTGGTCGGGCACCTCGTCCGCACCGTGGTGATGCGGGTTCCTACGCACGTCAACCAGGACGACCTCGTGTCAGCCGGAATGCTGGCGCTCGTGCTGGCTGCCCGGTCATTCGACGAGGCGCGGGGCGTGCCGTTCAGCGGATTCGCGGCCATCCGGATCCGCGGCGCCCTCACCGACGCACTGCGGTCAATGGACTGGGCGAGCAGGGCGGTTCGGAGCAAGGCACGTCAGGTCGAGGCGGTCCGCAACGACCTCGCCGCCGCGCTCGGCCGGACGCCCTCCCGCGACGAGACGGCACAGGCGATGGGCGTGGCGGTGACCGACCTGGATGCGGTCGAGGCCGACGTCGACCGCGCGTCCGTGGTGAGCCTGCAGTCGCTGAACCCGGAGGGTGTCGACGAGCGCCTTCCGCTCACCGGCGACGGACCGGAGTCCCTGCTCCTCAAGCGTGAGCAGATCGGCTACTTGCACGACGCCATTGCCGAGCTTCCGGACCGGCTGCGACTCGTCGTGCAGCGCTATTTCTTCGAGAACCGCAAGATGACCGAAATCGCCGAGGAGCTCGGTGTGACCGAGTCCCGCATCTCCCAGCTGCGGTCCGAGGCCCTGGTCCTCATGCGTGCGGCGATGATCGCCATGAATGCCGATGTCAGCGACCTGGACGGTGGCCGGCCGACGGAAGCGCCGGCGCGGCAGCGGAAGTACACCGCCGCGGTTGTCACGCGGTCGTCCCTGACCACCCGGCTTGAGGCCACGACCCTGCTGGGCGAGCCGCGGCCCTTTGCTGCGCTCGCTCTCTGAAACCCGGCCCTGCGGTCCGGCCGCTGGTTCGCACGCGAAGGGCTCCGCCCGCTCCTCGGTCTGAGGGGCGGGCGGAGCCTTGTGGGCGCGGCGGTGATCAGCCGTTCAGCGTCACCAAGCCGTCGAGGTTGAGGTACGGCGTGGCGCTGGTCGTCGCGCTCGTGACGGTGATGGTGTGGTCGCCGGCGGTGTTCCAGTTCGCGGTGTAGAGCAGCCGGCGGTACTTCGCAGTGCTGGCGGTGTTGGAGAAGGTTCCGACGTTGGTCCCGTCGACCGAGATGGTCATGGCGCCTTGCGCCGGACCCTGCTGGCCGATCAGTCCCACCGCGTACGCGTTGTGCACGCTGTAGGTCACCGAGCTCCCCGTGGTCTTGGTCTGCGCCGTCGAGCCGCCGGAGCAGTTCGTGCAAGAGGCGATCGACCAGGTGCCGGAGTAGGTGTCGGCGGCGCTGTTGTCCTGCAGGAGTTGGTAGGAGTAGGTCGGTCCGGCGGTGAGCGGACTGCTCAGGCCGTTGCAGCCGTCGGCCTGCGCCTGGTAGGCGGCGACCGCGCCGGTGCCGGACAGCCGGTCGGTGAAAGCGGTTGCCGTGGCGGGGGAGAGCTTCAGCGAGGTGGAGGCGCCGTCGGGGGTCGCCCGGTACAGGTCCTCGTCGCAGATGTCGGCGCTGCCCGCGGTGGCCGTCCAGCCGACCTGCACCGAGACGTCGGTGTTCGCCGGAGTGGAGCCCACGGCCGACTGCGGCACGAAGGCGGCCGACGGCGCGGTGACGGACGGTGGGGTTCCGGTGACCGTCGCCGGTGCGCTGGCGATCGAGCTGGCGCTGGTGCCGAAGACGTTCGACGCCGTCACCGTGAAGGTGTACGCGGTGCCGGGTGTCAGACCGGTGAAGTTCGCCGTGGTCACCGGATCGGTGTTGTTGTTGTTCGTCCGCGGCACGCTGACGGTGGCGCCGCCTGGCTGCGCGGTGACGGTGTAGCCGGTGATCGCGCTGTTTCCGTCGCTCGGCGCCGTCCATGACACAGCGGCACTGGTATCTCCGGGAGTGGCGAGAACGTTGCCCGGCGCGGCGGGCGCCGTGCCGGTGCCGCCGGTGTAGGCGTACTGCTTCACCCAGTCGATGTCGTAGGTCACCGGCACGGTGGGGTCGACGCCGGTCATCGCGTGTGTGAACAGATCGAGTCGCATCGGCGAGCTAGGCACGCCGGTGTTGATCACCGTGTTGACGACCGTGCCGTCGAGGAGGTACCGCACCACGCCGGGACTCCACTGCACCCCGACCGTGTGCCACTGGGTGTAGTCGGCGCCCTGGCTCGTGTGGATCATCTTGTTGTCGGAGTCGTAGTGCACCGTCTGAGTGTTGAGTTGCCGAGCGCCCTGGTCGCCCTGGCCGCCCATCTCCAAGAAGTCGATCTCCGGCGGCCATCCGACCTGCGGCCACAGAAGGGCGAGGACGCGACTGTCGCCGGCGCTGGCTCGGGCGCGGACCTCCCAGTCGCCATAGGTTTGGTACAGCGCCTTGTTGTTGCAGGCGCAGATCCCACCGGTCGTCCACTGGCCCAAGGTGCTGTCATACGCGGTCTTGAGCGTGAGCATGCCGTCATGCACGACGGCTTGCTTCGCGGAGTGGGCGGCGTCGCCGCTGGGGTTGTCGTAGACCGCCCAGTTGGCCTTGTTCACGCTGGTACCGCTGAAATCGTCCGAAAACGCGAGTGTGAACGGCGATGTCGTCGCCGCCACGGCGGCTGTGGTGTGCATGGCCGGCGCGAATGCTGCTGCGGCTATGCCGGCGCAAGCGGCCAATCGCATCCGGCTGAATAGCCGAGGCCTTCCGCCCCGGAAAGGTGACTGTGATTTCATGCCGCCACTTGTCGGCCGTTTCCGACCGACCTTTAGGCCGACGGGCCCAGATGTGGCGTGGCTCGTAGCGCCCAATCAGACAGATCACAGGATGGAGGACGAATCCGAGCGGCCGCGCTCGTTGGGCCACATCGTCCTGAGCCGGCGCCGCAAATGTCTGTCGCTAAGGGAGCCTGCTCTTGGACCGATCGTGAGGCCGAAGTCTGCCTTCGCTGCAAACCGGGTTCGGCGCCGCAGATGACGTCGCAGGGCCCGCACCTTGGAGGAATCGCGGGGAGGACCAGGAGTCAGAGAGTTTCCGTGACCTTCCGTAGCCCCCGGGGTGCGTCCGGGTTGCCGCCTCTGGCAACCGCGAGATGCATCGCCAATTGCTGGAACGGCAAAATTTCGAGAATCGGCGAGATCTCTTCCGGGACATTCGCCGGGAGAACGAGCCCACTGGTGGATTTCGATACGGCAGCCTGAGTTCCGACCGTGAATACATCCGCGCCGACGTCGATGAGCCGCTCTAGAACCGGGCCCATCGCATTGCCGCCCGGACCGTCCGCGACCACGGCGAGGACGGGAACCTGCGTGTCGATGACCGCCAACGGCCCGTGCATCAAGTCGGCGCCGGAGAAGGCTTGGGCCGACAGGTACGAGGTTTCCATCAATTTGAGCGCGGCCTCGCGCGCCGTCGGGTAGGAATATCCGCGCGCCGTTGTCACCAAGCGCTGGGCGAAGCGGTAGCGCTGTGCCTGCTCCACGATGTGGGGCTCTTGACCCAGCACCCCGTCACCGAGCTCCGGAAGCGGCTCGGCGTTGGCGCTACCGCCCCTAATCTTGTCGAGAAGCAAATAGAGTGCGAGCAGTTCAGCGGTGTAGGTCTTCGTGGCCGCGACCGCGCGCTCCGGTCCGGCCATGACGTCGAGGTGGACCTCCGCTTCCTGCGCGAGCTGGGAGCCCTCGTTGTTGGTGACCGCGATCGTAAGCGCGCCCTGGGCCCTGGCGACCTGCAGATATCGGATGAGGTCCGGCGACCCACCCGACTGGCTGATGCCGAAGACGAGGACGTCGCGCAGGTCCGGCTCGGCGCCGTACGCGCTTATCGTCGACGGCGAGGCCAGACCGGCAGGCAGTCGCAGGATCACCTCGACGAGGTACTTGGCGTACAAGGCCGCATGGTCGGACGTGCCGCGTGCGGCCAACAACACCATCCGCGGTCGTTGCGCGGCAATTCTCTGGGCCGCGGCGTCGAACTGATCCGAGGCGAGAAGGCGCCGCCATACTTCCGGCTGTTCGTCGATCTCCTGCTTCATCAGCGCTGCGACTGCTGGGTCGTTGGTCATCGGTCTCCTTCGAGTCCGGTGCCCGCCGCCGCGGGATCCCGGATCTTGAGGTCGGTCGGCGGTGGAACGGCCGCCGCGCGGTAGCCGAGCAGGCACGCCCCCGCGAGCGGCGCTCGGTCGCCGAAGTGTGTCGTGACCAGCCGGGGCGGGAACGGCACCAGCCGGTCCAGCGCTTCCTGCAGCGCCGGCATGATGACGTCGGCGGATCTGAGCATGCCGCCGGACACGGCTATCACCTCCGGGTCGAGAGCGATCGCCAGGTTGGCCACGGCGTGCGCTGCGGTCTGCAAGGCCCGCTCACCGAGAGCAGCGAGCCGCGTGACGTCGTCGCCGGGAGGTCGGCCACCATCGGTCCGGACGGCAGCGAGCGCGTCGAAGACCTCTGCCGTCTCCGTGGCACGGTGCAGCAGCGCGGATGCCGCTCGTTGCAACCCGGCGCCGGAGAAGACCTCCTCCAGTGGTGCGCGCCCGTCGCCGAATCCCGCGGGCGGCCCGTCCCAGGCGACCTGGTAGGCGATCTCGAGCGCTGCCCCGTGAGCGCCTCGCAGCAGGGTCCCGCCGGCAACCGCCGCTGCGGAGAACCCGGTGCCGAGGTTCAGCATGATCCCGTCACTGACCCCGGCCAGCGCGCCCCACCGTGCCTCCGCCGCCGCGGCGCCTTTGGCGTCGTTGTCGGCCTCGACTGCGTGCAGGCCGACGCCGTCCTGCACCCGCGCCACGAGGGCGACCTCGTCCCAGCCGAGATTGTTCGGCGCCAATTTGACGCCGTCGGGATGCACCACGCCCGGCGTCACGATCCCGATCCCGCGGACCGCGACAGAGCCGTCCGTCTGCACGTCGTCCAGCAGGCGTCGAGCTTCGCGGGTGAACCGTTCGACGACTGCGGAGGCCCCGTCGTCCGACCGGGTCGGGATCCGGCGGGAGGCGAGGACGTTTCCGGAGCCGTCCGTGACGCACAACGAGATCTTGGTGCCGCCGACGTCGATGCCCAGTACGGCGGATCGGGTCATGGCCGGGTATCGGAGCGCCCGTCGCCCGCGGCGACCGCGGTGCTGAGATCCTCCTCGTCGAACTCGAGCAGCTTGGGGTCGGCGTTCAGGTATTGCTCCTCGACGACCTTCGGTCCGAACGGCCACTGGCGCTTCGACCGCGCCCACAGCAGGAATGCGGCGATACCGACCACGACCCACAGCAGTGACAGCTCGATCGGATGCAAGCCGGGAGCGTTCTTGTCGGAGTAAGCGTAGATGACGACCCAGCCGAGGCCCGCAATCAGAGCGGGCAGGGGGTACAGCGCCATCCGATACGGGCGCCGAAGCTGCGGCTGCCGGCGCCGCAGGACGAACAGTGCGGCAATCTGCGCCAGTGCCTGCACCAGCACCATCACCACGGTCAAAAGCTGGATGAGGACGCTCAACGAGGTGAGCTCGCCGATGACGAATCCGGCGGCGGTGATCACACCCATGGTGAGCAGCCCAATGACGGGGAACTCGTGCTTGGGATGGAGTTTGGCGAACGAGCGGAAGAACACCCCGTCCCGTGCGGCGTCATAGGGCACGCGCGATCCCGCCAGGAGGCCGGCGAGTATGGACGTGAACGCGGTGATCAGGATGAAGACCGTCACGATTTTCGCCGCCGTCGACCCAACGGTGCGCTGCAATACGAGAGACGCCACCGAGGTGTACGCCTCTGAATTGGAGTTCAGCATCTGGTGCCAGTTGACGACACCCAGCACGCCGATCTGCATCGCGAGGTAGACGACCATCATGGCGAGCACCGCGTACACGATCGAGCGGGGCAGCGTCACGCCCGGACGCTTGACCTCCGCGCCCAGGTACGCGGTGGTGTTGTAGCCGAGATAGTCGTAGATGCCGATAGTCAGCCCGCCTGCGAAACCGATCCAGAACCCGCCCCGCGTCAGGTCGAATGCGTGTGCCGGGAAGGTGAACACCTGAGAGGCGTTGAAATGGGTGTACGACGCCGCGATGACAGTGAGCAATGTCCCGATCATGATCGCCCAGAGGATCTCGGTCATCTTCCCGATCGAGTCGATGCGCCGCCATAGCAGAGCGACGATGAGGACGACGGCGACGAGTCCGACCACGTAGCTCTCCGCGGTCGTCATCGACGGCCAGAGATAGCGCAAATACGACACGAAGCCGTACACGCCGGTTGACATGATCAGCGGAATGAACAGGATGGCCGTCCAGACGAAGAGGAACGGCATCAATCGGCCGGTCCGGTATTGGAAGGCCTCCCGCAGATACACGTAGGTGCCGCCCGATCCGGGCATCGCCGCGCCGAGCTCCGCCCAGACCAGACCGTCGCACAGCGCGAGCAGCGCACCGAACACCCATCCGAGGATGGCTTGGGGACCGCCGAAGACGACGACCATGGCCGGGATGGTGATGAACGGCCCGATGCCGCACATCTGCGACATATTGATAGCCGTGGCCTGCACGACGCCGATACGCCGGCGCAGGTGCGGGTGCGGGTGGTTCGGATGCTGTTCAGTCACTGGCTGCCCTGGGACCGGGGGACGTCCCCGCATCCTTGGGGGTCCATCCCGACCAACGTGCGGAAAGCAGATTGCCCAGTTCCTGCTGATTTCTATCCGCGGCTCTCGCCGTGCTGGGCCCGGGAGCTCAGGAGTTCATCGGGCCCATCGGCGGGCCGCCCGCGCCGTGCGGAAGCGTCAGGCCCGGGACCCAGCTGGGCGCAACCAGGACCAGGATGGCCAGGGCGCAGAGCAGCAGTGCGGCCCCGCAGGGCGCCGCTCGGCGCCACGGCACGGTCTTCTCCGCAGAGATGATTGCGGCGACCAGCGCCATCCACGTGATCGACATGACGCCGAGCGCGAACAGCGATGCCATGAGGGCCCAGCAGCAGCCGAGGCACCAGACGCCGATCCGCACGCCCATTCTGAGTGCGCCGCTCCAACGGTCGCGCCAGTAGCCGAGAAGGGACCCCAGCGGGCTGTGACATCGGCGCAGGCACACCGCCTTCAGCGGCGTCACTTCGTACGCGCCCGCAACGACCAGCGTCGCGGCCGTAATGGGCCTGCCCGCGGACTGCCATGAGAGCGAGTTGCCTGCGAGGGAGGACGTGAGGTGACCTACCAGGAAGGCAGACAGGCCCGCAGCGGACCAGATCAGCAGGTAGCCGACCGTGAAGGCCAGCGGGTACAGCGGTGAGCGCTGCCGTGTCCTGCGCGAATAGAGGGCGACCGTGGGAGCGAGCGACGGCAGCATCATCGCGGCCATCATCACGACCCAGACGCCGAGGAACCAGCCGACCGGACCGAGGCTGGTCCACGGCCCGTCGTCCATGCCCGGCATGACGTCGCTCATCCACCACCAGCCCGCAGCGGCCAGAACGAAGAGCGCGACAACGAGCCCGAGCCGGACGCGCACCGCCGCCCACGCAGGGCCGAGTCCGTCGCGGCCCTCGGCTCGTTGCGCGAAGACCGTCATCGTGTCAGGCGGCCCAGGAGAATTCCGAGGTGGACAACCCTGTCTTGCCTTCGTACTGGATCCCGAAGGCGTTGATGCGGGAACGCCGGGCCTCGGCCATCGTCAGATTCGAGGCGACCGGGTGGAACATCCCGGAAAACCGGACGGGCTCCCCGGTCTCAATGCCGAACGGCACGATGTCCTCGATCTCGAACTCGATGTCGTCACCGACTCGGACGCTATGCCGCAATCCGTCGTCCTGAACCTCGATCGTCGCCCGCTTCGCCCCGAGCATCTCACCGACCAACGGGGCCAGCGCAGCCATCGGCCCTCCGAGCTGCCCGGAAAAAAGTTGCAACAGCTTGTCGAATTGATCGTCATCGGCTCGATCGTCGACGAAAACTCCGAGCCGCCAGTTTCCCTCGGTCATCACTTTGGGAGTGTCGGCGATCGCCGCCACCTTTCGCCCGCTGATGTCGACGCCGTCTATTTGCCCATCCCGTATGTTGAACACCAGCGTGACCCGGCAGAAGTCGTAAGTGGCCCCGTGGTCGAATGACAGATTGCAGGGGCACATCAGTTCGCAGGAGCAGGTCTCGACGTAACTTCCGCGCAGGTTCCACGACATCCGCGGCTCCTTCCGAGGGCTCAAGTCTCCACCGCACGGGTTGGCAGCGTCAACGCCAACCCCTTCCCGCGGCGCCGCCCGGTCATGGCCTGCGTGTAGGCTCCGAACCGTCCGCGGGTGTAGTTCAATGGCAGAACATCAGCTTCCCAAGCTGACAGTGCGGGTTCGATTCCCGTCACCCGCTCGCCCGCCCGGTGGGCCGTCCTGACCGATCCCGCAGGGGCCGACAGCCGGGTCCGACGTCCTGTGTCACGGCGGCGTGAGCTCCGGTCCCTCTTTCAATTGGCGTCACCGAACGTTGACGAGGACACTGTTAGCCGCGAAAGAGCCCGAACGGCCACCAACCGCGCGAAGGGGAAAGTTCTCGTGATGCACTCATGGCAAGGTCGGCTGCGGCGCGTTATGGCGGCCGCGACGGCCGGCATCGCGATCCTGTCCGCGGCCGAACCGGCCGGCGCGGCCGTCAACAGCGGGATCCCGTCGCTGCCGAACTGGGGGGTCTGGAAGGACTGCGGCACCCAATACCCCACCCAGAACTGCGCCCAGGTGCGTGCCACGGCGGAGGACCCGAATGCCGGCATGCTCTACGCCGTCGGCGACTTCACCCAGGCGATAGATCACGCCGGTTCCCCGTCGATGGCCTACAACGACCTCGTCGCCATCGACGAGTCGACCGGCGACGTGGTGCCGTCCTTCTCGGCGCACAAGTTCAACGGGCGCATCAACGCGGTCGCGGTCGATCCGACAACCCATCGGGTGTACGTGGGCGGCGCGTTCACGAAGATCGACGGCTCGGGGACGCACGCGCAGCACGCTGCGGCATTCGACGGCGCCACCGGCGCGCTCCTCTCCTTCAACATGCGAGCCAACGATCAGGTCGACGCGCTCCTGTTGGCCGAGGGCATGCTCTACGTCGGCGGCCAGTTCACGTCCGTCGCCGCGACGCCACGTACCACCCTCGCTGCCGTCGATCCTGCGACGGGCGCTCTCGTGACGACGTTCACCCCGCCGGCGATCGCGTGGTCCGGCACCAACCGACCGGACGTCCGCACGCTGGCGCTCGGTCAGGATGCCGGCGCAGCGCCGGCGCTGTATGTGGGCGGGCACTTCGACACGGCCGACGGCGCCGCGCACATGTCCGTGCTCCGCGTGAACCCCCGCACCGGCGCGCTCGACGCCGCCTTTGCGCCCAAGATCGACTTTACCGCCAACGACCCGCTGCAGGCGGCCGACGGGATCGCATGGGTCGACGGATCCCAGGGCGGCAGTCCGGGGATCGTCGTGGCCCAGGCAGGGCACACCAACCGCGGATACCGGTTCGACGCCACCGGCAAGCGCATCTGGTTCCTCACCCCGGACGGCGACATGCAGGCCGTCGCCCTCTCCCGTGGCACCGCGTACTTCGGCGGGCATTTCCGCTGCGTCGCTACGGCACCGGCGAGCTGCTACACAACCGGCGGCGTGACCCGGGTGCACATCGCGGCGGTCGACCTGGGCACCGGCGCCGTCGACCCGGATTTCACGCCGGCGATGAATCCCAGCAATGCGCCCTACTACTACGGCGTCTGGAGCCTCGAGGTCACCTCGGACGGAGTCCTGTGGGCCGGCGGTGTCTTCAGCCAGGTGTGGAGCGGCGGCAAGACCTACAAGCGTCCGAAGCTGGCGGCCTTCCCGGCGGTGTGACGCTGGACGGCTCTCCCGTCCGGTCGTAGCTTCCTGCTATCACCGGTCGACAGGACGGGAGGTCCGCAATGTTCGTCCAAGTGATCGATGGCAGGACGGCGCAGCCGGATGCCTTGCGAGAGGGACTCGAGCGATGGCTGCGCGATCTCGCGCCCGGCGCCACGGGATGGCTCGGTGGCACTGCCGGGGTTACCGCGGACGGCCGCGCCATCTCGCTGGCGCGCTTCGCGACGGAGGAGGACGCCCGCCGCAACAGCGACCGTCCCGAGCAGGGGGCGTGGTGGTCGGATCTCATGGCGCACCTCGAGGGCCAGCCCAGGGTCGTGGAGAGCACCGACGTCACCGTCCGCATGGCCGGAGATCCTGATGATGCCGGTTTCGTGCAAATCATCCGCGGCCGCTCTTCAGATCCGGCGAGGATGAAGGAGTTGATGGGATCGACTCCGGAGGACTTCGCGTCTTTCCGGCCCGACATCCTAGGCGACCTGACGCTCGTCAGCGGCGACGAGTTGATCGCAGTCCTCTACTTCACCTCGGAGGCGGAAGCGCGTCGCAACGAGAAGAAGCAGCCGCCGCAGGAGATGCAGGCCGCGATGGACGAGGCGATGAAGCTGGCGGTCGGTGAGCCGGAGTGGTTCGACCTACCGCAGCCGACGCTGCTGTCGCCTTCGTCCACCTGATCGCCGCGACGGTGGCGTGCCTGTTCCGGTGACTCAGCAGACCGCGGGCGCGGCCGCTGCCAAGGCCCGCAGCGCGTCCGCGAACACCGAGCCGGGCGGCGTGACCAGTCCCGCCCCGACCTGACCGGTGCCGGCAGCCCGCCCGGCCATTCCGGTGTTGATCTGCGGCAGGATCCCGGTGCGGACGACCTTCGTCACGTCGATCCCGCACGGCGTCCCCCGGAACTCCAACACAGGAATGCTGAACGTCGGGTGCTCGGCCAGCGTGATCTCGTACATCCGTGACGTGGTGGCGAGCGCGTCGGCGACCGCGCCCCCGACGAACCGGACGATCGCGGGCGCCGCCGCCATGGCGAACCCGCCCAGCCCCGCCGTCTCGGTGATCGCTGAATCACCGATGTCCGGGTTGGCGTCTGCGGGGCCGTAGTTGCCGAGGAACAGCCCGTCCGGCACCTGGGCGGGGCCGGTAAACCACCGATCGCCGGTTCCGGACACCTGGATCCCGAAGTCGGTGCCGTTGCGCGCCATGGCCACGACCATCGACGACCCCGGCACATCCCGTGCAGCGTCGAGGGCCAGTTTGCATGCCGGCATGGCGAGGTTGAGGAAGAAGTGGTCGTTGCCCGCGACGAACCGGACCGCCTCGGCCACGTCGCCCGCCGGGGCGCCGCTGCCGATCAGCGCCGGGAGGAGCTCACGCAGGAACATCAGGGTTCCTGCGCGGTTGCGGTTGTGCGCCTCATCTCCCATCTGCACCATCTGCGCGAGAAGGGCGGTGACGTCGACCGGCCCGCGTGCCCGGAGCGCGGTCTGCAGCAGTGGCCCCAACACGGCTGACATCCAGCGCAACCGGTCGAGCACCTCGGGCCCGTACGCGCCGTAGCGCAGCACCTTCCCCAGCCCCTCGTTGAGCGAGCAGTAGGTGCGGCGCCCCGTGGCCTCGTCCTCGATCACGAACATCCACATCGAGCGCGAGACGACCCCGGCCATCGGTCCCACAGCCGAGCGCGAGTGGCACGGCGCCAGGCTGATCGACGAGCCCGCGGCCAGCACCCGCTCGGCGTCGTCGGGGCTCGCTGCCACACCCTCGAACAGCGCCGCCCCGATCAGCGCGCCGCGAAGCGGTCCCGATGCCCGGTCCCAGTCGATCGGCGGGCCGGCGTGCAGGTAGTCGGAGGGCCCGAGCCCCAGCAGATCGCCGGCCGGCACGACGTCGACCAGCCGCGCCGACACCGCCAGCATCCGATCCACGGCCGTGCTGTTCGCGGCGCTGCGCCGGGGGTCGGCCAGCACGCGGGCGAGGTCGTTCTCCGACCCCGCCATCGGCGGACGCCAGTCGACAGTCCGGACGGTCACCGCCTGCGCCCGCACCGAGTCGGCGAACAGCTCCGCACCCACGCTCAACACGCGAGGATCGCCGGCCAGCAAACTCATTCCCGGGCTCCCGCGACGAGGCTGACGGCCGCGCGGGCAGCCTGCGCGTTCGACGCGAAAACCTCCGCCCCCGCGTCGACGAGCCGCCCGGCCTGCTCCTCCCGGTTCTGCGGATCGCCGGCCGTGCCGACCAGCGCAACGAGCACCCGAAGCCCGGCCGCGCATGCCTTCGCGATCGCAGCGGCCACGTCGGCGGCCGGATCGGCGGCGGCGCCGTACCCCAGGACGACGTCCAGTAGAGCCACCGCCGCGGTGGGGTCGTCGGCCTCGGCCAGGAGGCGCTCGGCGCGCAGGGACCCGTCGATCATCGGGTGCGGGCGCCCCCGGGTGAGGTCGTCGTCTCCGAAGTCGATCATCAGGTTACCTGGCGAACGCAGGGTGCGGTCCAACCGCCAGTCGGGACGCAGCGGGATGTTCGAGAGGACGCGGCCGAGCGACCCGGCGGCCAGCAGCATCGCCTCGTCACAGAGCGTGCCCCCGGAGTAGAGGCCGCGCAGCGAGCCCGGGCGCGGGTCAGCGACCGACCGCGGCGTCCACCGCGGCCACTCCGGCGCGGGCCGATCGAGGCGCTGCAGCACCGACGCGGCGAGCGCGGTGAGGTCGGGCTGCCCCTCGCCGAGCAACCCCAGGACGACCGGCGTCCGCAACCGGTCCGCATGCTCGCGCACCCGGTCGGCGACCTCTTGCGCCGGCGGCTTCGACACCACCACGACCAGCTCGGTGGCCGGGTCGGCGTCGAGGAGATCGAGGGCGGACACCGTCGCCAACCCGCCGACCGCCGCGGAGAGGTCGCGTCCGCCGACGCCGAGACACGCGCTGATCCCGACGCCCGCCTCGTCGAGCAGGGACATCAGTTGCTGAGCGCCCGTTCCGGACGCGGCCACCAGCCCCACCGGGCCCGGGCCGACCGCGTTGGCGAAACCCAGGCCGATCCCGCCGACGACCGCGGTGCCGCAGTCCGGACCCATGACCAGCCGTCCCTCGGACAGCGCACGGCGCTTGAGCGCGACCTCCTGTTCCACCGGGACGTTGTCGCTGAAGATCATGACGTCGCAGCCGGCGTCGAGTGCGTCGGCCGCTTCCGCGAACGCGGAGGGGCCCGGGACCGACACCAGGACGAGGTCGGCCGGTTCGCGGCGCAGCGCGGATGCCGTCGTCGCGGGCGGGACATCCGTCGGGGCCGCCGTCGCGCCGGCGGGCGCGGTGAGCGCCGCGAGTACCGCGTCCTTCGCCGCTGCCAGCGCCGCCTCGTCCTCCGCTCGAACCGCGATGAGAAGGTCGTTGGGTCCCGCGGACTCCGGAACGGAGAAACCCATCCCGCGCGCCAGGTCGAGGTTGAGGTCGGTTGCCATGGCCACCAGCGCGCCGCGCACTCCGGGGGTGTCCGCCACCCGCCGGGTCACCTGCAGCAGAGTGACCGAGTCCGCGTAGGCGCCGCGGCGCGCCTCGACGTACTCGACGTCCGGACCGCCGGCCGCGCTCATGCGGCCGCGCCCAGAACGACCTGCGCGGCAGCGGCAGCTATCCCCGCGGCCAGGGCGGAGCCCGAGGACGACCCGACGCCGATCAACGCCTGCAGGGCCGTCGGATCCGGACGCTCCCGGCCGAGTGCCGCGATGATCGCGGCGGCTTGGGGAATGCACCAGCCCTCAGCCGCCAGCCGCAGCAGGTCCGCGGACAACGCCGTCGTGCGGGTGGTGGCCAGCGCGAGGACCGAGCGGCGCAGCGGCTCGCCGGCGATCCCGAACGCTCGGCAGCCGAGCAGGTGTCCGGCCAGGACGTCGTCACCGCTCGGCGTCAGCCCCGGGCCGCGCCCGAGTAGCTCGGCGACCTCGACCGCGGGAACGGCCACGGCCGCCGTCAGTTCGCGCACCCGCTCGCCCCGGGGTGCCACCGAGGGCACGCGCCCGGGCAACCAGCGCCGCACCACCCGCACCCGGACCGCTCGGCCCCCCGAGAGCCAGGAGAGTGCGCCGTCGCCGACGCGCACCGACGCGTCCGGCCGGAGTCCGGTCAGCGAGGCGGTCGCGACGCGCACCGAACGGGGGAGTTGCACCGCGTGATCCGAGAGGACGGCCACCACGCTGGCGCCGGCGTCGAGATACAGCGCCGCGGGCCCAGCGCCGAGCACGGGCAGTTGCCGCACCGGACCGTCGAGAAGCGGGGCGGCGAGGACGCTGCAGGACGCGTCCAGCTCCACGATCCCGGACCGTACCCGATCCCGCGTACCGTCCTCGCATGGAAGGTGTTGCCAACGCTCGCCGCGCGCGCCGTCAGGACTTGCCAGCGTCGGGGGAATACCGCATCACCGTTCGCGACCTCGTCGGGCTGCCGAGCATGCGGAGCGCGGAGGTCGCCGCGGGCCGGGCCGGGCTCGACGGATCGATCTCTCGGGTGAACCTCATCGAGGTTCCGGACGAGCTGCCGGAGGTCGAGCCGGACGAGTTGCTGCTGGTTGCCGGTTACCTGCTGCGCCATCCGGACACCGGACGCCCCTTCGACGAGGACGATCTGGTCGGGTTCGTCCGGGCCCTCGTGGCCCGCGGGGTTGCCGCGCTCGGCGTGAAACCGGGCCGCTATCTCGACACGCTCCCGTTCGCCATGCTCGCCGCGGCCGACGAGCTCGGCTTCCCGGTGCTCTGCCTTCCGGCCGACGTCGGCTTCGGCGAGGTCATGAGCGAGGTTTTCACCGCGCTCGCCGACCGGCAGGCGGTCGCGCTCGACGCCGCCGACCGGCTGCACCGCGCCCTCACGACGGTCGTGCTCGACGGTGGTGGGCTGCCGCAGATCGCCGACGAGGTCGCCCGGGCGCTCGCCGCGGCCGTCCTCGTCTGTACCCCGGACGGGCGGGTCAGGGCGACCGCGGGTGCCTCCGACGACCTGGCGGCGTTCGACGCCCTGCAGTTGTTCGACCCCTCCGGGCGGTTCTTGGTGGAGCGCGTCCGGCCGGGGGTGCAGTCGATCCCGGGCGCCGACGGACAGTTGCTCGTCGTGGACATCGGCGCCGGACGCACCGAGCACGGCCGCATCGTCGCCTACGCCCCCGTCGGCGGACTCGGCACGGCCGCCGTGCAGTCACTTGACCGCGCCGGCACCGTCGCGGCGCTGGCGATCACCAAGGAGTTGGCCGTCGCCGCCGTCGAGTCGAAGTTCCGCGGCGACTTCCTGCGCGACGCGCTCACCGAGACGGCCGGACCCCCCGACCAGGTCGCCGCCCACTGCGCGGCGCTTGGTTGGGACATCCGCCGGCCTCTGGTCGTCCTGGTCGCGCAACTCGACGATCTCGACGACGGCTCTCCGCTCACCGGACGCACGCCCCACGATCGGCTCACCTCGGCGTGGCAGCAGGTGGTCGCGGCCCGCGACCGGGCTGTTCCGGTGGTGGGGATCAGCCAGGAGATCGTGGCGGTGGTTCCTGCCACCGAGGCGGCCGCCCAGGCCACGGTGGCAGAGCTTGTCGCCGCGGTGACCGGAGATCGCGGCGGCGGCCGGCGTTCCTTCTCCGCCGGAGTCAGCCGGGTCGTCCGATCACCGGACGGCCTGCCGGCCGCGTACGACCAGGCCCGCAAAGCGCTCGTCGTGGGCCGGCGGACGCGTGGGCGCGGAGCCATCGCGCACTTCGACAGCCTCGGCGTCCATCGGCTGCTGTCCCTGGTCACCGACAGCGAGGAGCTGCGCTCGTTCGCCGCCGAGGTGCTCGGGTCGCTCGGGACCGATCGGCCTGAGTCGACCGATCTCCGGCGCACGCTGCAGGTGCTGATCGACACGAACTGCAATGTCGCCGAGACGGCCCGGATCCTGCACTTCCACTACAACACGCTGCGCTACCGCATCGGCAAACTCGAGTCGATCGTCGGGCAGTTCATGACGAACCCCGACCTGCGCCTGGACATCGCTCTCGCGCTCCGGGTGCTGCAAATGCGCGGTTTGTGACCGAAGGACGCGGCGGTCCTTCGTCAAAACTCCACAATGAACCCGCTTGATCGGCGGTCCTACCGTTCTCTATCCCGCGCGCGGCGGACACTCCTGCGCTGACGGGCACGGCCCGTCCTCGCGGCGAAGGGAGCGGCAGACGATGTCGGCATTCGGCTGGAGGTTGGTGTACGGAGGCAGGACGCCCCCACCGGGAGAGGTCGTCGGTCCGGGCGAACGGTTGTCCTGGGGAAAGACGATCGGCCTGGGCGCCCAGCACGTCGTCGCCATGTTCGGCGCGACGTTCGTGTTCCCGGTCATCATGGGCCTCAACCCCAACCTCGCGGTGATGATGTCCGGGGTGGCGACGATCCTCTTCCTGCTGATCGTCAACGGCAGGATCCCGTCCTATCTCGGCACATCGGCGTCGTTCGTCGCGGCGGTGACCGCCATCCGGGCTCAGGGCGGCAACTCGAAGGACGTCACCGGCGCCATCCTCATTGCCGGTCTGGTCCTCGCAGTTGTCGGCGTCGTCGTGCATTTCCTCGGGGGCGAGATTGTCCAGAAGGTTCTGCCGCCAGCCGTCACCGGCGCCGTGGTGCTGCTGATCGGTTTCAACCTCGCGCCGGTCGTTGCCAACACCTATTGGCCGCAGGACCAGTGGGTAGCGCTGCTCACGATGGCGTTCGTCATCTGCGCAGCGGTGCTGTTCCGCGGCTTCTGGTCACGGATCGCCATCTTCCTGGGACTTCTCTTCGGCTACCTGATCTCGTGGGCGTTCGACCACATCTTCGGGAAGATCAACTCGGTGCTGCCCACCGGGCCGAAACCGGTGCTGCACGACCGGGTGAACTGGTCGGGCGTCCGAGCGGCGGACTGGATCGGCTTCCCTGCCCGATCGACCTTTTCCCATGCCGGCAAGGACGCCGTCGTGGGCTGGCACCTGCCAAGCTTCTCCGGCGCATTCATCCTGCTGGTGCTGCCCAGCGTCATCGCGCTGCTGGCGGAGAATGCCGGCCACGTGAAAGCGGTCTCCGAGATGACCGGGGAGGACCTCAACCCCTCCCTCGGCCGGGCATTCATCGGCGACGGCGTGGGCACGGTGATCGCATCGGTCGTGGGCGGATCCCCGACTACCACCTACGCCGAGAACATCGGGGTCATGGCGGCCACCCGCATCTACTCGACGGCGGCCTACTACGTTGCCGCGCTCGTCGCCATCCTGCTCGGGTTCTGCCCGAAGTTCGGCGCCATCGTCGACGGCACTCCGGGCGGCGTACTCGGCGGCATCACTGTGATCCTCTACGGGATGATCGGGCTGCTCGGTGTGAAGATCTGGGTGGAGAACCGCGTCGACTTCGCCAACCCGGTGAACCTCGTGCCGCTGGCGGCCGGGATCATCGCAGGCATCGGCGGCGTGACCTTGAAGTTCACGGACAACTTCTCCATCGGCGGCATCGCCCTCGGCACGATCGTCGTCCTTATCGCCTATCACGCGATGCGTTGGCTTGCCCCGCCGGAGCTACGGGAACCGCAGATCCGTGGCCGCGCGTACGAGGGCGGCACGATGCTCTCGACCGGTAACGTCGAGACCCCCGACGGCGAGGTGTCGCCGTTCGCCGAGACGACGCCCCCAGAGACGACGAGACGCCTGTGAAGCCGGCCCCGTTCGACTACCGGCGTCCCGAGCAGGTCGACAGCGCGGTCGAGGTGCTCGGGACGCTGGGCAGCGGGGCGAAAGTTCTCGCGGGCGGCCAGTCCCTCATCCCGCTCGTGTCCATGCGGTTGGCGCATCCGTCCGCGCTGGTCGACATCAACCGGCTGCGCGAGCTCGACTACGTGCGCGTCGACGGCGACGTCGTGCGGATCGGCGCGTTGGCCCGGCACGCCCGCGTGCTGGCCGACCCGGCCGCCGGCGCGGCGCAGCCGCTGCTGCGGCAGGCGTTGCGCCTGGTGGCCCACGCGACGATCCGGAATCGCGGCACCACGGTCGGCAGCATCGTCCACGCCGACCCCGCGGGCGAGATGACCGCGGTGCTGGCGCTGCTCGGCGGCAGCCTGCGCGTCCGGTCCTCGCGAGGCGAACGCAACGTGACCGCCGGGGAGCTCTTCCTCGGCCCGCTGGAGTCGGACGTTCGCGATGACGAGCTTGCGGTGGAGGCGGCGCTGCCGGTTCTCCCGCCTTCCAGCGGTACCGCGTTCGTCGAGGTGTCACGCCGTGCCGGGGACTACGCGGTTTGCGGCGTGGCCGCTTTCGTCCGACTGAAGGACGACGGCGCGGTGGCGGCCGCGCGCTGCGCCTACCTCTCCGTCGCCCCGACCCCGCTCGTTCTCGAACTGACCGACCAGGCCGCAGACCCGCGCGCCGCCGGCGAGGCGGCGCGGGCGCAGGTGCAGCCGGAGGCGGACCTGCACGCAAGCGCCGACTATCGACGCGCTCTGGCCGGAGTGCTCACCGAGCGGGCGCTCACGCAGGCTCTCGCGGCGGCCAGGGCCTCGGGGGCGGCGGCTGCATGAGCGAACTGATCGACGTGGTGCTGACCGTGAACGGCGTGCCCCGCCCGTTGTCCATCCCCGCCCGGCGGCTGCTCAGCGACTGCCTGCGCCACGACCTGCGGCTGACCGGCACCCACGTCGGTTGCGAACACGGGGTGTGCGGGGCGTGCACGGTCCTGGTCGACGGGCTCCCGATGCGGTCCTGCCTGCTGTTGGCGGTGTCGGTCGAGGGCAACGACATCACCACCGTCGAAGGCCTCGCCGAGCCCGACGGCGCGCTGTCTGCCGTCCAGCAGGCTTTCCGCGACTGCCACGGCCTGCAGTGCGGCTTCTGTACCCCAGGATTCCTGACGACCGTGACCGCGGGGCTGCGCGACAACCCCGATCCCGACGAGCAGCAGGCGCGGGACATGATCGGCGGGAACCTCTGCCGCTGCACCGGCTATCAGAACATCGTGCGCGCCGTGCTGCGCGCCGCCGAGTTGGCGCGATGAGCACCCGCTGGTTCGGCCAGCCGATCCCCCGAGTCGAGGACGAGCGGCTGCTGCGCGGTGCCGGTGCCTACCTCGACGACCTCGGTCACGACGCGCTCGCAGCGGCGTTCGTCCGCAGCCCGCACGCCCACGCGCGGATCACCGACGTCGACGTCAGCGCGGCGCTCGACGTCGAAGGCTTGGTGGCCATCTACACCTACGACGACCTCCCGGACCGGCTCGCCGAGCCGTTGCCACTGCTCATCCCGCACCCCACCCTGACGCACGGGCGCACCCCGTACGCGCTCGCCCGGGACAAGGTGCACCACGTCGGCGCGCCGGTCGCCATGGTCGTCGCCGAGGACCGCTACCTCGCCGAGGACGCCGCCGAACGCATCGCCGTCCGGTACGAGCCGCTGCCGGCCGTCGTCGGCATCGCCGCGGCGCGTGCCGCCGCGCACTTGGTGCACGAGGACGTTCCGGGCAATCTGGCCGCCCGGATGACGCAATCGACAGGTGACGTCGACGCGGCGCTGGCCGCCGCGCCGCACGTCCTGTCCCTCGACCTGGCCATCGAGCGCTCCGCGTCGACCCCGTTGGAGGGACGCGGCGTGCTGGCGCGCTGGGACGCCGAAGCGCGCCGCATGCGGATCTGGTCGTCGACGCAGACGTCGACCGGGGTGCGCGCTGCGGTCGCGGCCAAGCTCGACCTCCCATTGGTCGACGTCGACGTGATCACCCCCGACGTCGGCGGCGGGTTCGGAGTCAAGATCATGCATCCGTGGCCGGAGGAGGTGCTCGTGCCCTGGGCGGCACGCCTGCTCGCCCGCCCCGTCAAGTTCGTCGAAGATCGCCGGGAGCACTTCGTCGCCAGCGCCCACGAACGCGGCCAGCTGCACTCGGTGCGGGTCGGTTTCGACGACGACGGGCGACTGCTCGGGCTCGATGTGCGTTTCTGGCACGACCACGGCGCCTTCATCCCGTACGGACTGATCGTGCCGATCATCACGTCGACGCAGCTGCTCGGCCCGTACAAGCCGGGCGCATACCGAGTCACCTTCGACTCGCTCTACACGAACACGGTGATCGTCACCCCCTACCGCGGGGCCGGCCGTCCTCAGGGCGTGTTCGTGATGGAGCGCGTCATGGACGCCATCGCCCGCGAGCTCGGCCTCGACCGCACCACCGTGCGGGAACGCAACTTCATCGAACCACACGAAATGCCCTACGACCACGGCCTCGTGTTCCAGGACGGCCGGCCGCTGATCTACGACTCCGGGGACTTCCCCGCGTCCTTGGCGAAGCTGAAGCAGCTCGTCGGCTGGGATGATTTCGAGCAGGCGCGCGAGACGGCCCGGGCCGAGGGCCGTCGAATCGGGATCGGGTTGGCCTGTTATGTCGAGGGCACCGGGGTGGGCCCCTACGAGGGCGGCCACGTCGTCATCGAAACGTCCGGGAAGGTGAAGGTTGCCACGGGACTGACGTCGCAAGGACAAGGTCACCAGACCGTCTTCGCGCAGATCGTGGCCGACGAACTCGGCGTTCCGCTCGACGACGTCGAGGTGGTCACCGGTGACACCCGCCGATTCGGTTACGCGGTCGGCACGTTCGCCTCCCGAGCCGCGGTGATGAGCGGCTCGGCGATCGCTCTCGCCGCCCGGGCCGCGAAGGAGAAGGCGCTCCGGGTGGCCGGCGACGCTCTCGAGGCGAACCCCGACGACCTCGAGATCGTCGACGGGGTCGTTCGCGTCGTCGGCGCGCCCGGCGCTGAGATCTCGCTCGGCACCGTCGCCGTGCTCTCCAACCCGCTTCGCTACGCGTTCGACACCGCCGCGCAGGCAGCCACGCAGTTCGCGAGCGGTGACCCGGCGAAACCGCCGGTGCCCGAGGACGACGAGCCCGGGCTCGAGGGCCGGGACTATTTCTCGCCGATGCAGTCGACCTTCGCCAACGGTATGCATGCGGTGGTGGTCGAGACCGATCCTGACACCGCCGAGGTTAAAATCCTGCGCTATTGCGTGGTGCACGACTGCGGCACGCTGATCAACCCGCGCATCGTCGAGGGACAGATACACGGCGGCGTCGCCCAGGGCGTGGCCGGTGCCTTGTACGAGCGGATGGCTTATGACGATGCCGGTCAGCTGCAGAATGCGTCATTCATGGACTTTTTGATGCCCTATGCCAGTGAGGTTCCGTCCTCCGTCGAGATCGACCACCTCGAAACTCCCTCCCCCATGAATCCGCTCGGCATCAAGGGAGCCGGGGAGGCGGGAGTGATTCCGGGTGCCGCCGCGATCGCGTCGGCGATCGAGGACGCGGAAGGCATTGTGCTCACGAGCATGCCGATTTCTCCCAGCGAACTCTGGGAGCTGCGTCGTTCGAAGGAAACCGGATGAAGGTCAGCGGTGAGGCGACCCTGCACGCGCCGGTCGACCGGGTCTGGCGGGCGTTGAACGACCCGGCGGTCTTGGTGCGGACCATCCCCGGCTGCGAACGGCTCGAGACGACGGGAGCGGATGCCTATTCCATGACCGTCACCGCGGGCGTTGCGGCGGTCAAGGGCACGTACACCGGCGAGGTGGCGCTGTCGGACAAGAAGGAACCGCACTCGTTCGTCATGACGGCCTCGGGAGCGGGCGCGCCGGGCACCGTTCGCACCGACGTCCGCGTCCTTCTCGATCCGGCCGGCGACTCGCAGACCCTCGTGCGGTATGACGCCGACGCCGTCGTCGGCGGCATGGTCGCCGGCGTCGGACAGCGGATGCTCGCCGCGGTCGGCAGGCGGATGGCCGCAGAGTTCTTCGCCGCGGTCGACGACGTCCTATCCGGCAAGGAGGCGGTACCGGCCGAGACGGCCGCGGCGCCGGCACCGCCCGCCGGTGTCTTCTCGGCGCCCGCCCCGGTTGCCGCCGGCCAGGACACCTTTCTCCGCGGCGTGCTCGTCGGTGCAGTGGTCGCGCTGGCCGGCGTGCTCGTCGGGACCGCGGTGGGACGCATCGGCAGGCGCTGCTGATGCCACCCGTGACGAGGCCGGACAGTCGGCCGGCGACCGCCACCGGGCGGCTGCGGATCGGCATCGACACCGGCGGCACGTTCACCGACGTGGTTGCCTTCGACGAGTCGACCGGCCTGCTCACCAGCACCAAGACTCCGTCCACGCCGGAAGATCCGGCCGATGCCTTCCTCGCCGGTCTGACGAAGATCCTGGAGCAGCTGGGCGCGGCCGGCGACCAGCTCCACTCGGTGAGCCACGGCACGACGGTGGCGACGAACCAGCTGCTCGAGGGCAAGCTGGGCACGCTCGGATTCATCACCACCGAGGGGTATGAGTTCATTCTGGAGATCGCGCGGCAATCGGTGCCGGACGGTTACGGGAACTCGTATTTCTGGGTGAAGCCCGACCGCATCGTTCCCGCCCACCTGGTGAAGACGGTCGGCGGACGGCTGGACTTCACCGGCGCCGAGATCCGGCCGTTCGACGAGGACGGCGCGGTCGCGGTCGCCCGGTGGTTCCGGGCCCGGGGGGTGAATACCCTCGGCGTCTGCTTCCTGCACTCCTACGCCAACCCGCACCACGAGCGCCGCATGCAGGACGTGTTGGCGCGTGAGCACCCGGACGCCGTCGTCTCGATCTCCAGCGAGGTGTTGCGGGAATACCGCGAATACGAACGGTCGATGACCACGCTCGTCGACGCGGCGGTCAAGCCGCGGGTGGCCCGCTACGTCCGATCGATCAGCTCGCGGCTCGAGCAGTTGAGCGACCGACCGCTCCCGTTCTACGTCATGAAGTCGAACGGCGGCGTGCTGTCGGCCGACGAGGTCGTGCACCAACCGATCACGACGGTCCTCAGCGGACCTGCCGCCGGAGCGCTCGGCGCTGCCCTCATCGCCCGTACCGCCGGGTTCGACCGGGTGCTGACCTGCGACGGCGGCGGCACCTCCACCGACGTGGCCGTCGTTCTCGACGGCGAGCCGACGCTCACCACCGAGGGGTCGATCGGCAGCTACCCGTCGAAGATTCCGATGCTCGACGTGGTCACCGTCGGCGCCGGAGGCGGCTCGATCGCCTGGTTGTCACCGGAAGGAACCCTGAAGGTCGGCCCCGCATCCGCAGGAGCCGACCCGGGCCCGCTGTGCTATTCGCGCGGCGGCCGGGACGTGACCGTTACCGACGCCCACCTCGTCATGGGGCGGATTCCGCCGTCCCTTCTCGGCGGTGAAGTCCCGCTCGAGTTCGCGGCCGCGGAAGACGGCATCGAACAGCTCGCCGGCCGGCTCGGACTCGACACCGCAGCCTGCGCGGCGGGCATCCTGGAGATCTCGGCGTGGAACCAGGCGAACGCGCTCCGACAGACGACCGTGAAGCGCGGGCTGGACGTCCGCGACTTCACCTTGGTCACGTTCGGTGGGTCGGGACCGCTGCTGCTGTGCCGATTGGTCGACATTCTCGGTCTGCACTCCGTCCTCGTGCCGCCGAACCCCGGCAACGTCAGCGCGTTCGGCCTGCTGACCGTCGATGTCAAGAACGACTACGTGCGGACGGCCGTATCGCGGCACGCCGATCTCGATCCGGCGGCGGTCGAGGACGTGTTCGCCGACCTGCAGCGCGACGCCGCCGACGCGCTGGCGGTCGAGGGCTTCCACCCCGAGGAGCAGCGCTTCCTGCGGTCGGCCGACCTGCGCTACTTCGGCCAGGCGTTCGAGGTGCGGGTGCCGGTTGCGGACGGCGAGCTTTACCCGCAGCTCGTCGCCGCCGCGTTCCACGACGCGCACCGCGCCCTCTACGGATACGACTTCCGCGACGACGCCAGACAGCAGGTCGAATGGGTGAACCTCCGCGTGACCGGCGTGGGACCGATCAGCCGTCCTGAGCTGCGCCCGCTCGCCGGTGGCGGCACCGACCTGCCGACCGGTGCGCGGTCCGTGTGCTTCGATCCCGCGGGCGGCTACCAAGTGACGCCTCTCTTCCGGCGCGGCGACCTGTCGGCGGGCGCGGTCGTCCACGGGCCTGCCGTCATCGAGGAATACGGCTCGACCGTCCCGCTGCACCCGGGGTTCACCGCCCGTGTCGACAAGTACGGAAGCCTGATCATAACCGCACGGGCGGCGCGATGAAGACCCTCACCGGCAACTCGGCGGTCGATCCGGTCGTCCTCGAGATCGTGCAGGGCAGCCTCGCGTCGATAGAGAAGGAGGTCGAGACCGCCATCGGACGCACGTCCCGCTCGCCGATGATCAGGGATGCGCACGATTATCGGGCCGGGATACACGACCGCATTCTGCGCAAGCTGACCGGGCGGTCGTACAGCGCTCTGGTGCACCCCGTCGCCCGCGACTTCCCGATCGACACGATGCGCCCCGGCGATGTGTTCTTCCACAACGACGTCTACCTCTCCGAGGGCGGGATCGGCCACCTTCCGGACCTGTGCGTGACCGTGCCGGTGTTCCACGGCGGTGAGGTGGTCGCCTTCGTGCAGGCTTTCGGGCATCACGACGACATCGGCGGCTCGGTCCCGGGCTCCATGCCCAGCTCTGCGCGCAGCGTCTTCGAGGAAGGACTGATGGTCCCGCCGATCAAGTTGTGGGATCGCGGGGTGCCGAACCGCGCCGCGCTCGCCATCATGACGCGCAATTCCCGCATGCCGGACTCGCTGGCCGCCGATCTCGACGCCGAGTGTTCGGCCTGCCTGATGGGCTCGCGCCGGCTGGCCGAACTGTTCGACCGGTACGGACGGGACACGATCGAGTCCTCCTTCGACGCAATCGTCGCCAACACCACCGAGACATTCCGCCGCGAGATCCTGGCCAAGATCCCGGAAGGGACGTGGACGTGGGAGGACTACGCCGAGCACGACGGGGTCGACCCGCCGATGCTGCACCGGCAGCGGATCACGCTGACGCGCACGGCGGACAACATCGTTCTCGACTTCGCCGGGACCTCCCCGCAGGCCAAGGGTCCGATCAACCACTGCGGCGACTACGCCGACGGCAACTTCCTCAAGAAGTGGCTCGCGCCGATCCTCCGCAACCTCGCGGACTCCCCCGAGCGGATGGCCGAGTTGGACGTGAATGAGGGCGTGGTAGCGCTGATCGAGATGCGTTTCCCACCGCCGGGAACCCTGCTCACCCCGGTGTTCCCGGCGCCCACCAACGCGAGGACGTTCGTGATCCTCCGCCTGCTCGGTGTGCTGGCCGGAGTGCTGGCCAAAGCCGTGGACGGGCGTATGCCCGCCGATCAGGAGACGATCCGCTACACCGGCGTCTACGGCACCGACC
Source organism: Jatrophihabitans sp. (assembly GCA_025924515.1). Taxonomy (GTDB): domain Bacteria; phylum Actinomycetota; class Actinomycetes; order Mycobacteriales; family Jatrophihabitantaceae; genus JAICIE01. Next base: position 6,005 of record JAICIE010000004.1, on the reverse strand, counting down.
GCTCCGGTGCGCCGTACCTGATGCGCGAGGTCCTCGGCGGCGGATCCGGCGGCCGTCATTACGCCGACGGCGAGGACACCATCCACGTCGTGCCCGACTCGCGGAACCTGCCGACGGAGTTCACCGAGGCGCGGTTTCCGTTCGTCGTCGAGCGGCTCGGTCTCGCGGTCGATTCCGGCGGCGCAGGCAGGTTCCGCGGCGGTCTCGGCTACGAGAAGCATCTGCGCATGCTCCGCGACGCGCACTTCATGTCCATCGCCGACCGCTCCATCTTGTCCTGCTGGGGCGTCAAGGGCGGACGGGCCGGCCGCCCGTTCCAAGTCACTGTCGATCCCGGCGGCCCGACCGAGCGCGACGTCGCCGCTCTGGTCGACGCCGAGTTCGTCCCGGCGGGCACCACCATCCGCATCCGGACGACCGGCGGGGGCGGCTGGGGCGACCCGCTCGAGCGGGATCCAGCCCTGGTGGCCCGGGACGTCCTGTGGCGCAAGGTGTCGCGAGCGGCGGCCCGGGACGAGTACGGGGTCGTGGTCGACGGACCCGACGACGACCCGGGCGTGCACCTGCCGGCCACCGAGCAGTTGCGGCGCGAGATGCGTGCGGCGCGCGGCGGCGAGGCATTCTTCGACCGCGGACCGGGGTACGCCCGGCTCTCCGGCGGCCGCCCTGCCGCGGAGGTCGACTACCGGTGAGCCTGCTCGAGGACGTCCTGGTGGTGGACCTGTCGCGCGCGCTCGCCGGCCCGCACGCCGCCATGATGCTGGGCGACCTGGGCGCCCGCGTCATCAAGGTCGAGTCGCCGGACGGGGGCGACGACACCCGCGGGTGGGGGCCGCCGTTCGTGCCGGGCAGCGACGGGAACGAGCACTCGACCTACTTCCTGTCCTGCAACCGCAACAAGGAATCGATCGCACTCGACCTCAAGAGCGAAGAGGGTCGTGACGTTTTGGCCCGGCTGATCAGGAAGGCTGACGTCCTGGTCGAAAACTTCCGTCCCGGGGTGCTGGACCGGCTCGGCTTCGGCGTCCGCCGGCTGCATGGGCTGAATCCCGGCCTTGTCATCCTGTCGATCAGCGGCTTCGGGCACGACGGGCCGGAGGGCGGACGCGCCGGATACGACCAGATCGCCCAGGGCGAAGGCGGGTTGATGTCGCTGACCGGACCGTCGCAGGAGCAGCCCACGCGTGTCGGCGTGCCCATCGCCGACCTGCTCGCCGGGATGTACGGCGCGTACGGTGCGGTTGCGGCGCTGCACGAGCGCGCACGCACCGGACGCGGCCGGGTCGTGCGCACCAGCCTGCTCGCCGCGATCGTGGGGGTGCACGCCTTCCAGGGCACCCGGTACACGGTCGCCGGCGAGGTCCCGCAGGCGACGGGCGGGCACCATCCGTCGATCTGCCCGTACGGACTGTTCTCGGCGGCCGACGGCCCGGTGCAGATCTCGGTGGGCAGCGACGGCCTGTGGCGCAGGTTCGCGTCACCGTTCGGACTCGACCGCGAGGAGTGGGCGACCAATCCGCAGCGGGTCCGTGACCGCGATGCGGTGATCGCTGCCGTGAACGAGGCGTTCAGCCGTTACCCGAGCCTTGATCTGCTGCAGCGCCTGGCCGATCTCGGCGTCCCGGCCGGAAAGGTACGCAACCTGGCCGAGGTCTACGAGTGGGACCAGACGCGATCACAAGGACTCCTGATCGACGTCGCGCACCCCGCGCTCGGGCGGATCAGCCTGCCTGGCCCACCCCTGCGGCTGGACGACGCGGGGTACGGCGGCGCGCGGGAGGAGAACCTCGCGCCGCCCACCCTCGACCAGCACGGAGCGGCCATCCGGGCCTGGCTCGACGAGGACGGCTGAGCGGTGCGGGTCGTGATCGCGCTCGGCGGAAACGCGATGACCGCCCCCGACGGCACTGCGCGCCCGGACGACCAGCAGCGGGCCATCACGGCCGCGATGGAGACGGTCGCCGATCTTGTGGCCGCGGGCACCGAGGTCGTCCTGACCCACGGCAACGGACCGCAGGTCGGCAACCTCCTGGTCAAGAACGAGCTCGCGGCCGGGGTCGTCCCGCCGGTGCCCTTGGACTGGTGCGGCGCCCAGACGCAGGGGACGATCGGCGTGCTGGTTCTCGACGCGCTCGACGCGGCACTCGCCCGGCGCGGTGTCGGCAAACGCACCGCGGCCCTGGTCAGCCGCACGCTCGTCGACCGCGACGATCCGCACTTCGCCGCACCCTCCAAACCGATCGGGCGGTATCTCACCGCCGAGGAGGCGCGGGTGATGATCCAGCACGGGCAGGTGTGGCAGGACCGCGGCGAGCGTGGCTGGCGCCGGGTCGTCGCGTCTCCCGAGCCCCGGCAGTGCCTCGACGCGGCGGCCGCACGGACCCTTGTCGACGCGGGATACGTGGTGGTGTGCGCGGGCGGTGGCGGCGTTCCGGTGGTGCGCCACGACGACGGCTCTCTCTACGGCGTCGAGGCAGTCATCGACAAGGACCTCACGGCTGCGCTCTTGACCGAGGCCCTCGACGCGGACGGTTTGGTGATCGCCACGGACGTCGACGCCGCGGTCGTGGGATGGGGTAGCGCGGCCGCGCGCCCGCTCGGCGAGGTTTCCGCCGCGGAGCTTCGCGCGCTGGCCGACAGCGGCGAGTTCGCCGAGGGCAGCATGGGCCCGAAAGTCGAGGCGGCCTGTCGCGTCGCCGCGAGCGGGCGGTGGGCGGCGATCACGTCGCTCGACCAGATCGCCGCCGCCCTCGCCGGCCGCGTCGGCACCCGCGTGGCGTCCTGACCATTGATCGTCCGAGATTCCGGAGGTTTTCAGTGCCTGAGCCGATCGAGGTGCGCAAGCTGCCGCTGCACTCCGTCTCCGACGCCAGCGAACTGGCGAAGCTCCTCGACGAGGGGGTGATCGACGCGGATCGGGTCGTCGCCGTGATCGGCAAGACCGAGGGCAACGGCGGCGTCAACGACTACACCCGGATCATCGCCGACCGGGCGTTCCGCGAGGTTCTCCTCGCCAAGGGGACGAGGAGCGAAGAGGACATCAAGCAGATCCCGATCGTGTGGTCGGGCGGCACGGACGGAGTCATCAGCCCGCACGCGACGGTGTTCGCGACCGTGCCCGCCGACCAGGCGGTGCCGAGCGACGAGCCGCGCCTCACCGTGGGGTTCGCCATGAGCGACGTGCTGCTGCCCGAGGACATCGGCCGCACAACCATGATCACCAAGGTCGCCGATGCGGTGAAGATCGCGATGGAGCGAGCCGGGATCACCGACCCGGCGGACGTGCATTACGTCCAGACCAAGACGCCGCTGCTGACGATCGACACCATCCGTGACGCCAAGCGGCGCGGGAAGACCGTCTTCACCGAGGACACGCTCACGTCGATGGACGTCTCGAACGGCGGAACCGCGCTGGGCATCGCGGTGGCGCTCGGAGAGATCGAAATGCCCGGCGACGAGGACGTGCTGCGCAACCGCGAGCTCTACTCGTCGGTCGCGTCCTGCTCGTCGGGCGTCGAACTCGACCGGGCGCAGGTCGTCGTCGTCGGCAACGCCCGGGGTATCGGCGGCCGCTACCGCATCGGGCACGGCGTCATGAAGGACGCGCTCGACCAGGACGGGATCTGGGCGGCGATCCGCGACGCGGGCCTTCCGCTGCCCGACCGCCCCCACCCAAGCGATCTCGCCGGGCGGCTGGTCAACGTCTTCATCAAGTGCGAGGCCAGCCAGGACGGAGAGGTGCGGGGCCGGCGCAACGCCATGCTCGACGACTCCGACGTCCACTGGCACCGGCAGATCAAGGCTTGCGTCGGCGGCGTCGCCGCTGCCGTCACCGGGGATCCCGCGGTCTTCGTCTCCGTGTCGGCCGCGCATCAGGGCCCGGACGGTGGCGGCCCGGTGGCCGCCGTCGTCGACCTGGCCTGATCAGCGTTCGGACAGCCCGGCCACTACCGCATCGCCGATCTCGGCGAGCGCGCTGAGCTGGTGCGGACTGAGCCGATCGATGAGGTGCTCGCGGACCGCCGCGACGTGCTTCGGCGCCGCGGCCGCCAACACGGCGAATCCGTCGTCGGTGAGTTCCGCGACCTGGCCGCGCCGATCGTCCGGGCAGTCGCGCCGCACCACCCAGCCGCGCTCCTCCAGGCGGGCCACCGCGTGCGACAGCCGGCTGCGCGACGACCTGGTCCGCTCGGCCAGCTCGCTCATCCGCAGGCTGCGGCCGTGCGCCTCCGACAGACGCACCAAGATCTCGTAGTAGGCGTGCGGCATGTTCGCCTCGCGCTGCAGCTCGCGATCGAGCGCGTCGAACAGCAGTAGCGTCGCCTCGAGGTAGGCGCGCCACGCCCGCTGCTCCTCGCCGGTGAGCCACCTCGTCGCCACGGCGATCAGGATAGAGACTTTGCCGTAAGGTTGAAAGCTCAATCAACTCGTCCTACACTTGATCCCAGGACGAGAGGACAACAGCCATGCCGATCCACCGCCTCAACCACGCCGTGCTGTTCGTGCGCGATGTCGCGCGCAGCGTGGGGTTCTACCGCGACGTCCTCGGGTTCACGCCCATCGACGGGAGCGGCGGCCTGCGCGGCGCCGCCTTCCTCAGGGCGCCGGGGTCGACGAACGACCACGACCTCGGGTTGTTCCAGATCGGCGCCGACGCGGGGGACTCGCCGGCCGGTCGCAGCACCGTCGGTCTGTACCACCTCGCGTGGGAGGTCGACACGCTCACCGACCTGCGTCAGCTCGCGACCGCGCTCGCCGAACATGATGCCCTCGTCGGGGCCTCCGACCACAGCACCACCAAGTCCCTCTACGGCCGCGACCCGGACGGGCTCGAGTTCGAGATCGCGTGGATCGTCCCGGCCGCGCTGCTCGACGAGGACGCACTGCGCGGACGGATGCGGATCAAGCCGCTCGACCTGGACCGGGAGATCGCCCGCTACGGCGCGGACATCCCGGGCGGCATCGGGATCAGTCGGCTCGCCGCGGCGCAGTGACATCGCATGCACACATGTAAGTAGCCCTGTGCCGGTTACCTCTCCGTCCGGGGAGGGTATCCCTTCCTGTGAAAACACTGGCGATCCCAGGAGGGAACCCACCTATGCACATCATCGGATTGATCATTGTTCTGCTCATCGTCGGCCTCATCGCCGGCGCGCTGGCGAGACTGCTCGTGCCCGGCAGAGACCCCATGAGCATCGGCGCGACGATCCTGCTCGGGATCGTCGGCTCGTTCATCGGCGGGTTCCTCGGTTACCTCCTGTTCCACAAGGACGCTAACCAGGGCTTCTTCCAGCCCTCCGGCCTCATCGGCTCGATCATCGGCGCCGTCATCGCGCTGCTGATCTACCGGGCCGTGTCCGGGCGGAACCGCAGCGGCGCGATGGCCGGCCGTCGCTACTGACGCCCTCACGCGTCCCGTACGCCCCCGTCCCTCGCGGACGGGGGCGTTCGTCGGTCGGCGGAGCGGTCCGACGCCGAGGTCACCGGCGTGACCAGCCCCGCCGGCTACGACGACATCCGCGCCCACCGGTCGTAGGCAGCGGCCTCTAAACTGGCCGGGTCCCCCCGACGAGACGAAGGTCCTGCCTGTGACCGACCCGGTACGCGCCCTGCTCCTGGAGCAGATCCACCCCGACGCCGGCGAGGTCCTGCGCTCCGCCGGCTTCGTCGTCGACACGGTCGACCGTGCGCTCGAGGAGCGGGAGCTGCTCAGCGCGGTCGCTGAGGTCGACCTGCTCGGGATCCGGTCGAAGACCCACCTCACCGAGCGGGTGCTCGACGCGGCGTCGCGGTTGCAAGCCGTCGGGGCCTTCTGCATCGGCATCAACCAGATCGACTTGTCGGCCGCGACCGAGCGCGGAGTCACGGTCTTCAACGCGCCGTTCTCCAACACCCGAAGCGTCGTCGAGCTGGCGATCGCCGAGATCATCGCGCTCACCCGTCGGCTCACCGAGAAGAACTCCCTCATGCACGACGGGGTGTGGGACAAGAGCTCTGACGGTGCG
>JAICIE010000003.1 GCA_025924515.1 Jatrophihabitans sp. | reverse complement strand
GGCATGACGAACTGTTATCTGGTTCGGATCACCGGGCGGCTCGCGCCCGGGATGCTCGTGCACGCGGCGTTCAACCTGGTCGCCACGGTCGTGGTCGTCGTACAGGCGTCGTGATCAGCCGGGGCCGTAGTCGGGCGGCCCCACGGTCAGGGGGCGTCCGGGGTCAGCGGCGTCCGGGGTCAGTGGGCGTCCGGGGTCAGTGGGCGTTCGGGTCAGTGGGCGTTCGGGGTCAGCGGCGTCCGGGTTGAGGCGTCGTAACCGGGCGGCGTCCGGGTTGAGGCGTCGTAATCGTGCGGTGTCGGGTTTGGGGGCGTCGGGTTCAGGCGGCGGGGTGTCGGTCGGTGGGTGGTGGCCGGGTTGGCAGCCGAATCTGTCGGCTGGTGGCGGGTTGTCCGGGTGTGGGTTGGCGTGCTGTTGCGCCTGTGGCTGGCGGTCCCGGTGCCGCTGCTGGTGGTGGTTGTGGTTCGGGGAGGGGTGGCGGGCTGGTGTAGCGGTGTCCGGTGGGGGTGGTGATCTGGATGTGGGTGGCGCCGGTGTCGGTGTCGGGTTGGGTGTGGCTGTGCCAGCCGGGCTGTTGTTTGGTGTGGTTGCAGGTTTCGCAGAGGCCTTGGGCGTTGGTCAGGCTGGTGGGTCCGCCGGCGGCGGCGGGGGTGATGTGGTCGGTGTGCCGGATCGGGGCGTCGCAGTAGGGGGTGCGGCAGGTGTGGTCGCGCAGTCGGATGAACCGGCGTTGGGCGGGGGTGAATCGGCGGCGGGTGGCGTCCATGGCGATCAGTTCGCCGGTGCGGGGGGAGCGGTAGAGCCGGCGCAGCCAGCGCGGCGCGCCGGCATCCTGCCGGCGCGGGCCCGGGTTCACGGCGCCCGGGTTGGTCGGGTCGGAGTCCGCTGAGTCCGGGTCCGCTCGGCCCGGGGTCGTCGGGCCCGGGTTGGTCGGGCCCGGGTTGGTCGGGCCCGGGTTGGTCGGGCCCGGGTTGGTCAACTCGGGGTCGGGGCCGAGGGCGAGGGCTCGGGCGAGAGGGGCGGGCAGCAGGTGCCCGTCGTCGAGCTGGCCGGGGTCGGGTCCGCCGGTGAGCAGGGTGGTGTCGGTGAGGAGCAGGCTGATCTCGACGGGCAGCTCGGCGGGGTCGGCTCGGCCGGTGAGGCGCTGCACCAGGGTGTCGGCCATGACCTGGCCGCGGCCGCGGGGATCGCCGGCGGCGCGGCGGCTGTCGGCCTGGCGCAGCAGCGCGGCGTAGCAGGCCACGCCGGCGGGAACCGGCAGCAGGGCGGTGAGCCGGGTCATGGTGTCCGGGGCGGGGCGCAGGGTGACCCGCCGGTCGGTGCCGGCGGCGCGCATTCGGGCGGCGGCGCCCGCCGGGTCGAGGCGGTAGGCGGCGGCGCGGGCGGCGGATTCGACGCGGCGGTCACCGAGCTGCGGCAGGCGGGCGGCGAGGTCGCGGTCGACCGCGGCGCGCTGCGGCGGGGTCAGCCAGCCGGTTTCCCGGGCGATCAGCTGCGCGCGCCATTCCGACGTCTGGCCGGCGCGCAGCGCGGCGTAGGTGCCCGGCAGTTCGCCGGTCAGCAGCGTGGCGAAGCGGACGTAGCGGGCCGCGGCGTGCGGCGAGATCCGCCGGGCCAACCCGACCTGCGCCGCCACCCCGGCCGCCGCCCGCCCCGCCGTCATCCCGCCCGCGTGCCCGGCGACGACCCCGGCGGGCTGCTGCGCGGCGGCCCGGGCGGCGGCGTGCTGGGACGCCGCGAACGCCGCCGTCTCGGCCGCCTGCACCGCCGCCACCGCGGCCTTGAGCTGCTCCAGCAGCCGGATCCGGTCGATCCGCTCGGCGTCGTTCACCGCCGGGCCCAACCGGCCCAGCGCACCGGCCAACGCGGCCAGCCCCGCCGTCGACACCGACCCGTCCTCGAACATGAGACCGAAACTAACCGCGGGGACCGACGCTTTCACCAGCACGAACCAGCACCGTGCACAGCCCTCTCGGCTGTGCACAACCGCCGACCAAATGTCGGAGGAACGTGCTAGCGCAGCTCAGGAGTAGGGATGCCGTCCGGCGCTGCCGTGCACTCGCCCCGCCGTGCACCCGCCGCCCGGAGCCGCCGACCCGCCGGCACCCGCCGCCGACCCGCCGGCACCCGCCGCCGACCCGCCCGCGCCCCCTCCACCAGCCCAACGGCCCGAAGCGGGCCACAACAGCCGAGAACGCCCTACCCGTGCCGACTCTGACTGATCAACGTCCGCCCGAAGTCCCACACCAACCCGGCTCCCCGGTGCGCCTCCTCCATGACGTCGGTGAAGGCATGCACGAACCGGTCGACCTCGGCCTCGCCGATGATCAGCGGCGGGATCAGCTTGATGACTTCCAAGTGATCGCCGGACACCTGCGTGAGGATCCGGTGCCGGTGGAAGAGCGCATGCACGACGGTCTGCGCGAACAGTCCGGTCCGGGCGGTCTGCAGGGCCGTCCAGCCGGCGCGGAGCTTCCACGAGGACGGCCGGCCGAATTCGATGCCGATCATCAGCCCGCGGCCCCGGACCTCGCGCACCATCTCGTAGCGGGAGACCAGCGGCCGCAGGCGCTCGATCAGCAGCGCGCCCATCGCGCCGGCGTGCGAGACGACGTCCTCGGTCTCGAGCACGTGGAGGGTGGCGAGCCCGGCCGCCATGGCCTGGGAGTTCGAGCCGAACGTCGAGTCGTGCACGAGCACCCGGTCCATCGACGAGTAGACCTTCTGGAACACCCAGTCCGCGCCCAGCGTCGCGCCGACCGGCACATATCCACCGGACAGCGCCTTTGCGCAGGCCACCAGGTCGGGCTCGACGCCGTCGTGCTGGTAGGCGAAGAAGTCGCCCGTGCGCCCAATCCCCGTCTGCACCTCGTCGGCGATCAGCAGCGCCTTGTGCTTGCGCAACAGGTCATGCGCCGCCGACAGGAACCCGGGGGGTGCGACCGCAACCCCCTTGCCTTGTATGGGCTCTACGACCAGCCCGGCGACGTCACCGCGCCGCAACTCCCGGTCGAGCGCAGCGAGGTCGCCGAACGGGATCTTCGTGTCTGGCAGCAGGGGACCGAATCCCTTACGAAATTCATCAGCACCGTTGACGGACAGGGATCCTGTCGTCAGTCCGTGGAAAGCGTGGTCGAAGTAGACGATCCGGGACCTACCGGTCGCATAACGCGCGTATTTCAGCGCCGCCTCGACGGCTTCTGTGCCGCTGTTGCCGAAATACACCCGGTCAAGGTGCGGTGCGTGAGCGAGGAGCCGCTCGGCCAGCAACCCGGCCAGCGGCGGGGCGTCGAACTGCGTGAGTTCGGCGAGACCGGCATCGAGAACGTCGTGCATCGCCTGGCGGACGACCGGGTGGTGCCGGCCGAGGGCGAAAACGCCGAAACCGGCGAGCATGTCGAGGTACTCGACCCCGTCCTCGTCGTAGAGGTAGGCGCCGTCGCCGCGCGTGTAGACCTTGTCAAAGCCGATGGTGTGCAGCATCCGCGGCAGCTGCGGATTCAGCAGCCGGCGGTGCAGCTCATAGCGCTCACTTCCGCGCCCGTCGATCAGCGCGCGGAGGTCGAACGTGGTGATCGTGCGCACTCATCGTCCCTTCGCGCCGGCCGAGGGCGTCACGGTATCTGACGCGTCGGGACCAAAGTAGGCACCGCGCGGGACCCCCTTGGCCTAGCCTGTACCTGCTCGCTAAGAATGTTAGTTGACCTAAGTATCCGACAGGGGAGAGGACGGACGTGGACGACGGTGGCCGGGGTGCGCCGTCGGTCGACCGCGCGCCCGCCTGCACCGAGATCCTCGAAGGGATCGCCGAGCGGTCCGCAGCGCAGATGGCGGCCGAGAACTTCCCCGTCGCGCTCCGAGTCGTTCCTCGGCGAGCACGCGATCGGCTTGCTCGGTTGTACGCCTATGCTCGGTTCGTCGACGATGTCGGTGACGAAGCCCCGGGCGACCGCCTGCTGCTGCTCGACACGATCGACGAGGACGTGCGGCGGGCCGCCGGCGGAACCGCGCAACTCGCGCCGGTTCGCAGCGCGGTGCCGCTGCTGGAGGACGGCGTGCCGCTCCAGTGCCTGCTCGACCTGGTCGAGGCCAACCGCATCGACCAGCGGGTGTCGAGCTATGAGACCTTCGACGACCTCATCGGCTACTGCAACTACTCCGCCGCGCCGGTGGGCCGGGTCGTCCTCGCCATCGCCGCAGCGGCGACGCCGGAAAGAATCGCCGCCTCCGACGCGGTCTGCAACGGTCTGCAGGTTCTCGAACATTGTCAGGACGTGGGGGAGGACGCGCGGGCCGGGCGCACCTACCTGCCACAAGCCGACCTCCGGGTGGCGGCCGTCGGTCCGGAGGAGCTGCTGGCCTCGCGGACGTCACCTGCACTGCGCCGCGTCGTCGCGCAGCAGGTCGAGCGAGCGCGCGGGCTGCTGGGGTCCGGACGCGGGCTGGTCGCCTCGCTGTCGGGGTGGGCGCGGGTGGCCGTCGCCGGCTATGTGGGCGGCGGACTCGCCACCGCAGACGCCCTCCAACGGGCGGACTTCGACGTCCTCTCCCGGCATCTGGGGCCCTCGAAGGCGCGGACCGCCTGGCACGCTGTCGTCCTGGCGCGGCCGCGATGACGGCGGACCTCAGCGCTGCCTACGCCGAGTGCCGGCGGATCACCCGAGCGCAAGCGCGCAACTTCGCCTGGGGCATCCGGCTGCTGCCGTCCGGTAAGGAGGCGGCGCTGTCAGCGGTGTACGCGATGGCGCGCCGCATCGACGACATCGGCGACGGTGACCTGCCGGAGGACGACAAACGGATCCTGCTCCGGGAGGCCCGCGACGCCGCGACGAATCCGGCCGGTCATCCCGACGACGCGGTGTGTGTCGCGCTCGCCGACGCAGCCAAGCGACTGCCGATCCCGCTGGCCGCCTTCGGTGAGCTGGTCGACGGCTGCGAGATGGACCTCGCCGGCCGCCGGTACGACACGCTCGATGAGCTGATCGAGTACTGCCGCTGCGTAGCCGGGTCCATCGGCCGGCTCTCCCTGGGCGTCTTTGACCCACCGCTGGCCGGCGACACCGAGCGCCCGGCCGGATACGCCGACGCGCTCGGGATCGCCCTGCAACTGACCAACATCCTGCGCGATGTGCGGGAAGATCTCGGCAACGGCCGGGTTTACCTCCCGAGCCGCGATCGCGAGTTGTTCGGCGTGCAGCTGCGCCGCCTGGCCGACGGAACGCTCGATCCGTGCGACGGCAGGCTTGCCGAGCTGGTCCGGTTCGAGGCTGCCCGCGCGCACGGCTGGTACGACCGCGGCCGCCGGCTGCTCCCGCTGCTCGACCGGCGCAGCGCCGCCTGCTGCGCCGCGATGGCCGGAATCTACCGGGAGCTGCTGACCAAGATCGCAACGGATCCGTCCGAGGTGATGCGCGGACGGGCGTCGCTGCCGGCTCGGGACAAGCTCCGGGTGGCCGGGCGCGCGCTGCTCGCCGGAGGTCGCGATGGCTGAGCGCGACGCCCTTGTGGTGGGCGGCGGCCTGGCCGGCATCACGGCCGCGCTGCGGCTGGCCGACACCGGGTGGCGGGTGACCCTGCTGGAAGGACGCCCCCGGCTCGGCGGCGCCGCCTTCAGCTTCCGTCGCGGCGACCTGTGGATCGACAACGGCCAGCACGTATTCCTGCGGTGCTGCACGGCCTACCGGGAGTTCCTCGACCGGCTCGGCGCCACCTCGCTCGTGCATCTGCAAGACCGGCTCGACATCCCCGTAGTCCGAGCCGGCGGCGGCCTCGCGCACCTGACGAGGACGCCGCACGTCCCCGCGCCGGCGCACCTCGCAGCGGCACTGGCCCGGTACTCGGCGCTGCGGCCTGCCGACCGGCTCCGCGCCGTCCGCGGCGCCCTCGCCCTGGGCAACCTCGACCCAACCGTTGCGGATTTGGATAATTGCAGTTTGGGAATATTCTTGAAGCAGCACGGACAGACGGAGGCGGTGATCAACTCGCTGTGGGGGATCGTCGCCACCGCCACTCTCAACGTCGTTCCGGACGACGCCTCGCTGGCGCTCGCGGCGAAAGTCTTCCGCACCGGGCTGCTCGACCGAGCCGACGCCGCCGACATCGGCTGGGCAGCCGCCCCGCTGGGCGAGGTGCACGGCACCGCCGCGGCGGCGGCCCTCGAGCGGGCGGGCGTATCGGTGAGCGTCGGCGAACGAGTCGAAAGCATCCGCGCCGGGGGGTTCGTGAGCAGCCGCCGGGGCGAGAGTCGGCGCGCTCTCCAGGCCGAGGCGGTCGTCGTGGCTCTTCCGCATCGGGACGCGTTCCGGGTGGTGCCCGAGCTCACCGAGACTCCGCTGGCCCGGGCCGAGGGTCTGGGGACGAGTCCCATCGTCAACGTCCACGTCCTCTACGACCGCCGGGTCACCGACCTGCCGTTCGCGGCCGCCGTCAATTCCCCCGTGCAGTGGGTGTTCGACCGCACCGACAGCTCCGGCCTGGCGCGGCAGCGCCCCGGCGCGCAGTACCTGGCGGTGACCGTGTCGGCGGCCGACGACGTCGTCGACGTGCCGAGCCGGCAGCTGCGGGACCGGTTCGTCGCGGAGCTCGAGCGGCTGTTCCCCGCCGCGGCGCGGGCGAGTGTGCTCGAGGCGTTCATCACCCGGGAGAAGCGCGCCACGTTCCGGCAGGCCGTGGGCAGCAACAGCCTGCGCCCGCCCGCCGAGACTCCGCTCGACGGGATCTTCCTCGCCGGCGCGTGGACGGCCACCGGTTGGCCGGACACGATGGAGAGCGCCGTGCGCAGCGGTCTGGCCGCTGCCGACGCGGCAACCGGGCGTCCGGCGAGCTCGGCCCTAGGGTTCGCGTCATGACCGCGCGGGCACCGGAGGCGCTGACACGCATCCGCGGCGTCGTCGAGCCGGCGATGCGAGCGGTCGTCGACGCGATCGCCGACCCACACATGCGGCTGATCAGCTCCTACCAGCTCGGCTGGGTGGCCCCCGACGGCAGCGCCGTTGCGGGCGGCGGGGGCAAGGCCATCCGCCCCGCGCTGACGGTGCTGTCGGCCGAGGTCACCGGCGCGGCCGGTGAGACCGCGGTTCCCGCGGCCGTCGCCGTCGAACTCGTGCACAACTTCTCGCTCCTCCACGACGACGTCATGGACCGCGACGTGGAGCGCCGGCACCGGCCGACCGGGTGGGTCGTGTTCGGCGAGGGCCAGGCGATTCTCGCCGGGAACGCGATGCTCACCGCGGCGGTCCAGGCGCTGCTCGACGCCGGCGATGCCGGTGCTCGCGCGCTGCCCCACCTGCTCGACACCATCCAGGACTTGGTCAGCGGACAGTCGCGGGACCTGTTGCTGGAATCGGCCGAGGACGTCCAGCTCGACGACGTCCTCGCCATGGAGGCCGGCAAGACCGCCGCACTCATGGCGTGTGCCGCGTCGATCGGAGCCGTCGCCGCCGGCGCGTCCGCGGACATCGTCCGGCGCCTGTCCGCATTCGGATTCGACATCGGCATGGCGTTCCAGCTCGTCGACGACCTGCTCGGGGTCACCGGCGACCCGGCGGTTACCGGGAAGTCGTCATCGTCGGATGTCCGGGCGGGCAAGCGCAGCGCCCCGATCGTCGCCGCGCTGCGGTCGGATTCGGCGGCCGGACGACGTCTGCAGGACCTGTTCGCCGGGAAGCCGCCGTCCAGCGAGGCCGACGTCGCACTGGCCACCGAGCTCATCGCCGACGCCGGCGGGCTCGAATGGGCCTCGCGAGAAGCGCAGCGCCGTCTGGAAGCCGCCATCGCGCAGGTCGCCGACGTCGGCCTGCGCGAGCCCGCGGTGAGCGAACTGGTTGCCGTCGGCCGCTTCATCGTCGACCGTGACTACTGACAGCCCAGGAGCAACCGCGTGACAGCACTCAGTTCCCTCGATCTCCTCAAGGACCTGGAGGACGCGACCAGGCGTGCCGCCGAGCACCTGGTCTCGCTGCAGGCGCCGGCCGGGTGGTGGAAGGGCGAGCTGCGGACGAACGTGACGATGGACGCCGAGGACCTCCTGCTCCGCCAGTTCCTCGGCATCCTGCACGAGGACGAGCTCGAGCAGTCCGCGCGGTGGATTCGTTCGCAACAGCGCTCCGACGGAACCTGGGCCACCTATCCGGGTGGACCGGGAAACCTGTCGGTCACGGTGGAGGCCTACGTCGCGCTGAAGCTCGCGGGCGACGACATCCACGCGCCGCACATGTGTCGGGCGCGCGACTTCGTCCTCGAAAGCGGGGGGCTCGAGGCGACCCGCGTCTTCACCCGGATCTGGCTGGCGCTGTTCGGCGAGTGGTCGTGGAACGACCTGCCCGCCATGCCGCCCGAACTGGTGCTGCTTCCCTCGTGGGTACCGCTGAACGTGTACGACTGGGCCTGCTGGGCGCGACAGACGGTAGTGCCCATCACGGTCGTCGCCTCGCTGCGGCCCGTGCGTCCGCTTCCGTTCGCCCTCGCGGAGCTTCGGGTGGGGCGCCGCCGCCGGCGGCGCCCAACGCGCCGCGGCGTCGTCCCGACCGCGTTCTCGGTCCTCGACCGTGCCCTGCGGATGTACGACAAGTCGCCTGTCAAGCCCGGACGCGAGTTGGCGTTCCGCCGCGCCGCCGAGTGGATCCTCGCGCGGCAGGAGTCCGACGGCGGGTGGGGCGGCATCCAGCCGCCGTGGGTCTATTCGATCCTGGCGCTGCACCTGCTCGGCTACTCCCTCGACCATCCCAGCCTGGCCGGGGCGATCGTCGGCCTGGAAGGCTTTCTCGTTCGGGAGCAGACGCCTGACGGTCCCATCCGCCGCCTGGAGGCCTGTCAGTCACCGGTCTGGGACACCTGCCTCGCACTGACGGCGCTGCTCGACGCCGGTTATCCCGGCCACGACCCCGCGGTTAGCCAGGCAGCCGAATGGTTGCTGGGCGAAGAAATCAGAGTTCCTGGTGACTGGACGACGCGGCGGCGGCTCGAGCCGGCAGGATGGGCTTTCGAGTTCGCCAACGACCTGTATCCCGACGTCGACGACACCGCGGAGGTCGTCCTGGCGCTACGTCGTATCAGCGACGACCTCGTGCCAGGGGTGGCCGACTCGGTGCGACGAGGCATCCTGTGGACCGTCGGCATGCAGTCGAAGGACGGCGGCTGGGGAGCCTTCGACGCGGACAACACCCGCAGGCTCATCGAGCAGTTGCCCTTCTGCGACTTCGGGGCCGTCATCGACCCGCCGTCCGCCGATGTCACCGCGCACGTCGTGGAGATGCTCGCCGCCTGTGGTCTGACGAAAACACGCGAGGCGCGCCGAGGAATCCGCTGGCTGCTCAACGCTCAGGAAACCGATGGTTCCTGGTTCGGACGCTGGGGCGCGAACTACGTCTACGGAACCGGGGCTGTGGTCCCGGCCCTGCTGGCTGCCGGCATGCCGTCGGATTCCCTGCCGATCCGCCGGGCGGTGCGTTGGCTGAGGCAGCATCAGAACGCGGACGGCGGCTGGGGCGAGGACCTTCGGTCCTACGAGGATCCGGCCTGGGCCGGCTGCGGCGCGTCGACGCCGTCGCAGACCGCCTGGGCGCTGCTCGCGCTGATCGCGGTCGACCCCGACTCCGAGGCGGTGGGTCGCGGGATCGCCTGGCTCGTCGACAACCAGCGCGCCGACGGCGGCTGGGACGAGCAGCACTACACCGGCACCGGCTTTCCCGGGGACTTCTACATCAGCTACGAGATGTACCGGTTCGTCTTCCCGATCAGCGCGCTCGGTCGCTACCTGTCCGCGGTCGGAGGCGCCACCGACGTCCGCAAGGTCGCGACGGCACGATGACCGACCTGCTCGTCGTCACAGCGCTGCGCACTGAGTACGCGGCGCTGAACGGGCACGTGCCCGGCGGCCGCGTCGAGCGTTGCGGCATGGGGCTGCACCGAGTCGGCGAGTGGCTGCCGCGGCTGGCCGAGCCACGTCCGTCGGCGCTGGCGGTGGCGGGCGTGGCGGGCGGGCTCGATCCGGCGCTGAGCCCGGGTGACGTCATCGTCGCCAGCGAGGTGCGTGACGCGGTTGGTCGCAGCGTGCTCCGCTCGGCCGCGCCGCTGGTCGCCGAGCTGCGCCGGATGGGCCTGCGGGTGCGCTCCGGGCCGATGGTGAGTGTCGACCACATCGTGCACCGCACCGCCGAGCGCGAGGACCTGGCCGCCACCGGTGCCCTGGCCGTCGACATGGAGTCCGCCGCGATCGTCCGAGCTGCGATCAAGGGCCGCGACCGGACCTCGCCGCTTCCCGTCGCCGTCGTCCGGGTCGTCGTCGACACCCTGCACAGCCCGCTCGGGCGGGCCAATACGGTGGTGGCCGGCGCGCGCGCGCTTCAGATCCTCCGGCGCATCGGCCCCGCGCTGAGCCGTTGGGCGGCGCTGTCCGGGCCGCGCCAGGTGGTGGTTGCCAAGCCGCGGTCCTTCTGCGCCGGGGTCGAACGGGCCATCGACATCGTCGAGCGGGCGCTGCAGCGCTATCCGCACCCCGTCTACGTCCGGCGCCAGATCGTGCACAACGCGCACGTCGTGCGCGACCTGGAACGACAGGGAGCGGTGTTCGTCAACGAGCTCGACGAAGTGCCGGACGGAACGACCGTCGTCTTCTCGGCGCACGGCGTGGCGCCCGCCGTGCGGGCCGAGGCGGCGGCCAGGGGGCTGAACATCATCGACGCGACCTGCCCGCTGGTCGCCAAGGTGCACAGCGAGGCGCGTCGGTTCGCCGGCCGCGGCGACACCGTGCTGTTGATCGGGCACGCCGGTCACGACGAGACCGAGGGAACCCTCGGCGAGGTTCCGGGGCAGATCCAGCTGGTGCAGGATCCGCTCGAGGCCGAACGCGTGCAGGCCGAGGACGGGCACGTCGCCTACCTCATGCAGACCACGCTGGCCGTCGACGAGGCACAGGCCACCGTCGACGTGCTGCGCCGTCGCTTTCCGTCGATCGCCTCCTCGGCCACCGACGACATCTGCTATGCCACGACCAATAGGCAGAACGCCGTGCGTGCGGTCGCCCGCGACGCCGACCTCGTCATCGTGCTCGGCTCGGCCAATTCTTCCAATTCCCTCCGGCTGGCGGAGGTCGCGCAGCGGGCGGGCGCTCGCGCGGTGCTGGTCGACGACGCGACCGAACTGCTGCCCGAACAGCTCAACGGCCGCACCCGGATCGGTATCACCGCCGGCGCGTCGGCCCCGCCACATCTCGTCGACGAGGTGATCGGCACGCTGCAGGCCCTGGGTCCGGTCAGCGTCGCCGAGCACGTCGTGACCGAAGAAGACATCAAATTCACCCTGCCGAAGGGGGTAGTCGGGTAATGGCCGTTCCAGTTCGCCAGAGCGCGCGCGTCGGGTGGTACGTCTTTCAGAACAAGCTGCGCGGCCGGGACAAGTTCCCGCTGATCGTGGAACTAGAACCACTGTTCGCGTGCAACCTGAAGTGCAACGGGTGCGGCAAGATTCAGCATCCGCACGAGATCCTGCGGCAGCGGATGCCGGTGGAGCAGGCTGTCGCGGCCATCGAGGAATGCGGCGCCCCGATGGTGTCCCTGGCCGGCGGCGAGCCGTTGATGCATCCGCAGATCGACGTCATGGTCGACGAGCTGGTCAAACGGCGGAAGTACGTCTACCTCTGCACCAACGCCGAGTTGGTCCGCAAGCGCTGGGACAAGTTCGATTTCAAGCCCTCGCGGTACTTCTCCTTCGCCGTGCACGTCGACGGGCTGCGCGAACGCCACGACGAATCGGTGTCGAAGGATGGGGTGTTCGACGAGGCCATTGCGGCCATCAAATTCCTGCAGGCCAAGGGTTTCCGGGTCACTACGAACTCGACCTTCTTCAACACGGACACGCCGCAGACCATCATCGATGTCCTCAACTTCCTCAACGACGAGGTTGGTGTCGACGACATGATGATCTCGCCCGCCTACGCCTACGAGAAGGCGCCCGACCAGGAGCACTTCCTCGGCGTGACCGAGACTCGCGAGCTCTTCGCCAAGGCGTTCGCCAACGGCAACCGCAAGCGCTGGCGCCTCAACCACTCGCCGCTCTTCTTGGATTTCCTCGAGGGCAAGGTCGACTTCCAGTGCACGGCCTGGGGGATTCCCTCGTACTCACTGCTGGGTTGGCAGAAGCCTTGCTATCTGATGGCTGACGGCTACGTGAAGACCTATCGAGAATTGGTCGACGGGACCGATTGGTCGAAGTACGGCCGCGGCAGGGACGCACGCTGCAACAACTGCATGGCGCACTGCGGCTACGAGCCGACGGCTGTTCTCGCCACCATGGGCTCGCTGAAGCAAAGCCTGCGTGCGCTGCGAGAACAGGGGTAGAGCGCCGCTCGTCTCGGGCACGACAGGAGAATGACGAACCCCTCCCCGATCGAGGACGTGCGCGGCTGGGCCCGCCGGCAGGCCGACCAGTACCGCGACGGGGAGGACCGACCGCTCGGCGGCTACCTCGCCGTCATGGGCGTCTACACCGCGGGCATCGGCGCGGTGACCGTCGCCGGTCGGCTGCTCGGTCGCAAGGCGCCGGTCCAGGTGTCCCCGTGGGACCTCGCGCAGATCACCGTCGCCACCCACCGGATCGCCCGCACGATCAGCAAGGACCCGGTCACGAGTCCTATCCGGGCGCCGTTCACCCGGTACCAGGGCGTGAGCGCCGCGGCCGAGCTGAAGGAGGATGTGCGGAGCCACAACGGTGTGCAGCACTCGATCGGAGAGCTGCTCAGCTGTCCGATGTGCCTCGCCCAGTGGGTTGCCACGGCGCTGACCGCCGGGCTGGTGCTGTCGCCGCGGGTCACCCGCCTGGTCGCGGCCACGTTCACCGCGGTCGCCGGCGCGGACTTCCTGCAGTACCTCTACGCCTATCTGCAGAAGGCCACAGAGTAGCTACGTAGTGACGGTCTTTGCTATCAGGTAGTGACGGTCTTTGCTATCAGCAACGCGAGGACGGCGCGGACGAGGACGCCGATCGCCACCACCGCAACCGGGGTGATCGAAGTCCCGCGTTCCGCACCCGGCCGTTCGGTGCCCGCGCGGCCGTGGGCACCGACGCCTCGGCCGGCGGCGTCTCTGCGGGTGGCACCCCGCCGCCCGGCTCGAGCCCGGCCGTCGTCTCGGGCGGCGGACCCGGATGTCGATCAGGCAAGCGGCGCAGTCTTCAAGAACTCGTGCGGATCTTCGCCGGTTTCCGTGACGCACAGGGCGATGTCGCGCAGCTTCCGGTGCGTGCGCTGCGAGACGTAGACCAGGAGGTCGAAGGCCTGTTTCGACGAGAGTCGATGGCGTTCCATCAGGACCCCGACGGCCTGGCCGATGTGCTCCCGGGTCTCCATCCCCGCTCGCAGGTTGTGTTCCAGCTCGCGCGCGGAGTACAGCAGCGCCGCCTGGCCGGCGAATGAGGCAGCCAGGGACTCCTCCTCGATGCCGAACGCCGCGGTGGCGGGCGAGTAGCAGACCAACGCTCCCAACGGGCCGCGGGGGCCGATCAGCGGCGCGGCGAGCGCGCTGCCGCACACCTTGGACTCGCGCGCCATCAGGCGCGGCCAGCGGCGGTCGTCGCACAGCGAGTCGGTGCGGACTACCACCCCGGTCTGGACTGCGTCGAAGGCCGGGCCCTGCTGCGCCGAGCGCTGCAGGTCGGTGATATGCCGGGCACGTGCGTCCGAGGCGCTCGCGATCTTTGTCCGGTCGCGCGCGCGGCGGAGCACCAGCGCGCATCCGGAGGCGTTGGGCACCAGGGAGCTGCCCGCAGCGGCGATCCGGTCGGCCATCGAAGCGAGGTCTGCCGCGGAGGCGATCTTTTGCAGTGCAGCGGCCATGGAGACGACGGTCGTCACGGACGGCGCCGATCCGACCGCGACCGGGCCGGCCGTACGAGGACGCAGTTCCCAGTGCACCAACGTGGCCGCAGCAGTGGGGAGCATGAGCTGCGCCGACAGAACGACGGGAACCGAGCGGCCGGCCTGCTGCAGCGACGCCTCGACCGGACGGATGTCCGGAAGGCGGGTCAGTGCTGTCGAAGCGAAACTCAGGCGAATGTGCGAAAGCAGGTCACGCACTGCCGGGCGGTCGGCCAGCGCGAACAGGCCGGCCAGGGTGCGCGACGATCCAGCGGCCGACGCGTCGGCGATTCGCCCCGCCGCACGATTCTTGCGCAGAATGACACCGTCGAGGTCGGTCTGCAGATACGGGACCGGAGCGTCCATGAAGAGTTGTTCGTAGGCCGTGAGGATGTCGGTGAGGGTGCTGTGCGCGCTCGCGAGCTCCTCACTCTGCACGCGAAGCTCCTCGTCCGCGACGAGCAGCTGCTCGCCGATCAGGTCGATCTCGCGGATGAGGTCGTCGGTCGACGACGCAACCGCCTGCATATCGGGTGGACCGGCGAGCGAGCGAAGTCGGTCGTGGTGGCGGCGGAATTCGCGCAGCAACTGCTCGAGGTCCGAAGAGGACTCTGTCGTCATAAGGGCCACTTCCGGTGGCGCCGCCGCGTACTCGTCCTGTGTTGAGAGCCCGACGTCAAGCGATAGATGCGCGTCGCTGACCCCACGCTACCCCTGCGGAGTCAGTATTCACTCTTTTCGGTAATTCCTGCATCTCCATGAGCGAAGGGCACCGTCCACCTGGCTCTCTGGCGAGCGCAGGCGGCTGATCCGCACCCGCGCCGTACCGGGTGCCCTGTTCGGTCGACGCGGACAGCGTCTGGTCGCTTCCCCACGGCCTCGTCCTCACGAAGGCCCCACAGGTCGCGGGCTTGGGCGTTTTAGACCTGCACGTTCATTTGGCGGTTCACGGAGATGGCGCCCGCGGCCAGGCTACCGAGAACAGATTCCATGACGCCGTTGAGCGAGCCGATCTCGTTGGTACGGTCGCGAAGCTGCTAATTCGTCGCGTGCAGCTCGTCGTTCATCGACTGCAATTCTTCATTCATCGTCTCGAGCTCTTCGTTGGTCGACTGCAGTTCCTCGTTGGTCGTCTCGAGCTCCTCGACGGTCGACTGCAGTTCCTCGTTCGTGGTTTGGAGCTCTTCGTTGGTCGACTGGAGCTCTTCGTAAGCGGTCTCCAACTGCCGGTTGGCGCTTGCCAGCTCCTCCTGCAGGTGTCGGTATCGAGTCACGTCGGTGAACGTGAGACTCGTTCCGAGCAGCCGGGCGCTCGGGTCCTGCAACGGCACGATGTGAACGTCGAGGAAGCTGCGCGCACCGG
The DNA here is from genome assembly GCA_025924515.1 of Jatrophihabitans sp. Lineage (GTDB taxonomy): Bacteria > Actinomycetota > Actinomycetes > Mycobacteriales > Jatrophihabitantaceae > JAICIE01. Next base: position 60,437 of record JAICIE010000003.1, on the reverse strand, counting down.
CCGCACGCGTCCATTCGACGTCGCGCAGCCAGATCGGACGGCGGCTTTCGCGGACTCGTGCGATGTGCGTTCGCAGCTCGACCGGACGGTAGGAGACCTCGAGGTCCGGGAACGGACGTCCGATGTCGCGGTCGGACAACCCGGTCAGCGCCGAGGACCGGCGGTTCAGCAGGACGACGCGATCATCCGGGTCAAGAACCAGTTGGGCCAGGGGGCTGTCCTGGAAGGCCGCGTTACGGAGATCCGGCCATTGATCGCGCTGATGTCCGTCCTGATTCTCAGGCTGCGGCAGGACGGACGTGAGAGTCGCATCTCGCGGCCGACCGCCGACCTTCTCGAAGAATCGGCGCTTGAGGTCGATGGGTGCGAAGGTCCCGGCCTGGGTGATCAGCATTTCGGCTTTGCCCAGGAACAGCACTCCGTGCGGCTTAAGGGCGAACCCGAGTCGAGAGACGATCCGGGCCTGAGTCTCCGCGTTGAAATACATCAGGGTGTTTCGGCAGGCCAGCAGGTCGATCCGCGAGATCGGGGCGTCCTGCACGAGGTCATTGCGGCCGAAGATCACGCAACGACGCAGGTCCTTGTGGAATCCGTATCGACCGCCGACCGGCTCGAAGTACTTGTCCCGATAGCCGGGCGGCAGCCCCGACATATCGCGCTCGGCGTATGTGGCGTGCCGGGCGTCGGCGAGGGCGTCGTCGTCGACGTCCGTGGCATAGACCTTGACCCGGGTGCGGAACTCCTCGATGCCGATCTCCTCGGCGAACACCATGGCGAGGCTGTAGGCCTCCTGTCCGGTGGCGCAACCGGCGCTCCAAAGTCGAAGCGACGACGTCCCGGCATCCCCAAGCACCCGGGGCACGACCACGTCGGACATATACGCCCAGGCGTCGGGGTCGCGGAAGAAGGCGGTGACATTGATCAGGATGGTGTTGAACAGCCCGTCGAACCCGTCCGGGTGACCTTCGAGGTAGTCGTAGTAGTCGTCGAACGAATCGACGCCGATATGTCTCATGTGGTGTTGCACGCGGCGCACGAGGCTGGGCCGCTTGTACCCGGTCAAGTCGACAGCCCGGGTTTCCTTGAGATGGATCAGCAAGCGTTCGAGGCCCGGATCCGCTCCCGCCGCGTTTCCGCGGTTCTCAGCGTCGTTCGCCACGCGGCGCATTGTCGCGCATGCAGCCCGGGTGAGTCACCACGCGCGCCCGTCCTGCGGGGCCTTCAACAACTGCCGGATCACGTTCGCGGCCCGCGTGGCGTCCTCGGATTTCTCCTGGTACCGGTCGGCGACCAGCCGGCTGTTGCGCTCCTGGGCACGCTGTCGCAGCTCGGCAGCGAGAGCCGCCTTCTCCTCCAGGCTGCGTAGCGCCATCCACAGCGCGCTCTCGAGCTGGTCGCTGTGTTCTGCGAGCAGGCTCTCGGACGTCCAGGCGTGACCCACCCGACAGCGGAACCGGACGATCTCGTCATGCTCGACGGTGAAGAGCACCCCCGAGCAGTCGGGGCAGGCGAATCCGGACGGCGATCCCGGGCGGCTCGGCTGGTTGATCGTGCCCTCCGCCAGACGTGCCAACTGCGTCTCGAAACCCATGTGGTCGGCCAGAGACAGCTCCGCGTCTTCCAGCTCCTCCGAGGTCAGCCGTCGCAGCAGGGTCCCGAGATCCCGCGCGGCCACCAAGTGGTCCGCGGCGTTATGAGCGATCGCGCTCTCGGGCATCCCTGGGAACATCGCGTCAGACGGGTCCTGCACGATGCTGACACCGCCGCGACGCCGCACCGCCAGCGCTCCGGCGGTCCCGTCGTCGAGCACCCCGGACAACACCACACTGATCACGCCGGCACCACGCCAGCGCGCGGCGCTGCGGAACAGCACGTCGATGGAAGGGCGGTGGCCGTTCTCCCGAGGTCCGCGAGTCGTCTCCAGGTGATCGCGCTCGACCACCAGGTGTCGGTCCGGTGGGGCGATGAGGACCTCGCCGGGGGACAACTCGTCCCGGTCCTCGGCATGCCTGGCCGGGAATGTCCCGAATCGGGACAGGATCCGGGGGAGGACGCTCTCGGCGTGAGCGGGCACGTGCAACACGACGAGGACGGCCGCAGGTAGCTCCGCCGGAAGGGATGCGATCGCCGTCTTCAAGGCCTCGACGCCACCGGCCGAAGCGCCGATGACCACGAGGTCGCGTCTCACACGGACGATCCGGGAAGGAGTGAAGGCATGTCGAACGTACCGGCCGACGAGGATCCGCAGCGGATAGGCGAGCCGGGTGCGACCACGCCACGGGGCCCCGACGAAACGGAGACCGACGTCCCGGAGCCGAGCGACCGGCCCACCGGGGATCCCGATCGGCCGAGCAACCCGTCCTGAGCTCTCACGGGAGATCGCCGGTGAAGATCACGTCCTCGGCGATCTCGGCGAGCTTGCGGTGGGTCTGCTGACTCAGCTTGCGCATCAGGGCGAAAGCCTCCCCGTCAGTCACCTTGCGGACCGCCATCAGGATGCCGATGGCCATCCCGATCCGGCGGTTGCTGTGCAGCGCCGTCTCAAGGTTCTCCACCCGCTCGTGGTCGCGTGCGGATTGGTAGGCGAGAGCGGCGTGCGAGGCGAAGACGGAGCCCAGCGCGATGTCGGCGTCGGCGAAGACGTGCGGCCGGGAGGCGTAAAGGTTCAACGCGGCCAGGGTGTCTTCGCGTAGGTACAGCCGGTAGGACGACATGCTGCGGATCCCCGTCCGCTTCACGACCGCGGGGGCGAAGCGCGGCCAGCGGTTCTCGACGGACAGGTCGTTGCTGCAGTAGCTCTCCGCCTCGATGATCGCGTCGATGCAGGGGCCCTCGCGGGTCTCGTACTGCAGCTGGTCGACCTTCTGGGGGACCTCGCTGCTGCTGGCCATCGTGCTGAAGCGCGAGTTACGGACCACGGTGACCGCGGCGTGCTCGGCGGCGTCAACGATGTCGACGGCGAGCCGGCAGATGATGTCCAGCGTGTTGCTGGGGGTGCCGTCCTTGGAGATCTCGCGGGCGAACTCGGCGAATTCCTCGGCCACGTCCAGGCCGAACGCCGTCGGGTGAGGATCAGCGGACACGATCGTCCTTCGGTTCGTCGGCGGGCCACGCCCGTTGCGTGCCGGAGCGTCGAGAGATATGGCACACGCTAGTCCACGTCGCCGGCGCTGCCGACCCTGCGGCCGCCCGTTCTGCGGGTATGCGCCCGCTGCGGGGAATGATCCGCTCATGACACGCGACAACGCGGTCGACGAGTTCCAGCGTCGCAACCGGGCGGCAGGGTTCCCGCTCGCCGTCCTCTACAAGTATTTCGACGACTCCGGGCCGTACCTCTCGGCGTTGATCACCTATTACGCGTTCGTGTCGCTCTTTCCCATCCTGCTGCTGATGTCGACCGTGCTCGGCGCCGTCCTCATCCACCACCCGCAGGTCCAGCACCAGATCATCCACTCGGCCCTTTCTCAGTTTCCGGTGGTCGGGGACCAGCTCGGAACCCCGAGGCGGCTCAGCGGCGGCGCCGGTGGTGTCGTTCTCGGAGTCCTCGGCGCCCTGTACGGCGGACTCGGCGTCGGGCAAGCGGTGCAGTACGCCATGAACACCGCGTGGCGGGTGCCGCGCAACAGCCGGCCGAACCCGTTCAGGTCACGCGGTCGCAGTCTTGTGCTGCTGTCGGTGGCTGGCGTGGATGTCATCGCCACGACGGTCCTCTCCACGCTCGGCACCCAGCTCGACTCGTTCGGCTTCTTCGGCAGGGCGGGGCTCCTGCTCGCGTCCGTCGCGGTGAACGGCGGGGTCTTCCTCTTCGTCTTCCGGTTCGCCACCGCTCGGCCCGTCTCCGTCCGCGACGTCCTCGTCGGCGCGCTGATCGCCACGGTCGGCTGGCAATTGCTTCAGACGTTCGGCGTCCTGTACGTCAACCACGTCGTCCGCCACGCCAGCGCGACGAATGGGGTGTTCGCCCTCGTGCTGGGCATGCTGGCCTTCATCTACATCGCCGCGTCATTGATCATGATCTGCGTCGAGATCAACGTCGTGCGGGTGGACCGGTTGCATCCGCGCAGCCTGCTGACGCCGTTCACCGACAACGTGGAGCTGACCTCCGCCGATCAGCGGGCGTACACCGAGCAGGCGAAGGCCGAACGCAGCAAGGGCTTCCAGGACATCGACGTCTCCTTCCGCGACCACTGACCGCACATTCCTCGCCCGCAGACGTGATCTAGGACGACCAGACGGGTACGCAGGGTGCGATGTCTGGACGGCGAACGGCGCCTACCCGGCTGCGCGTGCTGCCCACCCGGCAAGCTCCCGCGATCGCACGGGTCTGGGTGGAGGAACGGCTGGCGCAGAACGCTCCTGCGCCAGTGTCGGACGACGCCGTGCTGGTCGTCAGCGAACTGGTCACCAACGCCGTTCGCGCAGGCGCCGAAACCTGCTCGGTGGAGCTGCAGCTCGCCGCGGAGTCGATCCACATCGTGGTCTTCGACGATGCGCCGGGCAGTCCCCACTTCGCGCCTGCCGACCAACTCGCCGAGCACGGACGCGGCCTGCCCATCGTCGACGCCGTGTCCGAGCGCTGGCGGGTCCGCCAGCTCGAATCGGGCAAACAGGTCGAGGTGCAGCTCGCGGTCGCGGCTCCCGCGCGGATCGCAGTGCCCACGTCCTCACCGCTGTTCCGGAACAACGTCACGGTAGGAGGTCGTCCGCAGGGGCAGCCGATGCTCTTCGCGCACGGCTTCGGCTGCGATCAGCAGGCCTGGGCGTCGGTTCTCCAGGTGTTCGAACACGATCACCGGGTGGTCGCCCTCGACCACGTCGGGTTCGGCCGGTCCGACCGGTCGGCCTGGGACCGTGACCGGCACGCGTCGCTGAATGGGTACGCCGTCGACCTGCTCGAGATCGTCGAAGAGCTCGACCTGCGCGATGTGGTGTTCGTCGGACACTCGGTCTCCTCCATGATCGGCCTCCTGGCGGCGAACCGCGCCCCGCACCGGTTCGCGCAACTGGTTCTCGTCGGGCCGTCGCCGCGTTATCTCGACCACCCCGCCGACGGCTACGTGGGCGGATTCACCGATGCGGACATCGCGGGCTTGCTGGAGACCCTCGAACGCGACTTCGCAGCCTGGGCCGCGGTGATGGCTCCGACCATCATGGGGACGCCGGAGCATCCGGAGCTCGGCGAGGAGCTTCGGCAGATGTTCTGCCGCACCGATCCGGAGGTAGCCGCCGTCTTCGCCCGCGCGACGTTCCTGGCGGACAACCGCGCCGATCTCGGGCTGGTACGGGTGCCGACCCTCGTGCTGCAGTGCACGGACGACGTCATCGCGCCTGACCCGGTGGGGCAGTACGTTGCCGACCACATCGCGGGAAGCACTTTGGTCCGGCTAGGCGCCCACGGGCATTGCCCCAACATGAGCGCGCCGGCAGAGACCGCGCGGGCCATCCGTGGCTACCTCGACCGCGCGCACGGCTTGGTGCCGTCGTAGCAGCGGACCGGGGTGGGAGGTTGGGCCTGGTCGTGCGCTTGGTCGTGCGCCGCCAGGGACTCGAACCCCGAACCCGCTGATTAAGAGTCAGCTGCTCTGCCAGTTGAGCTAGCGGCGCCAGTCGAACGGCCCGCCGAGCGGGCCGCGTTTTGCACGATACCACCGCGCTCGTCCCGTTCGTTTGCCTGCTGCAAGGGGCGGGTAGGCCGCGGACAACAGCATTGAGAGGACGAGGGCCATGTTCCGCAACCTGATGCGCGGCGCGGCCGCCGGCGCCGCGGGAACGACCGCGCTCAACGCAGTGACCTACCTCGACATGGCGGTGCGCGGACGACCCGCCAGTGCGATCCCCCGACAAGCGGTCGAGAGAATGGCCGAGCAGAGCGGCCATCCGGTGCAGGGCGAGGGCCAGGTCAGGCAGAACCGCCTCGAGGGCCTGGGCGCGCTGAGCGGGATCGGCACCGGCATCGGGATCGGAGCGCTCGCCGGTCTGCTGCGCCCGCTGCTGGCGCACCTGCCGACCCTGCTGGGCGCGACGGTGCTGGGCGGCGCCGCGATGGCCGCGGCCGACCTTCCGTTGCAACGCATGAAGCTCACCGACATCTCGACGTGGTCGGCGACTGACTGGGCCAGTGATGTGGTGCCGCACCTGGCCTACGGAGTTGTCGCGGAGATGGTGTTGAAAGGCGCGAAGTAGACCCTGCGATGACGTCGCTTCACTGGGTGCGATAGCCGCTCAAGAGGACGGCTCGGGCCCGGCCGCCGCAGCGCGCCTACGAGCGCAGCACTTCAGGCCAGGAGCGCAGCACCTTCAGGCCAGCAGCGAGGGAATCAGCGAGAGGTCACGCACCAGCCCCTCGAACATCGCCTGCCGGTCCTCGTCGCTCCCGCGGAGCACTGCCGACGGGTGCAGGGTCGCCAGCGCCGCTTCGATGTCGCTGTCGTCCTGCGCGAACGGTCCTTTCTCCGGCGGCCACGGCAGCCGCTCACCACGGTGCTGAGTGAGCCGGAAGGACGGCCCGAGCAGCGACGCGGCGGCCGTCGCGCCGAGCGCCACCACGACGCGGGGCCGGACCCCGTCGAGCTCGGCGGCCAACCACGGCCGGCAGGCGGTGATATGTCGGGCGTCCGGCTTCTGGTGCAAGCGGCGGTTGCCGCGCCCGGTCGGCTTGAAACGGAAGTGCTTGACGGCATTGGTGACGTAAACCTTGTCCCGGGCGATCCCGGCGGCCACCAGCGCGCGATCAAGAAGCTTGCCGGCCGGCCCGACGAAGGGTTCGCCGCGACGGTCCTCCACGTCGCCGGGTTGCTCGCCCACCATCATCACGGACGCGGAAGCGGGGCCGGCGCCGAAGACGGTTTGGGTCGCGTTCTCGTAGAGGTCGCAGCCGCGACATGCGGCGGCTGCCGCCACCAGGGCGTCCATAGAGTGGTCGGCTGGGACGAACGGGGTGGCGTCGCGCGGGGGAGCGTCCACATCGTCCTCGTTCCCGGCGCAGTGTCCCCGACAAACGCAACTTGGACCGGGGTAAGAGGTACGGCGTGGCCGAGGGGGAAAAAGAAAAGCCGATCACCGTGTTGCTGGCGCTCGCTGCGAACGTCGGCGTGGCGGTGGCCAAGTTGGCAGCCGGACTGATCAGCGGATCCGGGGCGCTACTGTCCGAGGCCGCGCACTCCTTCGGTGACAGCACCACCGAGCTGCTGCTCCTTCTTGCCGTGAGCCGTTCGGACAAGCCGGCCGATCGCGATCATCCCTTCGGCTATGGCAAGGAGCGGTATTTCTGGTCGCTGATCGCCGCAGTGGCGATCTTCATATCGGGCGCCGCCTTCTCGATCTGGGAAGGCCTGCACACCGTCTTCGGGCCCCCTTCCGAGGACAGGATGATGTGGATCAACTATCCCGTCCTCGCGGTCGCGGCGATCCTGGAGGGGATCTCGTTCCGACAGGCGGCCAAGCAGGTCAAGGGCCAGCTCGAGCGGCGTCGCACCACACTCGCCAACCTGGCCCGCAAGCCCGAGGATCCCACCATCAACAGCGTCGCCGCGGAGGACTCGGCGGCTCTGGTCGGACTGGCCGTGGCGGCGGCCGGCGTCGCGCTACATCAAATCACCGGCTCGCCGGTGTGGGACGGCGTCGCGTCGCTCGTCATCGGTGTGCTCCTGCTCGTCGTGGCGTTCGTGTTGGCACGCGCCTGCGAGCGGATGCTGATCGGCCAGCAAGCGCCCCGCCCGCTGCTCGTCGAGATCGAGAAGTGGTTGGAGCAGCAGGAAGAGATCCTCGACATCGTGGACATCCTCTCGATGCTCGTCGGCACCGACCGCATACTGCTCTGCGTGCGCGCCGACTTCGTCGACACCTATTCCGCGGGAGAGCTCGAGGCCGCCTGCTCCCGCGTCGACCGCGACCTGCGCGCGCGCTTCAAAGAGCTCGACGAGATCTTCGTCCAACCGGTGTCCCGCGCTGATCGGGACATCCGCGAGCGTGTCCGGCGGCGTTACGGCCGGGTACTCGCGGACACCTGACGCCGGCGATGAGCGGGGCTCCGCGGGGGCAGGGCTACGTACGCGACGAGCCGGAGTGGGAGCGGCTCGACCGCAACTTCAGCGAGCTGCTGCAGGAGCTGCGGGTCGCGCAGACCGGCGTGCAGATCCTGTTCGCCTTCCTGCTGAGCATCGCGTTTCAGCAGCGGTTCCAAGCGATCACCGACCACCAGCGCTACCTCTACCTCGCGACCCTCATGAGCGCAGGATGCGCCGCGCTCCTGCTGATCGCGCCGGTCGCCGTCCATCGGGTCTTGTTCCGGCGCAACCTCAAGGACGAGATCGTCGCCGTCGCTTCGCGCCTGGCCGCAGCCGGCCTGTTCTTCCTCGCCCTGTCGATCGTGCTCGCGGTGTCGTTGGTGGTCGACGTCGTCGCCGGGCTCGTGGCGGGCATCGTGCTCGCCCTCGTGATGGCCGCACTCGTCGTCGCGCTCTGGGTGGCGCTGCCGCTGCGGGTCCGCGCGAAACATACCGTCGCCCGCCGCCGGCCGGTTAGACCCCGCGATCCGACCGGGAACGCACAGCAACATGACTGAATTGCAACTTCCGCCCAGCGTGACCCGGCTTTACGAGCACCCCGGGCCGTTCGCCACCGTCTATCTCGACGCGACCCGGTCGACGCAGAGCGGCGAACACGAGGTGGAACTGCGCTGGCGGGACCTACGCGGACAACTCGCCGACCAAGGCTGCGACGAGAAGACGCTGGCCGCGCTGGACGACGCGGTGTCGGTGCCGCCGGCGATGCCGGGGCCGCACGGCCAGGTGCTGGTGGCCGCCGACGGCGCGGTCCTGCTGAACAGCGCTCTTCCGGCTCCACCCGCCCGTAGCGAGGCGCGGGCCGCGCCGCTGCCTTACGTGCTGCCGATGATCGCGCAGTCCCGTCCGCGCATCGCTCATCTGGTGATCGCGGCCGACCACCGCGGGGCCGACCTGCTGCCCGTCTCGGCCGACGCGGCGGCGACCGGGGTTCCGGTGGTGACCTTGAGCGTCGAAGGGTCCAGTCAATACCCGCTGCACCGCACCGGACGCGACGAGTGGGACGAGCGGCACTTCCAGAACCGCGTCGAGAACTCCTGGGCCGAGAACGCGCAGGACGTGGCTCGAGAGGCGGCGCGCCAGGTCGTCGCACTCGGTGCCGAGCTCGTGATCGTGGCCGGCGATTCGCGTGCCCGTGCGCTGCTCAAACGCGACCTCCCGCAGGTTCTCGGTCCGGAAGTGCAGGTCGAGGAGGTCGAAGCCGGCGGCCGCGCCGACGGGGCCTCCGCGGCGGCGCTCGACGAGGCGGTCCGCGACGCGGTGCTGCGCCGGTCGTGGGAGCGGCGCCGCGAGGTGCTCGAGCACCTGCAGCAGAACGTCGGCCGCGAGCGGTTCGCCGCCGTGGGAGTGTCCGCGATCGTGGAAGCACTGCGAAAGGCGCAGGTCGACGTGGCGGTGCTCTCCGACGATCCCCGCTCGACCCTCACCGTGTGGATCGGACCCGAGCCGCTGCAGGTCGGCCTGGACCGGGAGGATCTCGAGGCGATGGGGGTGGAGTCGCCGCAGCAGGACCGGTACGACTCGGCGCTGATCCGCGCCCTGGCGGGCGGCAACGCGGGGTTGTTGGTCACCCCGAACGCGCACAACTATGTGCAGGACGGGATCGGCGCGGTCCTCCGGTACGACGACGAGTCGACCCCGAAGAGCTGACTCCGGGGGAGGACGTCCCGCGGGGGCGTCCTCCCCCGGAGCTCGTCAGTGCTTGCCGGTGATCACGTCGCGAGCGCGGTCGAGCATGGCCGCGAAGGGGCCCGCGACCATGTTCGCCGACCGGGACTCCACGCCGGCGTGCGGACGGGTGGGTGCCGTCGACTCGGCCAGCTCGGCCGCCCGACGCATCCGCTGCAACTGGTCGTCGTCGAGCTGGGCCTCCAGGCGGGAGAACTCCTCGCGCTCCTCGGCTTCGGCGTGCGCGACGACGTCGGCCTTGAAGGTTCGGATCATCTCGTCGAACTCGGGGGAGTCGACGTCGAGGCCCTCGAGCTGCGACAGCATCTTCTTGGCCTCGTTCTCCTCCTTCAGTCTCGCGTCGACGATGTGCTCGCCACCCTCGACGGCCGACCGGGCCTTCGGGTGAACGACCTCCTCCTCCGCGGTCTCATGCACGGCGAGCAGCCTGCGGAGGGACGTGAACGCCTCCTGCCGCTGCTCGCCCCGCCTCGACTCCACCTGTGCGAAGAGCGACTTGATCTGCTCGTGCTGCTGCGTGAGGAACGCGACGACGTCCCCGGCGCTGTTGACGGTGGTCATGTGCAGCTCCTTTTCTTCGGACTGTGGTCAGCTGCTGTTCAGCTCAATGCCCTTTCTTGGTAGCTGAGTGCGGTCCGTGCTCGGGCCACGCCTGTTCGCGTAATGCCGGGATCATGTGCGGGTAGTGATACTCGAATGCCGGCCGTTCCGACCGGATGCGCGGGATCGACGTGAAGTTGTGCCGCGGCGGCGGGGTGCTCGTGGCCCACTCGAGGGAGTTGCCGAACCCCCAGGGATCCTGAGCGGTCGTCGGCTCGCCGTAGCGGTAGGACTTCCACATGTTCCACACGAACGGCAGGAACGAGAACCCGAGGACGAACGCGCCGATCGTCGACACGGTGTTGAGTGTGGTGAAGCCGTCGGAGGGCAGGTAATTCGCATAGCGCCGCGGCATCCCCTCAGCGCCCAGCCAGTGCTGCACGAGGAACGTCGTGTGGAACCCGACGAAGGTCAACCAGAAGTGGAACTTGCCGAGCCGCTCGTCGAGATACCGGCCGGTGTACTTCGGAAACCAGTAATAGATGCCGGCGAAGACGGCGAACACGATGGTGCCGAAGAGGACGTAGTGGAAGTGGGCCACGACGAAATAGGTGTCGGAGACATGGAAATCGAGCGGCGGACTGGCCAGGATCACGCCGGTGAGTCCGCCGAGCAGGAACGTGACCAGGAAGCCGAGGCTCCACATCATCGGCGTCTCGAAGGTGACCGCGCCGCGCCACATGCTGCCGATCCAGTTGAAGAACTTGATGCCGGTCGGGATCGCGATGAGGAAGGTCAGCAGGGAGAAGAACGGCAACAGCACCGCGCCCGTCGTGAACATGTGGTGCGCCCACACAGTCAGGGACAGGCCGGTGATCCCGAACGTGGCGAACACCATGCCCTTGTATCCGAACAACGGCTTGCGGCTGAACACCGGAATGATCTCCGTGACGATGCCGAAGAACGGCAGCGCCACGATGTAGACCTCCGGATGGCCGAAGAACCAGAACAGGTGCTGCCACAGCATGGCGCCGCCGTTCTGCGGCTCGAAGACCTGTGCGCCGAGATGTCGGTCGATCCAGAGCACCGCCAGCGCGGCGGTCAGGATCGGGAACGCGAGCAGCACCAGGAGTGATGTGGCGACGATGTTCCACGTGAAGATCGGCATCCGGAACAGCGTCATGCCCGGAGCCCGCAGCGTGATGACCGTAGTGATCATGTTGACGGCTGCGAGGATCGTGCCGAGCCCCGAAATGATCAGCCCGATGATCCACAGGTCCGCGCCGGACGACGGCGAGTTGTGCTGGTCGTTCAGCGGCGCGTAGGCGAACCACCCGAAATCGGGCGGCCCGTCGGGCAGCGCGAAACTGGACAACAGCATCGAGCCGCCCATGAGGAACAGCCAGTAACTGAAGGCGTTGAGCCGCGGAAACGCGACGTCCGGCGCGCCGATCTGCAACGGCAGGACAAGGTTCGCGAACGCGAACACGATCGGTGTCGCGAACAGCAGCAGCATGATCGTGCCGTGCATGGTGATCAGCTCGTTGTACTGCTCGAGGCCCAGGAATTGCATTCCCGGCCGCGCCAGTTCGGCGCGCATGAGCAGCGCCATCAGGCCGGCACACGCAAAGAACACGAGCGCGGTGACCATGTACATCCGGCCGATGGTCTTGTGGTCGGTGGTGCGGAGCAGCTGGAGGAACCACTCGCCCTTGCGGCCGCCCTGCTTGGCAGCGGTGGCCGGCTTGGGGTAATCGACGCCGGAAAGAGCGGGACGCTCACCCAGTCTCGTCATCGAGGCGCGTTCTTCCGTTGGCCGGCCGGTCGGTCGGGTTTGACCGCGCTGTCGTGTCTTGTTCCCTTACCCAACCACATCGACTCTCGCGCCGCGCTGAGACCGTTTCAACGTGCAAACGTTCACAGGTCGCGGGTCACCTGGCGAGTCGTCGAAGCAGGCGCCGCGGGTAGAGAAGCGGGCCCGCGCCGCCGCGGCGGTCCTGCAGGGCGGCCAGGAAGGCGCGCAGCACTTCCGGGCCCGGGCGGGAGGGCGACCAGCCGAGCCCGCGGATCCGGTCGGTGCTGATCAGGGGCAGGTCGAAGCCGAGGTCGACCCAGCCCGCGTCGGTGGGTTGCAGATGCAGTCGCCACGACAGTTCGGCCGCCGCGCGGACCACCGGCTTGGGCACCGACGGGCCGATGCCGCCGAACACCTGGCGGAAGACGTCGCGGTCGACCGGCGGGTCGCTCGCGACGTTGAACGCGCCGGTGGCCCCGGTGCGCAGGATCACTTCGAGCGCGGCCGCGACGTCGTCGGCGTGGACGAACTGCACCGCGAGGGCCTTGGGCCACGGGCCGAACCGCAACAGCGGGCGGCCCAGCACGCTCACCGGGACGAGTCGGCCGAGGAAGTAGCGGGAGATCTCGCCGGCCGCGTCCTCCTGCAGCACCAGCGTCGGCCGCACCCGCGCGACGGCCAGGTCGGCCTCGAACGCGTCGAGGAACGCCTCGCAGGCGGCCTTGTCGACGCTGTACCACGACGTCGGGATCCCGGTGTTGTCCCAGCTCTCGTCGACCGTGCGCCCCGGCGCCGCGGCGTAGGTGCCGATGGAGGACATGTGCACCAGCTGCCGCACGCCGGCGTCGCGGGTCGCCTCGGCGACGGCTCGGCTGCCGTCCTGGTTGGTGCGTCGCAGCGCCTCGCGGTCGTGGGTGGGCTGGATCAGCCAGGCCAAGTGGACGACCGCGTCGGCGCCGCGGAATACCGGCGCCAGCCGTTCTCTGGCATCCGCTGCCGACAGGTCGGCCTCGACCCACTCGGCCGCCGCGTACGGCGCCACAGCCGGCGGCTTCCTGCGGCTGATCCCGACGATGGAGTGCCCGTCGGCGGCGAGGCGGCGCAAGAGCGCGGTGCCGACATTGCCGGACGCACCCGTGACGACGACCCGAAGCGACGTCACACGCCCACCGGGTTGGTGCGCAGCGTGCGCGGCTCCTCCGCGCGCCGCACGGCCACCCGGCCGTCGGTGACGCGGACCTCGAGGGCGGGCTGCGGGCGGCTCGCGGGCCCGGACACCAGCGAGCCGTCGGCGAGCCGGAAGGTGCTTCCGTGCAACGGGCAGGTGACGCAGCCGTCGGCGATCCGGCCCTCGTGCAGGGGGCCGCCGCGGTGCGTGCAGCGGTCGGCGATCGCGGTGATCGAGCCGTCGACGCGGCTGAGCAGGACGGGGACTGCGCCCGCCTCGCGCATGATCCCGCCGGTCAGCGGGACCTCGTCCTCGGCCGCGAGGTCGGTCCAGTCGACCGGGAACTGCTCGAAGACGGTGGTGTCGACCCCGACTCCGAGGGCGTAGGCGAGATGCCCGCCCAGCCATCCGGACGCCGCGACGAGGGAGGTCGCCGCAGCCGACAGGGTGGCCCCGCGCACCCGGTGCCCGCGCCGCCGCGCCCGCGAGCTGAGCAGCTGCAGCGTGAGGGCGGTGTAGTTCAGCCCCGCGTGCACCAACCCCACCCGTCGCTCGGCGCCTTTCGTGGTGAGCCAGTCGTTGGCGCCGGTCAGCGCCGCGGGCAGCGCGCTCAGGTTGCCGACGGCGACGAGTCGCCGCGCCGCCCGGGCGTCGCCGCCGGTCAGGTCGAGGACGGTTGCGGACACCCAGGCGCCGACCGGTACGAGGACGAGCGCCGGATGGGCCGGGTGCCCGATCGGGGTACCGCTGAGCAGGTCGGTCAACGGGCCCTGTTGCGGCAGCACCTTGCGCAAGGCCGCGGCCGCCAGATCGGCGGTGCGGTCCAGCCCCTCCGCCTTCTCAATGCGGGTGACGACGTCTTCCAGCGGCGCGAGATCCACCTGGGCCAGGTACCCACCCTGCGCGGCGGGTCAAACCCGCATCGATCAGCGCCGGTCGTTCTCCGCGCGGAGGGCACGCAGCGGGTCGTCCCGGTTCCAGAACGGCCGCCGGTCGGCGAAGCGTTGCCGGTCGAGATCCGCGAGCTGCGCGTCGAGTTCGGGATCCATGGGGTTGCGCTCGCGCAGCACCCAGGGCGCGCCCTTCAGCGCCGCAACCAGGCCACGGCGCCAGTCCGCGGTCTTCGGGTGGTCGCCGAGAACGTGCCACGAGTAGTAGAGGGCGCTGCCGAGACGCCGGTGCAGCCAGCAGTTCCACAACGTGTTGCGCAGGCCGTAGGCCCGCAAGTAGGGGGCGTTCGCGATGCTCGGCTCATGGTGCATCACCACCTCCGGCACGTACCGCATCTGCCAGCCGAGCCGGGCCAGCTTGAAGGCGAGCGTCTCCTCCTCGCCCCCGATGAAGAACCGTTCCTCGTAGCCGCCCGCCTGCTCGTAGGCGCTGCGGCGGACGACGACGGCTCCGGCCATGAATCCGAGCAGCACCGTGCCGGGGATCCCGTCGCGCTCCATCAGCGGACTGTCCTCCATGATCGCCGAGATGGGGTCGAGGCTGTTCTCGGCGCCGACCAGGATGCGCGCGTTGACCAGGCCCAGGCGCGGATGGGCGTCGAGCAGATCGGCGGCGTGCGCGAGCCCGTCCTGCTCGTACCACCCGTCGTCGTCGCAGAAGGCGACGTAGGGCGTTTCGGTGTGCCGCAGCCCCTCGTTGCGTCCGGCCGCGCCGATGTTGCGGTCGAGCCGGACGATCCGGACCGCGTCGTACTTCTCGAGGACGGTGACGGTGTCGTCGCTGGACGCGTTGTCGACCGCGACGATCGGGACGTCGAGGGTGGTCAGCCGGTCGAGGATCGGGATGAGCCGGCTGCCGCAGTTGTAGGTCAGCAGCACGATCGAGACTCGCTCGCGCAGTGTGGACACTCATCCGCTCCGCTGGTCAGGCGGCGGCAAGCGCCTTTTCGACTGCCGCCGTCACGTCGTCGACGCTGATTCTGAGCAGCGCCGGGTCCGGGGTGGTGCCGTGGGGGTTCCCCGTTCCGTCGCCGTGGAACAGCGCCTGGTGGCGCGGATCCGGCGGCGGTCCCCACACGCGCGGCGAGACGGGCCCGAACAGGACGACCGAGGGCACTCGGTAATTGCTCGCCACGTGTGCAACCCCAGTATCCCCACTCACCACCAGGCGGGCGCGGGCGACCAGCGCCAGCAGCTCGGCCAGGGACAGCGACGTCGCGGCGCGGACCCCGGCTTCGGCGGCGATGGCGTGCGCGGTCGCGGCCTCGTCGCCGCTGCCGGTGATCACCACGTCGTGGCCCTGGGTGGCGAGGATCGCCGCGACGGCGGCGAAGCGGTCCGCGGGCCAGCGCCGCGATCCGGCCTTCGCGCCGCAGTGCACGATCGTGCGTCCGCTCGGCGCGTCGACCCCCGGCGGCGGCGGAAGCATCCCGGCGACCCCCGGCGGGTCGGCGTCCGGCAGTGGCAGCCCTTCGGTCAGCAGCCGGCACCAACGGGCGACCTCGTGTTCGTCCGTACGCCAGCGCGGGCAGCCGTCAGCGTTGAACGCGAGCAGCCGCCGCGGGCCGGTCGCCTCCAGCACGGCGCGGCTCTCGGGTCCGTTCCCGTGCAGGTCGACGGCCAGTCGCGCGCCGTGCGGCGGGTTCAGGAGGGGTTCGAGTTCGTAACCGTGCACGGTCTCGTCGACCGTCCCGGCCAGCGTCGCGAGCGGCGCGAGCCAGCGCGGGACCGCGAGGACGATCCGGTCGTTCGGCAGGGCGCGGCGCAGCAACGCGAGGGCGGGCAACCCGGTGAAGAAGTCGCCGAGGCCGAGCGCGCGCAGGACGAGGACGGTAGGGCGATCGCCGCTCACCGTCGCGACAGCTCGACCAAGCCGCTGGTCGAGCGTCCCGGCAGGTACGGGACGGTGACGACCTCACCGCCCCAGGAGCGCAACAGCTCAGCCTCCGGCAGCTCGGCGCCGGCGTAGTCGCCGCCCTTGACCCAGAGGTCGGGGCGCAGCCGGCGCAGTACTGCCACCGGCGTGTCCTCGCCGAACTCGACAACGGCGTCGACGGCCGCCAGCGCCGCCAGCAGCCGGGCGCGATCGGCGGCCGGCTGCAACGGGCGCCCCTCGCCCTTGAGCCGGCGCACCGAGTCGTCGGAGTTCAGGCAGACGACGAGGCAGTTCCCGAGGGCCCGGGCCGCCTCGAGGGTCGCGATGTGGCCGGCGTGGAGCAGGTCGAAGCATCCGCCGGTGGCGACGACGGTGCCGCCGCGCGCCCGGACGGACGCGAGCAGTTCGTCGACGTCCTCGTGCGCGGTCCGCACCGGGTCGGGACCGCGGGTGACGCCGCCGGCGGCGACGAAGTCGGTCGCCGCCGCGACGGCTGCGGCGACCGCCTCGCTGGGCAGCGCGCCGTCGGCCAGTGCAGCCGCCGCGGCCGCCACGAAGCTGTCCCCGGCTCCGCAGGTGTCCCCCGCAACCTGCGTCGGCGTCGGCACGACCGCGGCCGAGCCGGTGCCGAAGCTCAACAGCGCCCCGCGGCTGCCGAGCGTGACCGCGACCGCGCGGGCACGCCACCGGGACAGCAGCTCCTCGGCCTGCGCGCGTACCGCGGACAGCTGCTCACCGGCGTGCCCGGACAGCCGCGCGGCCTCCTTCGCGTTCGGCGTCACGAGCGCCGCTCCCGGGATCGGAGCGCCGCCGCGCGGGTGCGGGTCCCAGACGATCGGCGTGTGCGCGGCGAGCTCGGTGAGAAGCTTGCGCATCCGCTCGTCGGTGGTCGTCCCGCCGCCGTAGTCGCTGACCAGGACGGCCGCCGCCGACCGCAGCGCCGCGACCGCCTCGGGTGGCACCGCGTCGATGCGCGCCGTGGTGCCCCCAGCGCGGTCGAGCCGGGCCACGGTGACCCCCCCGGCGCGCAGCCGGGTCTTGACCGGGGTCGATCCGGTGCACGGCAGCGCCACCAGCTCCACGCCGGGATGCAGCAGCTCGCGAAGGCGGCGCCCGGCTTCGTCGTCGGGCAAAGGGGCCACCAGCCGCACCGGCCGCCCGGTCGTCGCGGCGGCGATCGTCGCGGCGAGCGCGGCGCCCCCCGGCCGGTCCACCCGGTGCTGTTCGTCGAGCACGGGCGCGGGTCCGTCCGGGGTGAGCCGGTCGGCGGTGGCGTGCACGTCGACGTCGAGAACCACGTCGCCGACGACGACTACCGCGCCGGTCGGGGCCCGGCGCGGCTGCGCCGGGGCTGCGACCGAAGCCGGTTCGGGCGCGGGTGGCGACGGTTCGGACGCCGCTGCCCGGAACGGAAGGTCCACGCCGAGCGCCTCGTCGAGCGCCTCGCAGACCAAGTGCACCGCGATCAGGTGCAGTTCCTGCACGGTGCAGGTGTCCGGGCAGTCGACGGCGAGGACGTCGTCGGCGAGCTCGGCCAGCGGGTTCGGCCGGCAGCCGGTCATCGCCCACACGCTCGCACCGCATTCGCGCGCCCGGCGTGCGGCCGCCAGCAGGTTGCCGCTTCGTCCCGAGGTGGAGAGGAACATGCAGACGTCGCCGGGTCGGGCGTGCGCCTCGACCTGCCGGGCGAAGACCTCGTCGGCCCCGTAGTCGTTCGCGATGGCCGTCATCGAGGACGTCTCGGCGTGCAGCGCGAGCGCCGACAACGGCCGCCGCTCGCCGAAGTAGCGGCCGACCAGCTCGGCGGTGAGGTGCTGCGCCTGTGCGGCGCTGCCGCCGTTGCCGGCTGCCAGCAGCCGTGCTCCGGCGGGCAACGACCGCGCGAGCTGACGTCCCCACCGGTGCGCGGTTTCCCACGCGGCGTCGGACGACTGTAGCGCGGCAGTGAGCCGGCGGACGTGCTCGGTCATCCGACCGATTCCTTCCGGGCCTCGGCAACCGACCCGTCGGCGGATTCCAGGTCGCGGCCGACGACGGCGCGCAGGTAGACCCGCTCGGTGGCTGCGGCGATCCGCGTCCAGCCGTACCGGACGGCGCGTCGAGCACCGGCGGCCCCCAGCCGCTCGCGTGCCCCGCCGTCGGCCAACAGCTGCCGCAATGCCGCACTGACGGTCGCCGGTTCGCGGTCCGGCAGCAGCACCCCGGTCTCGCCGTCGACGACCGTGTCGAGCAGCCCGCCGACCGCCGATCCCAGCACCGGAACCCCGCACGCCATGGCCTCCAGCGGGACGATGCCGAACGGCTCGTACCACGGCAGGCACACGACCACGTCGGCCGAGCGGATGAGCGCGGGCAGCTGCTCGTGCGGCACCCGCCCGCGGAGCTCGAACCGGTCGGCGACCCCGAGCTGCTCGGCCAAGGCCCGCAGTCGCCGGACCTCCCGATCGCCGTCGAGCTCGCCGGCGGCCGGGCCGCCGGCGACGACCAGTTCCGCGTTCGGAACGTCCGGCAGGGCGCGCAGCGCGTCGTCCACGCCCTTGCGGGGGACCAGCCGGCCGATCACCAGCAGGCGGGCCCGCGAGCCGCGCGGCGCGGCCGGGCCGTCGGGGCAGAACAGGGTGCGGTCGACCCCGGACGGCACGATGTCGATCTTGGAGCGGCCGGCGCCCATGCGCACCAGTTCCTGCAGCTCGTCGGTGCACGACGCGGTGAGCCGGTCCGCGCTGCAGGCGAGGCGGCACTCCAGCGGGATCCGCTCGGGCGGGCTGGTGTCGGCGCTGCCCTGCCAGCGGCGCTTGACCGTGCCCAGGGCGTGAAAGGTCTGCACCACCGGCATATCCCCGGCGGCATCGAGGGCAGCGAGGCCGCTCATCCAGAAGTGGGCGTGCACGAGGGCGGGCGGGTCGGCGGCCATCCGGCGGGCGAGCTCGGCCGCCATGGTCGGCACCAGCGGCAGCAGCTCATCCTTGCCTAATGGGCGCGCGGGACCGGCGTCGAGGTGCTCCACTGTGACCCCGGGGCACAGCGGAATCCGCGGCGCGAGCGCGGGGTCGTCGCGGCGGGTGTACACGGTGATGTCATGACCGCGGCGGGCGAGCGCTGCCGCGAGCTCGGCGACGTGCACGTTCTGGCCGCCCGCGTCCACGCCGCCGAGGACGGCGAGCGGGCTGGCGTGCTCGGACACCATCGCGATCTTCATCGGGTCACCTCCTGCAGCAGTCGGTCCCAGTCTGCAAGAAACCGGGACAGCCCGTAGCGGTCGAGGGCGTAGGCGCGCGCAGCCTTGCCCGCCAGCCGGGCGGCCTCCGCATCATGCACATAGGTCCGGATCGCGCCGCGCAACCGGGTCCGATCGGTCGACACGACGCCCGCCGCCGGTGGCACCGCCTCTGTCACCTCGGTGGCCGCGAGGGCGACCACCGGCATCCCGAGCTGCATGGCCTCGATCAGCGACAACCCCAGCGAGGTCCAGCGGACGGGATGCAGGTAGAGCCGGCGGCGCGCCATCTCGACATGCATCGCGGCCTGCGGCAGATCGCCCTGGTGCCGGACGCCCGGCGGCAACGGGCCGTCGAGGCTGCCGAACAGGTCGACCGGCGCGTCCGCGGCGAAGGTGCCGAGCAAATCGGTGCCGACTCTCCGTCCGCGCCGGACCGGCTCGTTCACCACCACGGCCGAGGCCGCGACCTCGCCGGTGTAGCGCTCCCCGGGATCGACGACGCCGTGTTCGATCACCGTGGTCGGAGCGCGGCCGCTGTCCCAGAAGAGCTCGTTGAAGAACGTGACGTGCGCGATCGGGATGTCGTCGCGGTCGGCGAGCGGGTGCCTGCTGTGCACCGGGTGCGGTTCGGGCGCGTTGTGCTCGAGGTACACCGTCGGCAGGTCGCGGCCGGGTTCGCGGCCGGTCCAGTCGCGCACGAGGCCGAGCTCGGACGGCCGCTGCAGGATCACCGCGTCGATCTGCTCGTCGCGCAACCGCGCCGGCGGCAGCTCGACCGCCGACGCCGGCCAGTCCCAGGTGCGGGCCCGGCCGAGACCGTCGGGGCCGCGGTCCGGGAGCACGGGCAGCAGGTACTCGTGCGTTCCGTGGACGAACGCGGTCGTCCAGCTGCCGTGCACGTGCCAGAGCAGGATCCTCATGCGGCGCGCTCCGGCACCGGCAGCAGCGCCTCCAGCGCGGCGCGGATCGCCTGCGTCGACACCGCGGACAGGCAGGGATGCCCGGCGACCGGGCACTCGCGCGCCCGGGTGCCGCGGCACGGGGCGTCCTGGTCGCCGAGGAGCACCCGCGCGATGCCGTACGGCGCCCACCGGACCGCCGGGACGACCGGCGCGAACAGCGAGACGACCGGCGTGCCGACCGCGGCGGCGAGATGGGCCGGCCCGGTGTTCGCGACGACCACCGCGTCGGCGCGGCGCAGCGTCGCGGCGAGGGCGGCCAGGTCCAGCCGGCCGCCCAGATCCACGGCGTCGGCGCCGGCGACCGCGGACGTCAGCCGAGTCTCCCCGGGTCCGCCGGTGACCACGACCGTGTGCCCGGCTGCGGCCAGCTCGGTCACCAGCTTCCGCCAGAGCGGCTCGGGATACGCCCGCGCCGGGGCGTCGGCGCCGGGGTGCAGCACGAGGAACGGACCGTCCGGCAGCCCGGGGGGCTCCGCGGTCGCGACGACCGCCAGCCGCCCGGCGTCGCCGCCCGGCAGGGCGTACCCGGCGGCGCGGGCCACCGCGAGCATCCGCTCGGGCTCCGGAGCGTCGGCGGGGGAGGGCACCCGGACGTCGAGAAGGCTCCCGGGGTAGTCGTCACTGATCGCGGCGATGCGGCCGATCCCGGCCAGGCGCAGGACGAGGGCGGTCGGCAGCGCGGACTGGTGGAAGGACGTGAGCACCAGCGCCTCGTCGGCGCCGACCGCGCGGATCCGCTCCACGATCTCACCGACGGCGGCGGCGCTCACGGGCCGTGGCGCCGCCGAGATCCACGGGCAGTCCCAGACGACGACGTCCGCGACGCCCGGCAGCAGCCGCGCCGCCGCCGCGCCGCGCGGCCCGGAGAGGACGGTCACCCGGTCGAGCGTCGCGGCGACCGCGCGGACGGCCGGACCACACACCAGCACGTCGCCCATGCTGTCCAGCCGGACGACCAGCGCCGACCGCCCGTTCACGACCGGCTCCCGATCCGCTGCAGCACCAGGTCAGCGGCATCGGCAAGGCTGCCGGCGACCACCGGGGCGGCCGCGATCTCGCCCGGAAGGGTGGCGGCCGTGGGGACGAGGACGGCGGCGGCTCCCGCGGCGCGGGCCGCCTCGACGTCAGCGCCGATGTCGCCGACGACGAGGCACCGCCCGACCGGAACGCCGAGAGCAGCGGCCGCGGCCGCGACCATCCCCGGCAGCGGCTTGCGGCACTCGCACCCGTCCTCCGGCGCGTGTGGGCAGACGTGCCAGTCGTCGAAGGGCCCCAACAGGTCCTCGACGCGCGCGTTGACGGCGTCGACCTGCTCGCGGCTCAGCAGGCCGCGGCCGACCCCGGACTGGTTCGAGACGACCCCGAGCCGGACTCCGCCGGCGCGCAGCCGCTGCAGCGCGCCGCTCACGCCGGGCAGCGGCTCGACCCGCGCCGGCTCGCCGTTGTAGGGCACGTCACGGATCAACGTTCCATCGCGGTCGACGAGCACCGCCTCGACAGGCTGCGCCAGGACGGGCTCGGCGAGGGCCGGTGGTGCGACCTCCGCCCACGGCGGCGCCCCGCGGTGCCGCCAGCAGCCGCGCAGCCACGCGAATGTGGCGGCGGGCGGGATGGCGAGGCTGGTGGCCGCCATCGCCGCGATCTCGGCGGGCGTGCGGGGTCCGGGAACGATGCGGCGGCTGGCGAAGTCGGTGCTGAGGGCCGCCCACGCGCCGGCTCCGGCGGCGGCGAGGCCGCGCCGCCCGCGCAGCAGTCCGGCGGCCCCGAGCGCCGCCGCCGCGACCGTAGCCAGATGCATCGGCCGCCGGCCCACGGCGGCGTCCGCGCGCTCGTACCAGGACCGGCCGTGCAGCCGCCGCATCAACGCGTCGTCGGCGTTGCCCCGCTGCTGCTTGACGCTGGCATTCCACGGCGCCGGGCGCACCGGGTGCAGCGTGCGCCGGGAGCCGGGCAGCAGCCGGTAGCCGGCGTCCGTGACGCGCAGCGCGAGGTCCGCGTCCTCGCGAAACGCGCGCGGGAAGCGCTCGTCGAAGCCGCACACCTGCCGCAGCACCGAGCGCCGGTAGGCCATGTCGGCGGTGATCCACCGCGCCGACTGCAGCCCGGCCGTGCCCCGCTCCCAATCGGTCGGCGGGCGGTGCGCCGGCAGCGGGACAGTGATCCGGCCCTGACTGGCGGCGACGTCGGGGTCGAGCCCGGCGAGATCGCGCTCCAGATCGGCGGCCCAGTCCGCGCTGACCTGCACATCGTCGTCCAGGAAGGCGACCCACTCGCCCGACGCGCACAGCCAGCCGACGTTGCGGGCGGCGGCCGGTCCGCGGCCCCCGCTGCGCCGCACCGCGAGGACGTCGTCGATCCAGTCGAACCCGGCCGGCGCCAACGGCTCGGGCGCGCCGCGACGGTCGTCGACGACGACGATCCGTTCCGGCCGCGGCCCGGCGCTGTCGCGCAGCGACCCCAGCAGTTGTTCCAGCGACGGCCGGCCGACGGTCGGCACAACGACGGAGAAGGACGTCATGCGGCCCCGCGGCGCAGGACGAACGGGCCGATCGCGAGCAGGTCGACCGGGGTGGAGCCGAAGCACTCCAACGCGTCCTTGACATCGTCGACCATCGGACGTCCCGCGGTGTTGAGGCTAGTGTTCACCACGACCGGCAGCCCGGTACGCCGTTCGAAACCTGCCAGCATCCGTGCCAACACCGGTTCGTCGGCGGCATCGACGGTCTGGATGCGCGCGGTGCCGTCGACGTGGACCACGGCGGGGATCCGGTCGCGCCACTCCGGCACGACGTCGTGCACGAACAGCATGTACGGCGACGGGATCGGCCCGCGGGTGAACAGGGCGCCGGCCCGCTCGAGCCGCACCATCGGGGCGACCGGTCGGAACTGTTCGCGTCCTTTCACGTCATTCAACCGAGCCAGGTTTTCCGGTCGACCCGGATGCGCCAGCAGCGAGCGGTGGCCGAGCGCCCGCGGCCCGTACTCGCTGCGGCCCTGAACCCATGCGACGATGCCGTCGGCCGCGAGGGCCTCCGCCACCGCCTCGGCGACGTCGGCGGGGCGCTCGAAGGGCACCCGGGCCGTGTGCAGGGCCTGCTCGATCTCCTCGTCGGCGAAGCCGCGGCCCAGCGCGGCGCTCGGCATGCCGAGCACCGGATCGCCACCCTGCACCGCGACGGTGTACGCACCGCCGAGTGCCGTCCCGGCGTCGCCGGCCGCCGGCTGCACCCACACCCGCTCGAACGGCGTCTCGGCGAAGATCCGGGTGTTGGCCACGCAGTTGAGCGCCACCCCGCCGGCCAGAGCGAGGTCACGGGCGCCGGTGCGGTCGTGCAGCCAGCGCGCCAGGTCGAGCAGCACCTCCTCGACGACGGCCTGCAGGCTCGCGGCGAGATCGGCGTGGTCCTCGGTCCACGGCTCGTCCGGCGCCCGGCGCTTGGCCAGGACGTTCCAGTCCACGCCGGTGGTGGCGAACCCGCCGTCGCCGGTGGCGTGCACCAGCTCGCGCAACTGGTCGAGGTGCCGCGGCCGGCCGTAGGAGGCCAGGGCCATCACCTTGTACTCGTCCGAGCTGCGGAGGAACCCGAGATGGTCGGTGGCGTCCTCGTAGAGCAGGCCGAGGGAATGCGGCAGCGACTGGGAGAACAGCGGTTCCAGCAGGCCGTCGCGGTAGTGGCCGGCGAGGTGGCTGTGCCGCTCGCCGCGGCCGTCGAGGACGAGCGCCGCGCAGCTTCCGCCGAACGGCGCGGCGAGCGCGGCAGATGCGGCGTGCGCGACGTGATGCGGAACGTACTGCAGCTTCGCCGGGTCGAGCCCGGGCAGGGCGCTGGCAAGCAAGTCGCCGGCGCGCTCGGCATAGGTGTGCCGGAGCCAGTCCCACGGGTCGTCGAGGCCGAGCTGCTCCGGTGCCGGGTGCAGCGCCGGGTCGAAGGAGTACGTCACCGCGTCCAGGTCATCGGCGGTGATGCCGGCCTCGGCCAGGCACCAGCGTGCGGAGAGGTCCGGGGTCTCCCAGGCCGAGAAGGGCACCGGGCGCTTGCCGTGCTTGCGCCGGCTGAACCGCTCCTCCTCGGCTGCCGCGACGACCCGGCCGTCGATGACGACCGCCGCCGCCGGGTCGTGATAAATCGCGTTGATGCCCAGGACCCGCATCGACGTCCTCTCGAGAGTGGCGCAACCGGGACCGGTCCGCCGGCTCCGGGCCGCTGGGTGCTCAACGGCGGTCGGGGCCGCAACATAGTTCACTGTCTCCGGCAAGCCTTGCCGGAAAACTATCGAAGGTCAAACAGGCCGGTATGCGGCGTTTGCGAAGTCGACACGCCGGGACGACCTCGCCTGACCGGGGTACCGCCGGCTCTGGTTGGCTGGACGGCAAGGAGGAGAGAGGAGCGGAATGTCCGAGTTCGAACGGGCGGTCGTGACCGGGGGCGCGGGATTTCTGGGGTCCTGGCTGTGTGAGCGACTGCTCGACGAGGGCACCGAGGTGCTCTGCCTCGACAACTTCCTCACCGGCACGCCGACCAACGTCGCGCATCTCGTCGAGCGTCCCGGGTTCCGCCTGGTGCGCTGTGACGTCACCGACTACGTCCACGTCCCGGGACCGGTCGACCTGGTCCTGCACTTCGCCTCCCCGGCGTCGCCCATCGACTACCTGCGGCTGCCGATCGCGACGATGAAGGTCGGCAGCATCGGCACGCTGCACGCACTCGGTCTCGCCAAGGACAAAGGTGCGCGGTTCGTCCTTGCGTCGACCTCGGAGGCGTACGGCGACCCGCTGGTCCATCCGCAGCCCGAGACCTACTGGGGAAACGTCAACCCGGTCGGGCCGCGCGGCGTGTACGACGAGGCGAAGCGCTTCGCCGAGGCGCTCACGACGGCCTACCGCACCGCCCACGGCGTCGACACCGGCATCGTGCGCATCTTCAACACGTACGGGCCGCGGATGCGTGTGGACGACGGTCGGGCCATTCCGACGTTCATCTGCCAGGCGCTGGCCGACCAGCCGCTGACGGTCACCGGTGACGGGCGGCAGACCCGGTCCGTCTGCTTCGTCGAGGACACCGTGCGGGGCGTCCTGGCGCTCGCCGCGAGCGATCTGGCCGGTCCCGTCAACGTCGGCACCCCGGACGAGATGACGGTCCTGGAGATCGCACGGGAGATCATTCTCGCCGCCGGCTCGTCGTCGGACGTCAGCTTCATACCGGCGGTCGTCGACGATCCGAGGGTCCGGCGGCCGGACACGACGCTGATCGAGACTGCGCTGGGATGGCGCCCCGCCGTCGACTGGCCCACCGGGATCAAGCAGACGATCGAGTGGTTCCGGGCGCTGCAGCCTGAGGAGGCGGGTTACCGCTCCGAGTGACCGGGGAAGCAGAAGGGTCGTGAGCGCTGCGTCCCGAGATGCCGAGGATTCCTGATGAGCGACCCTGATGAGATCAAGGCCGAGATCGACCGCACCCGCGCGGAGTTGGCCGACACCGTCGACGCGCTGAGCGCCAAGCTCGACGTCAAGGCGCAGGCCAAGCAGCGCGCCGCCCAGGCGTCGGCGAAGGCCGGCCAGCGGTTGCAGGCGATCACCGCGTCGGCCCCCCAGCCGGTGCAACAGGCGCTGGCACGGGCCGGCGAGGTGGCGCGTCCGGTGGCGGCCAAGGCCGCGGAGGACAAGCGCCGCACCGCCGCGGTCGCCGGTGGCGCGCTGCTGCTGCTGCTGATCGTGCGCCGATTGCGCCGCCGCGGGTCCCGGCCGGCCGTCGCTACGGCCGTTGCACCGGCCGTCGTGACGGTCGGCAGCCGTTCGGCGACCTGACCGGTCGGACGGGATGTCCGATCAGCGTTAGGCCGCCGTCGCGCAGGGGGTAGCGAAGGAGCGGCATCGGCTGAGGTCACCGGGGGTTGGTCCGTTCATGACGCGCGTGCAAGAACCGTCCGCCACGGACGCATCTCCCGACGCCCAGCCGGACGCCAACCGCTGGCGCGCGCTCGCTGTCTGCCTCGTCGGCGGGTTCATGGTCCTGCTCGACGTCTCGATCGTGAACGTCGCACTGCCGTCGATCCAGTCGGGCCTCAAGGCGCCGCAGACCGACCTGCAGTGGGTGCTTTCGGGTTACGCGTTGACGTTCGGGCTGCTGCTGGTGCCGGCCGGACGGGTGGGCGACGTCCGCGGCCGCCGCACCGTCTTCATGGCCGCGCTCGGCCTTTTCACGCTGGCCAGCGCCGCGTGCGGGGCGGCACCGAGCAGCCTCTTCCTGGTGATCGCGCGGCTCGTGCAAGGCCTCGCCGGCGGCACGCTCACGCCGCAGATCAGCGCAGTCATCCAGGAGATGTTCGCCGGCAAGGAGCGCGGCAAGGCGTTCGGGATCTTCGGTGCGGTCATCGGCATTTCGACCGCCGTAGGTCCGCTGCTCGGCGGTCTGCTCATCGCCCTGTTCGGCGACGCCGAGGGCTGGCGCGCGGTCTTCTACGTCAACGTCCCGATCGGGCTGGTGGCGATGCCGCTCGCCTGGCGGCTGCTGCCCAAGCCGTCCCACGCCGAAGCGGGACGTCGACACGACCTCGACCCCGTCGGTGTCGTCCTGCTCGGTGCCGGGGCGGTGCTGCTGCTGCTTCCGTTCGTCCAGGAACGCGAGTGGCCCGCGCAGAAGTGGCTGCTGGTGCCGGCCGCGCTCGTCGTGCTGGCCGCCTTCGTGACCTGGGATCTGGGCTACGCCCGGCGCGGGCGCGAGCCGCTGGTCGATTTCAGCCTCTTCTCTCGGCGGTCCTACACGTTCGGACTGTCCATGATCACGGTCTACTTCGCCGGGTTCACCCCGCTGTTCTTCGTCTTCACCCTCTATCTGCAGGACGGGCTGAAATACTCGGCGCTCGCCGCGGGCGTCGCGATCACGCCGTTCGCGCTCGGGTCGGCGCTGGCCGCAGGGCTCGGCGGCCGGGTGGTGCACCGGTTCGGCCGTCCGCTTGTCGCGCTCGGCCTCGGGATGGTGGCGGCCGGGTTCGCCGGGTCCGTCCTGGCCGTCCACGAGGTCCCCCAGCACGGCGCCGCGTGGGCGACCCTTGCACCACTGATCGTCGCCGGCCTGGGCAGCGGGCTCGTCATCGCGCCGAACCAGACGCTCACCCTCTCGGAGGTTCCGGTGCCGCGGGCCGGCACGGCAGGCGGCCTGCTGCAGACGGGTCAGCGCATCGGCTCGGCGGTGGGGATCGCCGCCGTCGGAGCGGCGTTCTTCGCGCGCCTCGCGGACAGCCGCGGGAACTTCGCCTCGTCCTTCGAGCGGGGCATTGTGGTCGCGCTCGCATTCGTCGTCGCGTCACTCGTCCTGGCCGCGGTGGACATCACCGTCAACCGCCGCAGGCAGGCGGCGGGCGGGCGGTAGCGCGCCCGATCCGCCGGGTACGGGACAGGCGTGACGCGATTCGGCTACACCCTGATGTGCGAGCAGGCCGATCCCCGCCAGCTCGTCCGGGACGCGGCACACGCCGAGCGCGCCGGTTTCGAGTTCGAGGTCATCAGCGACCACTTCTTCCCGTGGCTCGACAGCATGGGGCATTCGCCGAACGCCTGGGTCACCCTCGGCGCGGTGGCCTCGGTCACCGAGCGGGTCGACCTCATGACCTACGTGACCTGCCCGACCATGCGCTACCACCCCGCGGTGGTGGCCCAGCAGGCGGCGACCGTCGGGCTGCTCAGCGAAGGACGGTTCCTGCTCGGCCTCGGCGCCGGCGAGAACCTCAACGAGCACGTCGTCGGACGCGGCTGGCCGCCGGTCAACGTGCGCCACGAGATGTTCGAGGAAGCGGTGCAGATCATCCGCGGGCTGTTCGGCGGGGAGTACGTCAACTTCCCCGGGCGGTATCTGCGTGTCGACTCCGCGAAGTTGTGGGACGTCGGCGACCCGCCGCCGCGGATCGGAATCGCCGTCTCGGGGCAGCAGTCCATCCGGCTCGCCGCCGACTTCGCGGACGCGATGATCGCCGTCGAGCCGGACCCGTCCTTGGTCTCGCAGTACGACGCCGCCGGCGGCTCCGGCAAGCCTCGGATCGGACAGGTCCCGATCTGCTGGGATCCGTCCGAGGACGCGGCGGTGAAGCGGGCCCACGAGCTGTTCCGCTGGTTCGGCGGCGGCTGGAAGGTCAACGCCGAGCTTCCAGGGACGGCGGCCTTCGCCGCCGCGACCCAGTTCGTTAAGCCGGAGGACGTCGCCGACTCCATCCCCTGCGGCCCGGACGTCGGCGCGCACGTCAAAGCGGTCAAGGAGTTCGTCGACGCCGGCTTCACCGACGTCGCACTCGTGCAGATCGGCGCCGACACGCAAACCGGGTTTCTCGGCTGGGCCGAACAGGAACTGCTTCCGGCGCTCCGGAAGCTGAGCTGACATCGATCTGGAGGACATCACCTCGTCATGAGCTCGCGACCCGACCTTCCCGACCACGACGTCCCGACGCTCGACGACGTGCTCGAACCGACCGAGAGCGCACCCCGCGACCGGCAGGGTCACGGCAAGCAGCCGCCGAGGCTCAACGACGACGACCTGCAACACCGCGCCGAGCAGGAGCGCCTCGAGGCCGGTGTCGATGACTTCGACCCCGACGAGGTCCCTTCTGCCACCGAGTGAGCGGCGGTTGTCCGAGGCGCGCGCGGAGCGGGGGCGCCGTCCGCTCACCGTCGAGCAGATCGTCCAGCTCTACGAGGACGCCCAGCGCTGCGCGACCGCCGCGGGCTTGCGCTACGTCGACGTCAGCGAACCGGGCATCCGGCGGATCCGGCGCGGGCGCGGGTTCGCCTATCTCGACCCGGACAAGCGCGCCGTCGGCGCTGACATCCGCGAGCGGCTGCAGGCGCTCGCCATCCCGCCGGCCTGGACGCAGGTGTGGATCTGCTCCGATCCCAACGGCCATCTCCTCGCCACCGGAGAGGACGACAAGGGCCGCAAGCAGTACCTCTACCACCAGGACTGGCGGACCTTCCGCGATCTTCTGAACTTCTACCGCCTTGTGGACTTCGGCCCGCGGCTGCCGGCGGTCCGGGCTGCGATCGAGGAACAGCTGCGGCGCCGAACCTTCGACCGGCACGTGGTGCTCGCCGCGATGTTGCGGATCATCGACGCCCGCGGCCTGCGGGTGGGCAGTGAGGTGTACGCCGAGGAGAACGACAGTTACGGGCTGACGACGCTCACCAAGCGGCATGTGCGCGTCGACGGCGACGCGGTGCACTTCGACTTCCCCGCCAAGTCCGGCAAGCAGGCCCAAGCCGTCCTGCCGGACCGCGCGGTCGCCCGGGTCGTCGAGCGGTTGCTCACCCAACGGGGACGGCGGCTGTTCGTCGTCGACCGCAAAGCGATCACCGCCGACGAGCTCAACGACCGGCTCGGCGATCTGGCCCGCGCCCGCGTGACCGCCAAGGACTTCCGCACCTGGCATGGCACCCGGGTGGCGTTCGCGACGCTCCGCGCCCACTTGCCGCCCGGTGCCGACGCGGACCAGCGGGTGCTCGAGGCGGTCGACGCGGCTTCGGAGTTCCTCCGGAACACCCGCGCGGTCGCGCGGTCGCACTATGTGCATCCGCACGTGGTCGAGGCCTATCTCGACGGGACCTTCCCGGCGGTCCTGGCCGAGCGTCGCCTCCCGCGTGCGCCCGGGCTCGACCTCGACGAACGGATGTTGCTGGGCTTCCTGCGCACGCTGATGGTCCGCAAACTCGGCGACTTCCGGCCGCCGGAACCGACGGTGGAGCCGGCGGGGGACCCGGTCGTTCCGCGCACGTGAACGGTCGCGCTCACCTGTACCTCACGGTTTCGTCGATAAATTGGCGTATGGCGGTCGGAAATTCCGGACTTCGACTTCGCCGCAGCCGTTCGGGGACGACGCAATCTCGCCCGATCCACGATCGACGGACAGGAGCTCCATGTCGATCGGGTCGGTCGCCGAGAGCGAACAGGCCGGCACCGGGAATTTCGACGTCCGGACGGTGGCGGCCGATGCCACGCGCGCATCGGTGCGGGTCATCGGGGAGCTGAGCGCTGGCTGCGTCGTGCTGCTGGGTGAGGTGCTCGACGGTCATCTGCGGGCCGGGCGCCGGTTCGCGCGGCTGAACCTCAGCGGTGTGCACACCATCGACGCGAGCGCCGGCGTCGTCCTGCTCGGCGCGCACCGGGCCTTTCTCGAGCGCCGCGGCACGCTGATCCTGACCGGGGTCGCTGCGGTGGTGCGCGCAGCGCTCGCGGCGGACGGTCTGCTCGAGGACCTGCTGCTGGTGCCGACCGCCGCCGACGAGCAGGTGCTGCCGGCCGGCCGGTAGGCGGGCGAGCCCGGTCAGCCTCGCGGCAGCGCGCCGGTTTGCACCAATTCCTCCGCGATCTCGCGCAGCTTGACGTTGGTGTGCTGGGAGGCGTGGACGATGAGGTCGAACGCCTCGCTCGCGGTGATCCGGTGCCGCTCCATGAGGATGCCCATGGCCTGCCCGATGGACTCCCGGGAGCGGATCGCCGCCCGCAGGTTGGCTTCCTTGTCCTGCGTGGCGAGCAACATCCCCACGTGAGTGGCGTAGGCGGTGGCCAGCAGCTCGGAGTCGCGGTCGAAGGCCCGGGGCGTGGTCGCATAGAGGTTCAGTGCGCACTCCCGGTCGCGCGGCGTTGCCATCCGCACGGCCAGCAGGCTGTGCACCCCGAGAGCGGCGGCCCGCGCGGCGAAGTCGGGCCAGCGCTCCTCCCCGAGCATCTCGTCGATCCGGACGAGATCGGCCTCGGCGAGCGCCGCGATGCAGGGCCCGTCGCCCAGCTCCTGCTGCAGCCGGTCGCACTTGGCCGCGAGCGACCCGACGCTCGCCGGCGTCTCGATCTGGCTCTTGCGGACGAGTGAGATGCCGGCCTCCTCACAGCCGGGCACGGTCTCGATCGCGAGCTCCAGCGCGCGTTGCAGCAGTTCGTCGACCGGCGGCGAGTCGGCCAGCTGCCGTACCCGGTCGGCCATGAGCGCCACCGCCTGCGCCGGCGTGTACGCCACCGTGTCCGTCATCAGCGGTACCCCCGTGACCGAGCCGGGCCGCCGCGAGGTTGATCACCGGCGGACGCGGCACCCCGACCCGGGTGAGTGACGGGACTTGAACCCGCGACACCTGGGACCACAACCCAGTGCTCTACCAGCTGAGCTACACCCACCATGTGCCCGCAGGACTGCCGGGCAGCCGCGTCAGTCTACCGAACCGTTCAGATCCGTACCGATCTCCTCGGTGACCGCCGCGGCCGCGGCCCGCGCGTCCTCGAGACTGGGCCCCGGCGGCGGAACGAACAGCGTCCGCCGGTAGTAGGCGAGCTCCCGAACGCTCTCGCGGATGTCGGCGAGCGCGCGGTGCTCCAGACCCTTGGCGGGCTGCGACTGATACACCCGGGGGTACCACCGCTTCGCCAGTTCCTTGACCGACGACACGTCGACCATCCGGTAGTGCAGATGGTCGTCGAGCGACGGCATGTCGCGGTGCAGGAAGCCACGGTCGGTCGCGATCGAGTTGCCGCACAGCGGAGCGCTGCGCGGATCCGGGACGTGCCCGCGCACGTAGTCCGTCAGCTGCTTCTCGGCCTCGCCCAGCGTCAGCGTCGACGCGCGCACTGCCTCGGTGAGCCCGGAGCGCTCGTGCATCTCCCGCACGTACGGGACCATGGTGTCCAGCACCTCGTCGGCGGTGTGTATGACGAGGTCGAGTCCCTCGTCGACCACCGTCAGATCCGGATCGGTAACGAGCACGGCCACCTCGATCAACGCGTCGCGAGCGAGATCGAGGCCGGTCATCTCACAGTCGATCCACACCAGACGGTCGGTCACCTGGCCGAGGCTATTACCTCGGCCTTACGTTGATCGTCGCCCCACGCAGGATTGAGGGCAGAGAGGACGGGACGGATGGCACGCGAACGCCTCGGCGAGGACGAGATCGCCCAGCGCCTGGCCGGACTCCACGGTGCCTGGCGGGGGAGCGCCGAAGCGCTCGCCCGCTCGATCGAGTTCGCCGACTTCCTGACCGCGGTCGACTTCGTGAACCGCCTGGCACCGCGGTGCGAGGAGCTCGACCACCATCCGGACCTCGCCCTGCGGTGGCGGTGGGTCGACGTCTCGCTCTCGACGCACAGCGCTGGCGGCGTCACGGCGCTGGACTTCCAGTTGGCGCAGATCGTCGACGAACTGGCCGCCGAGTTGCCTCTCGCGCAGTGATCGGATCCCGTTGTCCGCGCCGCCGTCTGGGAACACTCAGGGCATAACCGGGCAGGACGCGTCGGGCACGAGGAGGTGCGCACCGATGGTGGCGAAGAAGGATCTGCCCTCGACCTTGCAACGGTCGCCGGAGAAGGCGCAGGAGACGTGGGGAAAGACGCACGACTCCGCCGTCGAGCAGTACGGCGAGGGAGAGCGGGCCCACCGCACCGCCTTCTCGTCGTTGAAGCACTCCTTCGAGAAGGTGGGCGACCACTGGGAGCCGAAGGAGGACGGCAAGAAAGGGCCCTCCGACGAGCAGGCGGCCAGGACCGGCGCCGCGGCCCGGCGCGGAGGGAAGACCGCGGGCGGGGTCGACGCCAACGCTTCCGTCAGCCATCTGCGCGCCCGTGCCAAGGAACTCGACATCCCGGGGCGGTCGAGGATGACCAAGCAGGAGCTGGTCGACGCGCTGCAGAAGGCGAGCCGCCGCGAGACCGCCAGGGCCCGCAAGAAGTAGCAACCGTCCGCCGCGCGGCTGCGCTTCGATTCCTCGGCGGGTGCGGCGCGGTCGGCGGTGCGTCTCGTATTCGGTACCGCGCCGGGGCGGGGTGGTGGCGGCCCCCGGTGTGCGGTCGGATGGTCGGGTGGCGCATCCCCCGTCGGCGGCAGCGGCCGCGTCCTTCGACGCGCTCATGGCGGAGCTGGCTCCGATCGGCCGGCTCGCTGCGACGGGGGGGTACGCCCGCTTCGCCTGGACCGCGGTCGACGCCGAGTTGCGGGACTGGTTCGTCGCCGCAGCCGGGGCTCGTGGCCTCCCGGTCGCACCCGACCGCGCCGGCAACCTGTGGGCCTGGGCCGGCGATCCCGACGCCGCCGGCCCCGGGCTGGTGCTGGGCTCCCATCTGGACTCGGTGCCCGACGGCGGTGCCTTCGACGGTCCGCTGGGCGTCGTCTCGGCATTCGCGGCTCTCGACGATCTGCGGGCCCGGGACGTCGCCCTGCGGCGACCGGTCGCCGTGGTCTGCTTCTCCGACGAGGAGGGCGCCCGGTTCGGCGTTGCCTGCACCGGATCCCGCCTGCTGACCGGCGCGCTGTCGCCCGAGCGCGCCCTCGCCCAGCGCGACGCCGACGGCACCAGCCGCGCCGACGCGCTGCGCTCCGCGGGCGTCCGGCCCGCCGACGTGGCAGCCGACCCGGCCGCGCTGGCGCGGGTGGGCACCTTCGTCGAGTTGCATGTGGAGCAGGGGCGGGCGCTGGCAGCGGACGGC
The DNA here is from genome assembly GCA_025924515.1 of Jatrophihabitans sp. Classification (GTDB taxonomy): domain Bacteria; phylum Actinomycetota; class Actinomycetes; order Mycobacteriales; family Jatrophihabitantaceae; genus JAICIE01. Next base: position 26,729 of record JAICIE010000003.1, on the reverse strand, counting down.
CGGCCGGTCGCGGTCGGCGAGTCGATCTGGCCGCACGGCCGCTGGCGGCTGGACCTTCCTGGCGAGGCGAATCACGCGGGAACCACCGCGCTCGCCGACCGCCGCGACGCGGTCGTCGCCGCCGCCGCCGTCGTCCTGCAGGCCCGAGCAGCGGCGCAGCGCCACGCCGCGCTGGCAACCTGCGGCCGCCTGGTGGTGCGGCCGAACGGGGTCAACGCCGTGCCGTCCTCGGTCAGCGTGTGGCTCGACGCCCGCGCTGTCGAGGAGAGCCGCGTGCGGGCCGTCGTGGACGAGCTCGCCGGCGAGGTCGAAGCGCTCGGCGGAACGCTCACCGAGGAGTCCTGGACACCGCGCACTGTCTTCGACGGCGCCCTCGCGGGCCGGTTGGCGGCCCTGCTCGGCGACGCGCCACTGCTGGCGACGGGCGCGGGCCACGACGCCGGGATCCTGGCCGCTGCCGGCGTCCCGGCAGGAATGATCTTCGTCCGGAACCCCAGCGGGGTGTCGCACTCCCCGGCCGAGCATGCGGAGCGCGACGACTGTCTGGCCGGGGTCGCCGCGCTGGCCGCGGTCGTCGCCGAGTTCGCCGGATGACGGCCTACTTCGCGGCGACGGCGCTGCTGCCGGACGGCCTCGCCTGCAACGTGCGCATCGAGGTCGAGGACGGCGCCGTGCGGGCGGTGACGACGGGCGGCGAGCCGCTCGGCGCGGTTCGGCTGCCGGGCGTCGTCCTCGCCGGATTCGCCGACACGCACAGCCACGCCTTCCACCGCGCGCTGCGCGGCCGCACCCACGCCGACGGCGGGGGCTTCTGGACGTGGCGGGAGCGGATGTACGCGGTGGCGCGGCGGCTCGACCCGGACTCGTACCGGACCCTGGCCCGCGCCGTCTACGCCGAGATGGCGCTGGCCGGCATCACCTCGGTCGGCGAGTTCCACTACCTGCACCACGGTCCGGACGGGCGTCCCTACGCCGATCCCAACGCCATGGCCGAGGCCCTGCGCGCGGCCGCCGAAGCGGCAGGAGTCCGACTGACCCTGCTCGACACCTGTTACCTCGCCGGCGGGCTCGACGCGTCGGGGCACCTCCCGCTCGACCCGGTGCAGCGCCGCTTCGCCGACGCGGACGCCGATGCCTGGGCCGCCCGGGTGGCCGCGCTCCGGCCGAGCGCCGCGTTCCGGATCGGATCAGCGGCGCACTCGGTGCGGGCGGTTCCGCGCGATGCGCTGGCAGTCGTGGCCCGGGCCGCCGGCGATGCGCCGCTGCACGTGCACCTGTCCGAACAGCCGGCGGAGAACGAGGCCGCCCTGGGGTACTACGGCCGCACGCCGGCGGCGCTCCTGGCCGAGCAGGGACTTCTCGGACCGGCCACCACGGTCGTGCACGCGACCCATCTCGACGAGCGGGACGTGGCGCTGCTCGGCGCCGCGCGGGTGACCGCGTGTTTCTGCCCGACGACCGAGCAGGATCTCGCCGACGGGATCGGTCCGGCGCGCGCTCTCGTCGACGCCGGTGCGTCCCTGTCGCTCGGCACCGACCAGCATGCGCAGATCGATATGTTCGCCGAGGCGCGCGGCGTCGAGGCGCACGAGCGCCTTGCGTCGGGGCGGCGGGGCCGCTTCACCCCGACGGAGTTGCTGGCCGCGATGACCGCGCACGCCAGCCTCGGCTGGCCCGATGCCGGCCAGATCGCCGCGGGGTGCCGTGCCGACCTGGTCGCGGTACGCATGGACACGGTCCGTACGGCCGGAGCCGACCCGGCGCAGGTCATGTTCGCGGCGGGCGCCGCCGACGTCGACACGGTCGTCGTCGACGGGCAGATCGTCGTGTCCGGCGGCAGGCACCGGCTCGGCGACGTCGGCGCGCTGCTCCAGGCCGCCGTGGCCGCGCTGGAGGACGAGTGAGCGCGGTCCTCGTCACGGGCATCGGCGAGCTGGTCACGAACGATCCGGGCCGCGGCGCGCCGCTGGGACTGGTCGGCTCCGCGGCGCTCGTCGCCGAGGGCGACAGGATCGCGTGGGTGGGTCCGGCCGCGGCCGCGCCGGCCGCCGACCGGGCGCTCGACCTTGCCGGACGCGCGGTGCTGCCCGGTTTCGTGGACTCGCACTCGCACCTGGTCTTCGCCGGGGACCGCGCTGCGGAGTTCGCGGCGCGGATGAGCGGGCAACCGTACGACGGCGGCGGAATCGCCGCCACGGTCGCCGCCACGCGCGCCGCCACGGACGCCGAGCTGCGCGCCCTGCTGGCCGCGCGCGTCGCCGAACTGGCCGCGCAGGGCACGACCACCGTCGAGATCAAGAGCGGCTACGGACTCGACGTCGAGGACGAGGCCCGGCTGCTGCGGCTGGCAGGCGAGGTGACGTCGGAGACCACCTACCTGGGCGCGCATGTGGTGCCGGCGGGACGTTCCCGGGAGGACTACCTGCGGCTGGTCACCGGGCGGATGCTGGCGGCCTGCGCGCCACTCGCCCGCTGGGTGGACGTCTTCTGCGAGCCCGCCAGCAGCCACGCCTTCGACCAGGACGAAGCGCGTGCGGTGCTCGCTGCGGGTCGGGCGGCCGGCCTGCTCCCCCGCGTGCACGCCAACCAGCTCTCGGCCGGGCCCGGGGTGCGCCTCGCCGTCGACGTCGGCGCAGCGAGCGCTGATCACTGCACCTATCTCGCGCCCGCGGACGTCGACGCCCTCGCCGGCTCGGATACCGTCGCGACGCTGCTGCCCGGCGTCGAGTTCTCGACCCGCTCGCCGTACCCGGACGCCCGCCGCCTGCTCGACGCAGGGGCCACGGTCGCGCTGGCCACCGACTGCAACCCGGGCACCTGCTTCAGCTCGTCGATGCCGTTCGTGGTCGCGCTCGCGGTTCGCGAGATGGGCATGACACCCGCCGAAGCGGTGTCGGCGGCGACTACCGGCGGCGCCCGTGCGCTGCGCCGGCCGGACATCGGTGTGCTGCGGCCCGGGTCGCGCGCGGATCTCGCCGTCCTCGACGCTCCGAGCTATCTGCACCTGGCCTACCGACCGGGCGTGCCCATCGCACGCAGGCTTGTTCTGGATGGGTGACCCTTCCGATGCCGGCGCTGTGTCAGTAGATGTCGACGACCGGTCTCAGTCGATGTCGACGACCAACGCGGTGTGGTCGGAGACGTCGAGGGGGACCGCTCTGCCGCGGTGCGCACCGCCGAATGAGCCGCGCAGCAGGATGTGATCGAGCTGCCGACTCGGCCGCTGCACCGGGAAGGTCGGGGCCTCGGCGAGCGCCCGGTAGCCCGTGACCTGCGCGGGCCGGCCACCGGCCATGTTCAGGTCGCCCATCAGGACCACCGGGTCCGGGAACGCCCGCAGGTCGCGGACGAGCCGCGAGAGCTGGTACACATTCCAGCCCGGCACGAACGACAGATGGGTGCTGACGGCCGTCACCGGGCCCGCCGGGGTGCGCACCCGGGCGATGGCGGCCGCCCGCGGCTCCTCGTTGAAGACGATCCACTTGCGCGGCTCGCGCAGATACAGAGGGAAGCGGACCGGGATCGTCGGCATCCGCACCGACTGCCAGGAGTCCACCGGGTAACGCGACAGCAGCGCGATCCCGTACGCGGCGCTGCCCGGCTGCTCACGCCCGGTCGCCGCCACCCAGGTCGCTCCGGGCGTCCCCGAGATCGCCGCCACGAAGACGTGCTCGCCGGCGCCCAGCGCCTCGGCCGCCACTGCGGTCAGGTCGGCGGAGTGCGACCGGGGCTGGTCGCGGTCGACCTCCTGCAGAGCGAGGACGTCGGCGTTCAGGCTGCGCACGCACGCGGCGAACCGGTCCAGGTCGACGGCCCCGTCGGCCAGGGACCGTCCGTGCAGGATGTTGCAGGTCGCGAACCGCATCGCGGGGTTCCTCCCCGGCGGGGGGTATGCAGCTAACGACCCCCGATCTTGAGGAGCCGCCGTGTCCGACCCGACCTCCGAACTGCTGCGCGAGGCGTTGCGGCGGGCCGGCTCGGCGCTCAAGCGCTCCGAGTTGCCGTTCGCCCTCGCCGGCGGCTACGCCTTGTGGGCGCACGGCGGACCCGAGCCGACCCACGACGTGGATTACGCGGTCCTGGAGTCCGACGCCGACCGTGCGGCGAAGGTGCTCGCCGAGGCCGGGTTCGAGGTCGACCGCCCTCCGGAGGACTGGCTGCTCAAGGCCTGCCTCGACGACGCCGTCGTCGACGTCCTGCACCGGATCGTCGGCGTTCCGGTCGACGAGCACCTGCTCGCCCGGGCGGAGAACGTAGAGCTTCTCGGCATCCGCCTGCCCGTCCTGCCCGCGACGGACGTCTTCTCCTCGAAACTGCGCTCGATGACCGAGCACTACTGCGACTTCGCCGCGCTGTTGCCGGCGGCCCGGGCCGTTCGTGAACAGGTCGACTGGGACAGGCTGCGTGCCGAGTGCGGCGACAACGATTTCGCCGCGTCCTTCCTGTACCTCCTGCAACGCCTGGGCGTCGCGCCGCCGGAGAGCTAGTCCCGATGCACCCACCGGGTCGCACGCCGATCCGGCGACTCCCGGCGTCAGCCGTGCGCCGGGTGCACGTAGAGCTCGGCCCGGGCGCGCGGGTTGATCTCGTGGTGCCGCGGGAGCGGTAGCTCGAAGTGCACCGGCTCGGCGTGATCGCGCAGTTGCTGCTCGGCGTTGTAGACCTTGTCGAACTTCCAGATCATCCGGGCGAAGTTCGTCTGGCCGCGCAGAAGTTGGCGAGTGAGAATCCCCAGCGTCTGCGCCACCGCAGCGACGCCCAGGTGCTTGCGGGCGATCACGGACTGCGTTCGCACGAGCTCCCGGTAGAACTCGGCGAGGGGCAGCCGGGTCGGTAGGACTGCGTGCTGGATGTCGAAGAGCCGGTAGTCGCGGGTCGTCAGCTTGCGCGACTCGGTGTGCCAGATCTCGGTGCCCGGATAAGGCGTCATCACGGTCAGATGCACGATCTCCGGCACGGACAGGGCCCACTGCCGGACCAGTTCGAACTGCCGCGCGTCCCACCGCGGGTCGACGATGAGGTTGATCGCCACGGTCAGCCCCATCCGCCGCGCGGTTTCGAGCGCGCGGATGTTCTCATCCGGGCTGACCCGCTTGCGGAACAGGTCGAGGCCCTCCTCGTCGAGGGCCTCCATGCCGAGGAACATGTAGTTCAGCCCGAGTCGGCGCCACCGCTCGAACACCTCCGGATGCCGGAGCAGGACGTCGGCGCGGGTCTCGAGGTAGTACTCCTTGTGCACCCGCCGCCGCTCCAGTTCGGCTGCGATCGCGTCCCCATGTTCAGGACGGATGAACGCCACGTCGTCGACCAGGAACACACCGGGCTCAGCGATACCGGCGATCTCGTCCGCCGCGGCCGAGGGGGACATCCGTCGGTAACGGCGGCCGTAGAAGGTCCAGGCCGAGCAGAACGAGCAATCCCACGGACAGCCGCGGGTGAACTCCGCAGACGCGGCGGGGTCGAGGACACCGATGAAGTACTTGTTGCGACGGCGGGTGAGGTCGCGCGCCGGGCGCGGTTCGTCGATGGACTCCAGCATCGCCGGTGGCGGCCCGTCGCCCTCCAGCCCGACGAGCCCCGGCACGTCCGACCAGCCGTGATCGGGCAGGGCGTCGAGCAGCGCCGGTGCGCCGATCTCGCCCTCCCCGCGCAATACCGCGTCCAGCGCGCCGTCGGCCTGCTCGAGCACGTGGCGGGCGATGAATGACACGGAGTGGCCGCCCGCGAAGACGAAGCAGGGGGGCAAGCGGCGTTTGATGTCGCGGGCCAGTTCGAGTGCCTCCGGCACGTTGGCCAGGTAGTTCAGCCCGAACCCGACGGCCTCGGGTCGGAACTCGGCGATCTGGCGCCAGAGCTCGTCGTGCGAGAACACCTGCAGGTCGACGATCCGCACCTCATGCCCCGCCGTCCGGGCTGCGGCGGCCACCCGCTCGAGACCGAGCGGCTCGAGCCGCAGGAAGAGTCTGGAGTACATCAGCGCGCTGGGGTGCACGAAGAGAACGCGCATGCCGCTCCGCGGTCGGTGAGATGGGGAGGCGGTGGAGCTTCACCAGCCGGCGGAACGCCGTGGCGTCATTTACTGCGTCGTTCGGCGCGGGATGCCCGTCGGGGCGTTCCGCCAGTTCTTTGCGCAAAGCAATTATTGCAGAGCGGGTCAAAATCGCCAACGGCCTGCGCTCACGGCAGAGCCCTTGCGCCCCCGGCTGTTGCGCCCCCGGCTGTTGCGCCACCCGCCTGCTGCGCCCCCGGCAGTGTGCCCCCGGCAGGGATCGAACCTGCGACCTACCGCTTAGAAGGCGGCAGCTCTATCCGCTGAGCTACGGGGGCCGAGGCGCCTCAGGCTACCGGCCACCCGACAACGCATTAGCACAGTCGGGCGATGGGCCGCGCCGGTTCATCCACAGCACGGGCGGCCCTCCACAGCCCGGCTTCCGCGCGCGCCGCACGTCCGCCGAGCGCGGTTGTCTTGGCGCAGCCCAGGGCGGGCGCCGGGATCCCGGAAACGAGAGGCAGGACGATGGAGACGCTCACGACGATCATGGGAAACGCGACGGACGAGCCGCGGCTGCGCCGCACCGGCAACGGCCACGCGGTGGCCAGCTTCCGGGTCGCGTCCACGCCGCGTCGCTACGACGCGCAGCGCGGCGAGTGGGTCAACCGGCCCACCCTGTACATCACGGTCAGCTGCTGGCGCGCTCTGGCGCAGAACGTCGCGGCCTCGGTGTTCAAGGGTCAGCCGGTGATCGTCACCGGACGGCTGCAGATGCGCGAGTACGAGAAGAACGAGGTCAAGTACACGACCTACGAGATCGACGCGGTGAGCGTCGGGCACGACCTGACCCGGGGCACCACGGTCTTCAGCAAGGCAGACCGCGGGCCGCTGCCCGCGGTGGCGCTCGACGAGCAGGGCCTGCCGGCCGATGACAGCGACCACTACCTCGGCGGCGAGAGCGAGGAGCCGTTCGCCGGCCGGCCCGCGGAGGAGGAGGACGCCGAACGCGCCTTCGCGGCCGTGTAACGCGCCCCGGCAGGCCCGCGTGGGCCGAGGGGTGGCGGGCCGGCCTGCTGGCACTGACTGGGACACTGGACGTACCGGCACGGACAACGGCGAGGACGGACAGTGGCCCAGTTCATCTACACCATGTACAAGGTGCGCAAGGCGCACGGCGACAAGGTGATCCTCGACGACGTCACCCTGTCGTTCCTGCCGGGCGCCAAGATCGGTGTCGTCGGCCCGAACGGCGCGGGCAAGTCCTCCGTCCTGCGCATCATGGCCGGGCTCGACCAACCGTCGAACGGCGACGCGACCCTCGCGCCGGGTGCCACCGTCGGCCTGCTGCAGCAGGAGCCGCGGCTCGATGAGGCGAAGACCGTGCGCGGCAACGTCGAGGACGCGGTCGCCGTGGTTCGCGGCTGGCTGACCCGGTTCGAAGAGGTGTCCGCCGCGATGGGCGAGCCCGACGCCGACTTCGACGCGCTGCTCACCGAGCAGGGCGAGCTGATGGAGAAGATCGACCACGCCGAGGGCTGGGAGCTCGACAGCCGCATCGAGCAGGCCATGGACGCGCTGCGCTGTCCGCCCGGCGACGCTGCGGTTCCCCAGCTGTCCGGCGGCGAGAAGCGGCGGGTGGCACTGTGCAAGCTGCTGCTCGAGCAGCCGGACCTGCTGCTGCTCGACGAGCCGACGAACCATCTCGACGCGGAGAGCGTGCAGTGGCTCGAACAGCATCTCGCGCGCTATCCCGGCACGATCCTCGCCGTCACCCACGACCGCTACTTCCTCGACAACGTGGCCGAGTGGATCCTCGAGCTCGACCGCGGCCGCGCCTACCCCTACGAGGGCAACTACTCCACCTACCTGGAGAAGAAGGCCGAGCGCCTCAGCGTCCAGGGGAAGAAGGACGCCAAGCTGCAGCGCCGCCTGCAGGACGAGCTGGAGTGGGTGCGGCAGAACGCCCGCGGGCGGCAGGCCAAGAGCCGGTCCAGGTTGCAGCGCTACGAAGAGATGGCGGCCGAGGCGGAGAAGACCCGCAAGCTCGACTTCGAAGAGATCCAGATCCCGCCGGGTCCGCGGCTCGGCAACCTCGTCGTCGAAGCCAGCCATCTCGACAAGGGCTTCGAAGGCGAACTGCTGATGAAGGATCTCTCCTTCTCGCTGCCGCGAGGGGGGATCGTCGGCGTCATCGGACCCAACGGCGTCGGGAAGACGACGCTGTTCCGGATGATCGTCGGGGAGGAGAAGCCCGACGCGGGAGAGCTGCGGATCGGCGAGACGGTCCAGCTGAGCTACGTCGATCAGTCCCGAGCCGGGATCGACCCGAGGAAGACGGTCTTCGAGGTGGTCTCGGACGGCCTGGACTACATCAACGTGGGTCAGGTGGAGATGCCGTCGCGGGCGTATGTGTCCGCGTTCGGGTTCAAGGGTCCCGACCAGCAGAAGCCGGCCGGGGTCCTGTCCGGAGGCGAGCGGAACCGGTTGAACCTGGCCCTCACGCTGAAGGAGGGCGGCAACGTCCTGCTGCTCGACGAGCCCACCAACGACCTCGACGTCGAGACGCTGGGGTCGTTGGAGAACGCACTGCTCAACTTTCCCGGCTGCGCCGTGATCACCAGCCACGACCGGTGGTTCCTCGACCGGATCGCGACGCACATCCTGGCCTGGGAGGGCGACGACGCCAACCCGGCGAAGTGGTTCTGGTTCGAGGGGAACTTCGAGTCGTACGAGAGGAACAAGGTCGAGCGGCTCGGAGCGGAGGCGGCCCGACCGCACGCGATGACCTACCGCAAGCTCACCCGCGACTGAGGACGGCGTGGCCCGGTTCGTGCACGAGGTGCACATGCGCTGGTCGGACATGGACGCCTACCGGCACATCAACAACTCCGCGTATCTCGCCTACCTCGAGGAGGCCCGGGTGGTTATGTTCTTTCACCGCCACAGCGGCTTCTCGGACGGCACGGTGATCGCCCGGCACGAGATCGACTATCTGCGGCCGGTCGTGTACCACCCCGAGCCGCTCCGGCTCGAACTGTGGATCGACGAGCTGGCGGGTGCCCGGTTCACCGTGCGGTACGAGGTCTACGACGGGCCGGTGCTCGCCGCTCGGGCGGCGACCACCTGCGTGACCTTCGACTTCCGGACCGACCGGCCGCGGCGCATCACCGCGGAGGAACGGGGCATCCTCGCCGGCTTCCTCGACGAGTCGCCGCAGCCGGATGCGGCCCCCACCGGCGGTCGCCGGTGAGTGCCGCGGCCGCGGGGCTCGCTGCGGCGCGGCGGGAACTGGTCGAGCTCGCGCCGGCCGTCCGGCGCGCGATCGAACTCGACCCGGCGATACCGGTGCGGCTGCGCCGCTGGGGCGGCCGGTCCAGCGCCGTATTGCGGCTGCCGTTCGGGGTGCTCGCCGGCCGAACGGTTCGCAGTGCTGCCGAGGACCCCGACGCCGGGCGGATCGACGTCACCGTGGATGGCGGCGACCTGCTCGCCTGGCTCGACGGCACTCGTCCGGCCGCGCCGGAGCCGCGCGACGAGCGCTGGCGCGGCACGCTGCCTCCGCAGGCCGGCTGGCGGCGCCTCGACACCGTGCCGGCCGAGGCGATCCGCGCCGTGGTCGAGACCGGAGCCCGCGCCGCGGCCGGGCTCGACCGCAGACGGGCCGATGCCGTACTCGACGCCCCGGCCTTGCAGGTCAGCGACGAACGCGTCGGCGCGGTTGTCGTGTCGCTGCGAACGCTGTCGGCCCTGCGCCGGCTCGGCTTCGCGCCGCCCGGCACGGAGGTCGCCGTGGACGTCTGCGGGCGCTGGGTCCGGGTCGCCGGGCTGTACGGGTCGGTCTACGCCGAGCGTCCGGGAACGGCGCTCATGCTGGCCGGGTAGCGCTCAGCCCTGCAGCCACACGGCGGTGTCCGCGGGCAGCGTCGCGTCGCCGAGCGGTCCGGAGCTGAGCAGCACCTCGCCGGCGGGCAGGCGCACCGGCTCGGCTCCGGCGTTCAGCACGACCAGCAGGTCGCCGCGTCGGTACGCGACCGTCTCACCGGGCGCGTCCACCCAGTCCAGTGCGGGGTTGCCGAACGCCAGGAGCGAGCGGCGCAGCTGCAAGGCCCGGCGGAACAGCGACAGCGTCGACTCCGGATCCTCGCGCTGCGCGGCCACGGTCAGCGGGCCCCATCCCTCGGGCATCGGCAGCCAGGTCGTGGCGGCGGTGCTGAACCCGTACGGCGGTGAGGTGCCCGACCACGGGATCGGTACGCGCTCGCCGTCGCGCCCGCGGTCGGTGTGGCCGCTGCGCTGCCAGGTCGGGTCCTTGAGGGCCTCGTCCGGCAGGTCGACATTCGGTAGGCCGAGCTCCTCGCCGTTGTAGACGTACGCCGCGCCGGGCAGCGAGAGCTGCACCAGCGCCGCGGCGCGCGCCCGCGCCAGCCCCCGTACACCGCCTCCGTACCTGGTCACCGGCCGGTCGACGTCGTGGTTGCCGAGCACCCAGGTGCACACCGCCTCGACCTCGGACATCGCGGTCAGCGCGTCGTCGATGGCCTTGCGAAACGCGACCGCGCTCCACTCCGCCTCGACAAGGTCGAAGTTGAAGGTCAGGTTCAGCTCGTCCTTGCGCACATAGCGGGCCAGCCGTTCCGCGTCCGGCACCCACGTCTCGCCGACCGCCATGCGAGACCCCTCGTAGGAATCCAGGACGGTGCGCAGCGCCCGGTGATAGTCGTGCACGTGCTCGCGGTCCCACCGGACGTCGTGCGGCGAGGGCATCGCGGCGCCCTCGGCGTGCGACGGGATCACCGAGAGGTCGAAGTCGGGCAGTCCCTCCGGCTTGGCCAGGCCGTGCGCGACGTCGATGCGGAAGCCGTCCGCGCCGCGGTCGAGCCAGAACCGGAAGATCCGCTCGAACTCGGCCTGCACCTCGGGGTTCGTCCAGTCCAGGTCGGGCTGTTCGGGAGCGAACAGGTGCAGGTACCAGTCGCCGTCGGGCAGCCGGTGCCAGGCCGGACCGCCGAAGACGGACGGCCAGTTGTTCGGCGGCAGCTCCGCCTGCTCGCCGCGGCCGCGCCGGAAGATGAACCGCGCCCGCTGCGGCGAGCCGGGCGCGGCGGCGAGCGCCTGCTGGAACCACACGTGCTGGTCGGAGAAGTGGTTGGGGACGATGTCGACGATCACCTTCAGCCGGCGTTCGTGCGCGGCGGCCAGGAGCGCGTCGAAGTCGTCGAGCGTGCCGAACATCGGGTCCACGTCGGTGGGGTCGGAGACGTCGTAACCACCGTCGGCCATCGGCGAGCGGTAGAAGGGCGAGATCCAGAAGCCGTCGACGCCCAGGTCCACCAGGTGATCAAGGCGCTCGCAGATGCCCGAGAGGTCGCCGTTGCCGTCGCCGTCGCTGTCGGCGAAGCTGCGCGGATAGACCTGGTAGATCACCGCGGAGGTCCACCAGGGACGGTTCCCGGAAGCGCTTGTGGTCACGTCCTCAGTCTGACGGAGCGGCTCGGGCCACCCTTAACCGGGGACGTTTCGCAGCGACTCCGCGGCCCGTACGAGGTAGTCCCACAGCTGCCGCTCGAGCTCCGCAGGCAGCGCCAGCGATACCACCGCCTCGCGCATGTGCCGCAGCCACGCGTCACGCTGCGCGATGCCGATCGCGAAGGGCGCGTGCCGCATCCGCAGCCGCGGGTGGCCGCGCCGCTCGCTGTAGGTGGAAGGTCCGCCCCAGTACTGGATCAGGAACATGCGCAGCCGGTCGGCGGCCGGGCCGAGATCCTGCTCGGGATACAGGGCGCGCAGCGCCGGGTCCGCCGACACCCCGGCGTAGAACCGCTCGACCAGCCGGCGGAAGGTCTGCTCGCCGCCCACCGCCTCGTAGAAGCTGCCGGCGGAGGAGGTCGCCGGTTCGGCCGAGGAGGAGGACACGTCCTCATTGTGCCGTCCGTCCGGTCGGGCCCCGGAGACGATCGCAGGACGGAACGGCGCAACAGGGATGCGTCGGGACGCCGCGTCCGGTTCACTGTTCCCAGGGCGGAGGTGATCGGTGGCCGGAGCGCTGGTGCTCAACGCGACGTACGAGCCGCTCTGCGTCGTGCCGCTGCGCCGTGCGGTCGTCCTCGTCCTGGCCGAGAAGGCGGTGGTGATCGAGGCCGGGAACACGGTGATGCACTCGGCCCGGCTGCAGATGCCCGTGCCGTCGGTCGTTCGGCTCTCGCACTACGTGCGGGTGCCCTATCACCGCGAGGTGCCACTCACCCGGCGGGCCGTCCTGGATCGTGACGGTCACCAGTGCGCCTACTGCGGGAACCGCGCTGACACCATCGATCACGTGCGGCCGCGCTCGCGCGGCGGGCAGCACGTCTGGACGAACGTCGTCGCGGCCTGCGCCCGCTGCAACCACCGCAAGGGCGACCGGCTGCTGACCGAGATGGGCTGGCAGCTCGCGGCGCCGCCAACGCAGCCGCCGGCGACAGTCGCGGTGGTCATGGGCTGGGCCAGGAAGGAGCCGTCCTGGCAGCGGTACCTGAGCTGGTCGGCCGGCGAGATGGACCTCGTCGTCGCCCCTGCCGTCTGACCTGTCAGTGGCGCAGCTGCATGACTTGACGGCGCTCGAGCTCGCGGCGGCGGTGCGCCGACGCGAGGTCAGCCCGACCGAGGCCGTCAGCCACTGCCTCGACCGCGCGGACCGTCTCGATGGCGACGTCGGCGCTTTCGTGCGGCTGACCCCGGAGGCGGCGCTGGCCGAGGCCGCCGCGACGGAGCACTCGCTGCTGGCGGGAGCGCCGATCCCGCCGCTGGCGGGGGTCCCGACGGCGGTGAAAGACCTGAACGCGGTCAAGGGCGTGCCGAGCACGCTCGGCTCGCGCGCCTACGCCGACTTCGTCCCCGACTACGACGACCATGTCGTGCAACTCATGCGGGCCGCCGGGTTGATCAGCATCGGCAAGACGTCGACGCCGGAGTTCGGGCTGCCCTGCTACACCGAGACCGACCTGGGCCCGCCGGCCCGCACGCCGTGGGATCCCGGCCGGCTCGCCGGCGGTTCCAGCGGCGGCGCCGCCGCTGCGGTCGCGTCAGGTTTCGTGCCGGTCGCGCAGGGCAGCGACGGCGGCGGGTCGATCCGCATTCCGGCCTCGGCCTGCGGCTTGGTGGGGTTCAAACCGTCGCGAGGACGGGTGTCCCGCGGGCCGCTGGACCTCGACGCCACGCGACTCGGCGTCTTGGGGCCGCTGGCCCGGACCGTCCGCGACGCGGCTGCGTTTCTCGACGCGGTCAGCGTTCCGCAGCCGGGCGACCCGGACCGTCCGCCGCCGCTGCCGGCCGGCCGGACCTTCCGCACCGAGTGCGACCGCGACCCGGGACGGCTGCGGATCGGCCGCTATCTCGATTCGCCGATGGAGACCGACCTCGATCCTCAGGTGCGCTCGGCCTGGGAGGACGCGAGCCGACTGCTCGCGGACCTCGGCCACGAGGTGGTCGACACCCGCGCCCCCGTGCCGGCCGAGGCGGTGCCGCACTTCGAGACGGTGTGGTGTGTTTCGGCGGCGAGCGTGCCGGTCCCGGACTTCGGCGAGGACGACCTCCGGCCGCTCACCCGTCATCTGCGCGAGCGCGGACGAGCAATATCCGGACCGCAGTTCGCGGCGGCGCTGGGCTGGCTGAACGTTTACGCCCGGCGCGGGATCGCCGCACACGCCGGGTTCGACGCCGTCCTCGTCCCGACCGTCGCTATGCTCCCGCGGCCGGTGGGCTGGTTCAGCGCCGACGGCGATCCCGCGGCCGACTTCGAGCGGCAGAAGCGCTACACGCCGTACACGTCGATGTACAACACGACCGGCTCGCCCGCGATCTCGCTGCCGCTACACGCCACTTCTTCGGGACTGCCGATCGGCGTGATGCTCGCGGGCCGCCCCGGCGACGATGCGCTGGTCCTCTCGCTGGCCGCGCAGCTGGAAGCCGCGCAGCCATGGCGCGAACGGGTGCCTGAGATCTGGCGTCGATAGCCAGAACCGGTTCGCTACGGTGATCCGGTGAGCCCCTTGAGCGTTGCGCTCGTCTACGCCGGGATTCCGCTGCTGATCATCCTGGTGCTCTTCCTCGGCGTCTACGGACGCTCACTGACGAGGCAGAACGCCCGGTATCGACCCGGGCGGCCGTGGAATCACGCTCCGGTCTGGTACGTCCCGCATCCGGAAGCGCTGCCCAACCCGGCACCCGCGCGGGCGCAGATCGAGGGCGCCACGTCGACCACGACGGCCACCGGAGGTGCCAGCGGTGAGTGGTGAGGTGTCCAGCACCCGGACCCAGCTGCAGTACGGACCCGTCGGGACGTCCTCGACCTCGGCGCCGTTCACGTCGCGCCAACTGACCCGGCTCGACGAGGCGCTCACGCTCTCCAGCCGTGAGACCGGACTCGTCTTCGCCGTCTACGTCGGCGAGCTCAAGGAACCGGCACGCGCGCACGCGGAGGCGCTGTTCGAGCGGCTGACCGACGACGCCGTCCTCATCGCGGTGTCGCCCGGACAGCGAGTGCTCCACATCGTCACCGGGCCGGAGTCGTCGAAACGGCTGCCGAACCGCGCCTGCGCGTTGGCGGCGCTGTCGCTGCGGGCCTCGTTCAGCAACGGCGACCTCGTCGGCGGGCTGGTCGCGGGACTGCGCATGCTGGCCGACTCGGCCGGCCGGGTCTGACCGTCTCCCGCGGCACCGGCCGGGCCTGACCGTCTCCCGCCGCACCGGCCGGCGCCGGGCTCGGCTCAGCCGGCCCGGCGGTCGACCTCCCGCGCCCGCAGCGCCCGTGCCACGTCCGCGCGTCCCTCGCTGACGAGGCGGCGCAGGGCGCGCGGCACATCCTGCCGGCGCAGGAACTCGTCCGCCGCGGCCAGCGTGTGCTCGGTGATCGTGGACGTCCAGGTGGGGAACAGGCCGAGGACGACGGTCTGCGCGATCTCGCTGGTGCGCCGCTCCCACACACCCGGGATCTCGGCGAAGTACCGCTCGACGTAGGGGTCGAGCAGCGCTCCCTGGCTCGGATGGGCGAAGCCGGCGATGACGGCACGCTGCATCGCGTTGGGCAGCGTGTCGTCGCGGACGGCGAGCTGCCACGCCTCGGCCTTGGCCTCGGCCGTGGGGCGCAGCGCGCGGGCGGTCGCGGCCGCGCGCCGACCGGCCGAGGAGGGGTCGCGCGCGAGCTCGGCCTCGATCTCCGGCGCGTCGAGCCGGCCGTGCGCCGCGAGGGTCTGCACGATCGTCCAGCGCAGATCGCGGTCGACCTTCAGCCCCGCCGGCACGTCGGAGCCGTCCAGCAGCGCGCGGACGGCGACGAGCTGCTCGTCGTCCCGGGCGGCCGCGAGGAAGGCGTGCGTCCAGGCCAGTTGATGGTCCGAGCCGGGCGGGGCGCCGCGCAGCGCGCGCAACGCGGCCGCCGCGAACCGGGCGTAGCCCTCGGCTGAGTGGTCGGGATCGGTGTAGATCTGCAACGCGCGCAGCGCCTGCCGGGTCAGCGACTGCATCACCCCGATGTCGGGCTCCAGCTCGGCGCCGGCGAGGACGAGGTCGAGATACTCGCGGGCGGGCAGTTCCGCGTCGCGGGTCATGTCCCAGGCCGCGGACCAGCACAGCGCTCGCGGCAGCGACAGGTCGAGCTTCTCGATCCCGCCGGACCGCAGCGTCTGCAGGCTCTCGGGGTCGAGGCGCATCTTGCAGTAGGTGAGGTCGTCGTCGTTGACGAGCAACAGCGCCGGGCGGCGCAGGCCGATCAGCTCGGGGACCGGCGTCCGGTCGCCGGTGACGTCGAGCTCGACGCGCTTGGTGCGGGTCAACCTGCCGTCATGTTCGTCGTACAACCCCACGGCGAGGCGGTGCGGACGCAGGGTGTTGCTGTCGGCGATGTCGGTCGGGGCGGTCTGCACGAGATCGATCGACGCGAAGCAGCCCTCGTCGTCGGTGCAGTAGTCGGCCCGCAGAGTGTTGAGGCCGGCCGTCTCCAGCCAAAGCTTCGACCAGTCGCCGAGGTTTCGGCCGGAGGATTCCTCCAGGGCCGAGAGCAGGTCCGGAAGAGTGCTGTTGCCGTACGCGTGCCGCTCGAAATAGGTGCGCAGCCCGGCGAAGAACTCCGCCTCGCCGACGTAGGCGGCCAGCTGCTTGAGGACGCTGGCGCCCTTGGCGTACGTGATCCCGTCGAAGTTGACCTCCGCGGTCTGCACGTCGGGCGCGTCGGTCGCGATCGGGTGCGTCGAGGGCAGCTGGTCCTGCCGGTAGGCCCACGTCTTCTCGCTGTTCGCGAAGGTGGTCCACGCGTCGGTCCAGCGGGTGGCGCGCGACTGGCACAGCGCCGACGCGTAGGTCGCGAACGACTCGTTCAACCAGAGGTCGTCCCACCAACGCATCGTCACGAGGTCGCCGAACCACATGTGCGCCATCTCGTGCAGGATCGTTTCGCCGCGGCGCTGATAGCGGGCGTCGGTCACCCGGCTGCGGAACACGTAGTCCTCGAGGAAGGTGACGCAGCCGGCGTTCTCCATGGCTCCGGCGTTGAATTCGGGCACGAAGAGCTGGTCGTACTTGTCGAACGGGTACCGCATGCCGAACTGCGCGTGGTACCAGTCGAAGCCCTGCCGGGTCACTTCAAAAATCGCGTCGGCGTCGAGGTGCTCGGCGAGCGTGCCTCGGCACCAGATGCCGAGGTCGATGCCGTCGTGCGAGCTGCGCTCGACGTGGTACGGCCCGGCGACGAACGCGGTGATGTAGGGGCTGATCCGCGGCGTGGCAGCGAACCGGACGACCTTGCCGGCGTCGAGCGGCTCGACCGACTCGATCCGGCCGTTGGAGGCGGCCTCCCAGTGTGCGGGCACGGTGGCGCGCAGCGTGAACGTCGCCTTGAGGTCCGGCTGGTCGAAGCAGGCGTACATCCGCTTGGCGTCGGCGGTCTCGAACTGCGAGTAGAGGTAGACCTCGTCGTCGAGAGGGTCGACGAAGCGGTGCAGCCCCTCGCCGATGTTGGTGTAGCGCAGCTCTGCGTCGACGACCAGCTCGTTCTCCTCGGGGAGGCCGGCCAGCGTCAGCCCGTCCTCCGGCCGGTATCCGCTGGTGTCGACCTCGCGGCCGTTGAGGGTGACCCGGAAGAAGCGGTCGGCGATCACGTCGATGAACGTCGACTCGCCGGGACGGTTGGCCCGGAAGCGGACGGTCGTCACCGAGCGGAAGGTGCCGTCCGAGGCGGCGCCGTGGCCATCCGTGAGATCCAGCGCGACGTCGTAGGACTCGACGCTGAGCAGGTCCGCGCGGGCGCGGGCGTCGTCGCGGGTCAGATTGGGCACGGCCACGGAGGCACTCTCCTGACGAGTTGTTCTCGATGGGCGGGGGTCACCGGACGGGGCCGGTGCACAAGTCGAGTGTCCCATCCGGGCGGCGCGTCGCCATTCGGCGGCTGTGGAGGCCTGTGGGTCCGGCTGTGGAGCCTGTGGGTCCGGCTGTGGAGGGCTGTGGGGCCGGCGTTTGCGAGCCGGCCGCGGTGGTTATGAAGTTGACATGACCAGCAGTACGCAGTCGGGATCGCAAACCTCCGAGCGCTCGGTGGTCGACTTCTACTTCGACCCGCTGTGCCCGTTCGCGTGGATCACCTCCCGTTGGATCCTCGAGGTGGAGAAGCGCCGCCCGATCGAGCTGACCTTCCGGGTGATGTCCCTGTCGGTGCTCAACGAGGACCGGGAGGGGCTTCCGGAGGACTACCGCGCGATGTTGGCGCGGGGCTGGGGTCCGGTCCGGATCTGCATGGCGGCGGAGCAGCAGTACGGCACGGACGTCCTGCGGCCGCTGTACACGGCGCTAGGAACGAAGCGGCACAACGAGGGGCGCGAGTTCGACGGCGAGCTGTACGTCGAGGCGCTGCACGAGGCGGGGCTGCCCGAGTCGCTCGCGCACGCGGCTGACTCGACCGAGTACGACGACGCGGTGCGCAAGTCCCATCACGAGGGCATGGACCCGGTCGGGATGGACGTCGGCACCCCCACCATCCACATCAACGGAGTGGCGTTCTTCGGTCCGGTGCTGACTCGCATACCGCGCGGAGAGGACGCGGTGCGGATGTGGGACGGCGCCCGGCTGCTGGCCAGCTATCCGTACTTCTTCGAGCTCAAGCGCACCCGCACCGAGTCGCCGCGCTTCGACTAGCCTTCCGGCGGTGATCACCGCCGCGGAGGTGCTCGACCTCGTCGAGTGGACTTCGGCGGCGGGGGTTCGGGTCTGGCTCGACGGCGGGTGGGCCGTCGACGCGCTGCTCGGCGTGCAGACCCGGCAGCACCGTGACGTGGATGTCGCGCTGTCAGTGGCCGACGCCCCTGCCGTGCTCGCCGGCCTCAGGAAGCGTGGCTTCGGGCCGCACCCCGCCGAGTACGAGACCGACTGGAACTTCGAGTACGGCGACACGTCAGGAGCTCTGGTCGACCTCCACCTGCTCGTCCTGGACGAGTCGGGCACCGGAGGACGCATGGGCGACCGGCCGTCCGCCCCGGTCTACCCGTCGGGATCCCTCACCGGCCGCGGTCAAATCTGCGGGCAGGAGGTCGACTGCGTGTCGGCGTCCTGGTTGGTGCGGTTCCACACCGGCTACGAGCCGGACGCCGACGACTGGGCCGACGTGCGGGCACTGTGCGAGCGCTTCGACCTGCCGGTGCCGGCCGAGTACGACCGGTTCCGGTGCAGGTAGCACGCTCACCTCCGCCAGTGGATGAACCCGCCGTACCCCGCAACGGCGAGGACGACCCCGAAGACGACGTAGTACGCGCCGAGCACGCGCACCCCGCGCTCCGGCCCTGCCGCTCGACGCCGCCCCGGTCGCAGGGACCGGGCGAGCCCGGCGAGGGCCTCGGCCGACCGTCCGACGTCCGCGGCCACGAGCGCACCGAGCACGGTGGCCGTCAGGCCGAACGTGCCGACCACCACGTTGCCCGGTCGCGGCAGCTCCGCGGCCACGCACACGACGGAGGCCACCAGCAGGCCGAGCGTCAGCACCACCAGCAGCTGCATCCACACCGGCATGCGGCGCAAGGCGCGCCATCTCGTCGGGTCGGGCACGAGTCCATCGTCGCGGTTGTCAGTGCCGCGCCGCAGCAGCCGAGGTTTCCCGCGGGTCGACCGCGCTGGCGAGGTCCAGCCGCACCGAGTCGGCCAGCGGCTGGGGAGCCAGACCGAAGTGCTTCTGCGCCGCCGACGAGTCGAGGACGAACGGCGCGCGGAACTGATGTTGCGTCTCCCGCAGCTCGCGGATCATCGGCGCGACCAGCCCCGCCGTCCACAGCACCGGATACGGCATCGACCGCAGTCGTGCGGTCGCGCCCAGCTGGGCCGCGGCCAGCCCCGCGATCTCGCGGATAGACGCCGCGGGAGCGCTCGGCACGTGCCATGCCCGGCCCCACGCGGTCGGGTCGCCCGCGGCCGCGACGAGCAGGCGGGCCACGTCCTTCACGTTGGTCCAGGTGTGGGGTGCGTCGAGATCGGCAGGAACCCATGCTGTGCGTCCCTTGCGCAGCGCCGGCGTCACGACCGCCGACAGCAGGGAATTACCGCCGAGATAATCACTGCCGCGGACCTCGAAGGCACGGACCCGGCCCGCCCGGTGCGCGTCGAGTGCGTCGGCCCACATCCGCGCCCGCACCTGTCCCTTCCGGCCCGTCGCGGCGAGGGGCGTGTCCTCGGTCAGCGGGCCGTCGACAGGACCGTAGCCGTAGAGGTTGCCGGTGATCGCCAGGACGGCCCCGCTGTCCTCGGCGGCAGCCAGAAGCGCGGCCGCGACCGGCGGCCAATCCTCCGTCCAGCGGTGATACGCGGGATTGACACAGTTGAAGATCGCCGAGCAGCCGGCGGCCAAGCGCGTGATCGCGTCCCGGTCGGCCGCGTCGACGGCGACCGATCTCGCGCCGGCGAACTCGCTTCCGCTGCGGGTGGCGAGCACGACCTCGTGTCCGCGGCCGATCAATTCCTCGGTCACGGCACGGCCGACGGGTCCCGCTCCGACCACGAGGTACTTCGTCATCCTGTCCTCCGTCTGATTGGGAGAGCACCGCTCTCGGGTAAGAGCATCGCACAACAACGAGTCACATCGCAAGAAAGGCAGTGCTCTCCTTTGTGCGCGCCGATCACTTCCGTGTGTGACACTCTGCGAGTGGCGGAATCTCGAACGGGCGGGATCCGGGCGCGGGCGCGCGCGGAGACGATCGACGAGATGAAGCGGATCGCGCGCCGCCAACTCGGCGAACACGGTCCGGATCTCTCTCTGCGCGCGGTAGCCCGGGAATTGGGCGTCGTCTCCTCCGCGGTCTACCGCTACTTCGAGAGCCGGGACCACCTGCTCACCGCGCTGATCATCGACGCCTACAACGACCTCGGGGAGTGCGTCGAGCGAGCCGAGCGCTCGGTGCCGCGGCGCGACCTCCTGCAGCGCTGGTTGGTGACGTGCCGGGCCGCCCGCGCCTGGGCCCTCGCCCATCCTGCCGAGTACGGCCTCCTCTACGGCACCCCGGTTCCCGGTTACGCCGCCCCGGCGGACACCATCGCGCCGGCCTCACGGCCCGTTCTCGTCCTCACTGCGATCCTGCGCGACGCGGTGGAGCGCGGCGGGCCGACGCCCACGGACCGCCTGGCGGCCGCGGTGCGGGCCGACCTCGGCCGGCTGTCGGCGGAGCCCGGGTACGCCGGTGTCCCGCCGGCCGTCCTCGCGCGCGGGATGATCGCGTGGACAGAGGTGTTCGGTGCGCTCAACTTCGAGCTCTTCGGCCGGCTAACCGGAGCGATCACCGATTACGACGCGTGGTTCGAGCACCAACTCAAGACGGTGGCGGGGTTGCTGGGGTTGTCGCGATGACGCCGATCAGTCCCGGCGTCGCAGCCGCTCCTGCATGGCCGGATCGCTCACCCACCACGGAGCGTCGCTGAGCTCGGCATCGGGTTCGTCGGGCCGGGGGCCGCGGGCTGCGCGCTCGGCGTCGAGCACCGCGTCGATGGCGGCGGCGTCGCGGGCGTCGGCGCGGATCCAGCGCACGAACAACACGACGATGAACGGCAGGTCGAGCAGCTCGGCGACGCCCCACAGGATCGCTCCGGCACGTTGCTGGTCGCGAAGTGGCGCCAGAGCGCCGGCCACGGGCGTCGCGTGAGTCCAGAACGATGTGGTCAGCGAGCGGTGCAGGCGCAGGGCGATTCCGGGAATCGCGTCGAGCACCAGTTCGAAGGACCCGATCGCCAGCGCCAGGCCGACCGCCAGGGAGCTTTCGCCCTGATCCACGCCGGCCAGCGGCACCGCGATCACCGCGCCGACGAGCAGCAGCGCCAGCTGCAAGACCCAGCCGGCCGGCGCCGAGCCGACGGCCCATCCGGGCAGCGGGCCGAAGAACAGTCCGGCTGACAGCACCGGCACCAACGCAGGGCCGAGCAGCGGGCTGCTTACCAGCCGCACGGGGCGCGAGGCGAGCAGCCGATCGACCGCGCCGTGACCGCCGGAGAGGGCGCGGGCCAGGTGCAGCGGGCCGCCGGCGAGGACCAGCACCGGCAGGAGGAGCAACAGTCCCAGCTGCTGGGCGGTCCAGACCCAGAACAGCGACCGCCCGTAGACCTGCGGGCATCCGCAGGTCGTCCACACCGCGAGGATCAGCGCGAGGACGAAGGTGAACGTCCGGCCGGCCGGCCAGTGCTGTCGCGCCGCGTGCAGGCGGCGCAGCCCTGCCACGTACCAGCCGGCGAGGGCGGCGACCGCCGCCAGCGCGAGCGGCTGCCACGTCCATGCGGTCAGCAGGGCACCCGGCGTCAGAGCCGGAAGCGGAACCACGCCCTCATCGTCCTGTTTCGCGCGCCCGGCTGCCAGGATGAGTCCCATGCGGGTCTTCCTCGGCAGCGACCACGCCGGCTTCGAGCTCAAGGCGACGCTGCTGGACCACCTGGCCGGGCAGGGACACGACGCCGTGGACTGCGGTGCGCTGACCTACGACCCGGAGGACGACTATCCGGCTCCGTGCATCGACGCCGCCGCCCGGACGGTCGCCGAGCCGGGGTCTCTCGGCGTCGTGATCGGCGGGTCCGGCAACGGCGAGCAGATCGCCGCCAACAAGGTGCGCGGCGTGCGCGCGGCCCTGGTGTGGAACGACGAGACGGCCCGGCTGGCGCGGCTGCACAACAACGCCAACATCATCAGCCTGGGTGCCCGCAACCACCCGGTCGAGGACGCCCTGCGCTTCGTCGACCTGTTCCTCGCCACGCCGTTTTCGGGGGAGGAGCGGCACCAGCGGCGCATCGACGAGGTGGCGCGTTACGAGGGGACCGGGTCGGTCAGGTAGGCGGTGTCCAGTGCCGCCGGACGACGACCACGTCCCGTTCGGCGGCGGCCAGGTCGTCCTCGGTCGGACGGTTGACGTCGCGACCGCGCAGCGCGCCGACGGGGCCGAGCTGCGACGGGGTGTTGCCGACGAGCTCGCGCAGCCCTCGGTCGCCGCCGTCGCGGCCCTTGGCGGAGCCGCGGGCACGCCGCTTGCCCGGTCGGGCTGCCTCGTCAGCCGCCGCGGCGTCGTCGGTCGTGGCCGGGACGCACTCGGCCACCGCGTCGGACTCCTCGGCCATCGCGTCGGCCGCGGGCACCTCGCGGCGGGGCGCGGGCGCCCGCCGACGGCGTCGACGCGCGCCTGCGGGTTCCGCACTCACCTCGGCACTCCGCTCCGGGCGCTCGCCACCGGTCACGACAGCGCCAGGATCTCGATCAAGGTGCGGGCCGCCTGCCCCCCGTCCTCGAGGGCGACGTTGACCGCGGTGGGCACGTCGAGGTCGTGCAGCAACGCCGCCGGAACCGCCGCGGAGCCGCTGGCGCTGGCGTCCGGACGGGCGGCGGCGGTGTAGAGGTCGTCGAGGATCGCGGCGCACGCCTCGAGTTGGTCGTCCGAGTAGTCCCACGGGCCGGCCCACGGCCGGTTGAGGCACAGCAGCCGGACCACGGCCGCCGGATAGTTTCCCAGCAGGTCGTCGACGAGAATGAGATTTCCTGACGACTTCGCCATCTTCGCACCGTTCACCCGGACGACGCCGGCGCGCAGCCAGGCCCGGGCGAAGGGCGTCACGCCGGTCGCGGCCTGCGCCATCGTGGCCTCGCAGGCGTGGTGCGGGTAGGTCAGGTCGGCGCCGCCGCAGTGCAGGTCGACGCTCGGGCCGAACAGCGCCAGCACCATCGCCGCGCACTCGGCATGCCATCCGGGGCGGCCGTCACCCCACGGGCTGGGCCAGCTCACTTCGTCGTCCGAGGTCTCCCGCCACACCGGGACGTCGAGCGGATGATCCTTCTGGGGGTCGTCCGGGTCGTCGTGGAACTCCGCCGAGCGGCGCGCCGCCTCGTCCTCGTCGAGACCGGCGAGGCGCGCGGCGCTGCTGGTGCGGGCGTACACCGTGCCGTCGCGCAGGTAGGCCTCATCCCGCGCGAGCAGGGCGAAGGCGAGCTGGACGACGTGCCCGACGGCCTGGGCGGCGGTGGGCGAATGGTCCGGCACCCGCACTCGGAGCCGCTCCATGGTCGCCTCGAAGGACGCCCGTTGCAGGGTCGCCAGCATGGCGTGCTGCTCGCCGCGGCGGCGGGCTTCGGCGAAGAGGACCTCGTCGACATCGGTCACATTGCGGGCCAGCGTGACGGTGTGCCCGTGCCAGCGCAGGACGCGTTCGGCGGCGTCGGCCCACAGATAGGTCGCCGCATGGCCGAGATGGGTCACGTCGTAGGGCGTTATGCCGCAGACGTACATCCGCACGCGCCCGACCATCGGAAGGGCGGCCCCCGCCAGATGCAGGGGCATCGGCGGTCCGGTCAGGCGGGAGGGGTTCACGAGAGCGCAGTATGCCGAAGGGGAGGGGTAGGACGCTGCTCGTGACCGTCCTGCCGATGCTCGATGCCTGAGGGGCACACGGTGCACCGGCTGGCCCGGCAGCACCTCGACCTGTTCGCGGGCACGGTCGTGCGGGCCTCGAGCCCGCAGGGACGCTTCGCCGGCGGCGCCGAGGTCCTCGACGGCCGGCGACTGGTGGGCACCGAGGCCTACGGCAAGCACCTGTTGCACCACTTCGAGCCGCGCGAGGACGGTGGCGCGATCCTGCACGTGCACCTGGGCCTCTACGGCGCCTTCACGACCGGGCCGTACCCGGCGCCGGAGCCGCGGGGAGCCCTGCGGCTGCGGCTGGCGAACGAGCAGTGGTGGACCGATCTGCGCGGTCCGACCGCGTGCGAGCTGTTCGATCCGCTCGCCCGCGAGCAGCTGCTGGGTCGCCTCGGTCCCGACCCGTTGCGCGACGACGCCGACCCCGTTCTCGCCTATAACAGGATTGGCACCAGCCGCACCGCCGTGGCGGCGCTCCTCATGGACCAGCGGGTCGTCGCGGGCATCGGGAACGTCTACCGGGCGGAGCTCCTCTTCCGCCACCGGATCAGCCCGTTCCGTCCGGGCCGCGACCTGGCGCCGGAGGAATGGACGGCGCTGTGGCGCGATCTGCGCACGCTGATGCGCGCGGGCGTGCGCAGCGGCTACATCGTCACCACGCGGCCGGAACACCGGAGCCGCCGGCGCGTCGCACCCGCTCGCGAGGACCGGTTCTACGTCTACCGGCGCGCTGGTCTGCCGTGCCGCGTCTGCGGCGCCGAGGTTCGGCGACAGGAGCTCGTGGGGCGGAACCTGTATTGGTGTCCGCGCTGTCAGGCGAGCTGACTCGGCTACCCTTGGGGCCGCATCGCGGGCGTAGCTCAATGGTAGAGCCTCAGTCTTCCAAACTGATGACGCGGGTTCGATTCCCGTCGCCCGCTCCAGAAGCCTGGTCGGCGCGTCGAACGGCGTCCTCGCGGACGCGGACCTCGCCGTAGACTGATCCCTCGTCGCCCGGGGTGTGGCGCAGTTTGGTAGCGCACTCGCTTTGGGAGCGAGGGGCCGTGGGTTCGAATCCCGCCACCCCGACATACCGCCACCCCGACACTGTGGCGCGGAGGTAGCGGGAAGCCGACAGCCGCCGGTAGGCTCCCCAGCCCC
The DNA here is from genome assembly GCA_025924515.1 of Jatrophihabitans sp. Classification (GTDB taxonomy): domain Bacteria; phylum Actinomycetota; class Actinomycetes; order Mycobacteriales; family Jatrophihabitantaceae; genus JAICIE01. Next base: position 1,715 of record JAICIE010000003.1, on the reverse strand, counting down.
GGCGACCGGACGATCTCAGCGGTAGCTCCTACAAGCTGCAGGCGCGCCTGACTGCGGCCGTCCGTGCCCGACCGTCTCGGTAGGAGCGACGCTCCGCGTGCCGCCGCTCTTCGACGAAGGACCGGTCATCAACCGGCCACCTGCGAAGCGTCGCGCCAGAACAGCTAAGCGGCCGCTCCGACAGAAAGCGGCGTCCGAGGGCGCAAGACGTTCGCAAGACTCGCGCATGCCGAGCGCCGGACGGGGCGGGACGAACGGGCTCGGCTGCGCCCAGGCGCATGTGACCGTCGGCGACCCGGACCTGGCGGTAGCGATCAAGACGGTCCGAAGCGGAGCCGGAGGCGCCTGCGACGACCGACGGCGGCCCGGACACACCCGCTGCGGGCCGCCTAGACTGGGCAAGGGAAGCCTCCGCCTGCGCGCGGGGCACATCTGCGCACGCCGCAACCCCCCGACACCGTCCTCAGTTGCACGAAGCCAAGGAGCACCGCCAGTCGTGAAGAGCACCGTCGAGAATCTGAGCCCGACCCGAGTTCGGCTCGCCGTCGAGGTGCCCTTCGAGGATCTCCGAACGAACCTCGACGTGGCCTACAAGACCATCGCCAAGCAGATCCGGGTGCCGGGCTTCCGCCCTGGACGGGTGCCGGCCCGGATCATCGACCAGCGCGTCGGGCGGGCCGCGGTGCTGCAGGAGGCGATCAACGAGGCGCTGCCCGGGATCTACACGGCCGCCGCGCGCGAGCACGAGCTGCAGCCGCTGGGCCAGCCGGAGATCGACGTCACCAACCTCGCCGACAACGAGTCGTTGAGCTTCACCGCCGAGGTCGACGTCCGTCCCGAGATCACACTCCCGGACGACCTCGACTCGCTCGAGGTCACGGTCGACGACGTGGACGTCGCAGACGAGGACGTGGAGCAGCAGCTCAGCGAGCTGCGTGACCGCTTCGGCAGCCTGCGGACGGTCGAGCGTCCGGTGCAGGCGGGCGACTACGTCTCGCTCGACCTCGTGGCAAGCATCGACGGAGAGCAGGTCGAGGACGGTTCGGCGTCGAACATGTCCTACGAGGTGGGATCCGGGAACCTGATCGACGGGCTCGACGACGCGATCGTCGGTAAGAGCGCGGGGGAGGCGGCGAGCTTCGCCGCAGCCCTCAACTTCGGCGAGCACGCCGGCCAGCAGGCCGAGATCACGGCCACGGTCAACTCCGTAAAGGAGAAGGAGCTGCCCGAGCTCGACGACGAATTCGCGCAACTGGCCAGCGAGTTCGACACACTCGACGAGCTGCGCGCCGACCTGCGCGAGCGGCTCGGCCGGGTCCGACGGCTCGAACAGGGCGCGCAGGCTCGCGATCGGCTCGTCGAGAAGCTGTTGGAGACGGTCGACTTCCCCGTTCCGGAGTCCGCGGTCAACGCCGAGGTCGACTACCGCGAGCACGACCTGGTCCACTCGCTCAACCACGACGACGCGCTGGTGGATCGGTACCTGCAGATGCAGGACCAGACCCTCGAGGACTTCCGCCAGCAGCTGCGCGAGTCCGCGGAGAAGTCGGTGCGCGTGCAGTTCATTCTGGATTCCTGGGCAGACCTGGCGGGCGTGCAGGTCGGCAACGAGGAACTGACCGAGTACCTCGTGCGGCAGGCTCCGCGCTACGACATGTCCCCGCAGGACTTCGCCAACCAGGTCGTCCAGGGCGGCAACCTGCCGGCGCTGGTCG
>JAICIE010000002.1 GCA_025924515.1 Jatrophihabitans sp. | reverse complement strand
TCGCCGACATGACCCGCACCGAACTCGCGCTCATCGACGCCGACACCACCGTGCGCCGGTTCCGCCACGAACTGCGCTGGAACCAGGCCTACCACCGACTGGCGGCCGGCCTGTGAAAGCAGCGCGCCTGCACGGAGCCGGCATCGTCCACACCTTCAAGATGACCGTTCATGCTCACAACTGCCGAGATCCGCGCTAGCGGATCGGTCGGCAGCTCTCTGGATGTCGCGCCCGATGAGCAAGGATCAGTCCGAACGCCCCCGGGCTGCACCCACGAAAATTTCGGTCTAGCCAGTCAAGACGTCCCGCAACCAGAACGCATTTATGACAGCAATGCCATTGGGCTGGTTCGGGTGGCTGAGTTGCGGTCACCGTCCCGTGCAACATATTCGGTGAACTCTCCCGAGGACCGGTGGCCAAGCGCGCCAACCCGCCCGCCGAAGACTTGATGTGTGCGGACGGTTTCCAGACCCGTCTGAATGAAACTGATGCGCGGGTGCTCGACTTGGTCGTAGCGTCCGTGGGGTGCGACGGGCTGGATTCCCGAACCGTCTGCCGGCCGGGTGGCCTGGCTTGTTAACGAGGTGTCGGCCCGTCGTGTCCCGCCCGCGGTGTGGCTCCAAAGAGGCGCGCAGCCGATCGTCCCCTGAATTCAGACGTGCCCACCGCGGCTTTTCCTGCTGGCCCTGGTTGTGAGGGGTGATGGACGGTGGCTGGCGTGATGATCGGCATCGATCCGCACAAGGGCTCGCACACGGCCCACGCCCTCGATGCCCGCGAGCATCCGCTGGGACAGGTCCGGGTCCCAGCGGCGCCGGATCAGGTCGAGGTGCTGCTGGGCTGGGCCGCGCGGTGGCGGCAGCGGACCTGGGCGATCGAAGGCGCGCGGGGGCTGGGTCAACTGCTGAGCCAACAACTCATCAGTGCCGGGGAACGGGTCGTCGACGTGCCGCCCAAGTTGGCCGCGCGGGTCCGGCTGCTGAACACCGGGCAGGTCAACAAGAACGACCCGAACGACGCCCGGTCGGTGGCGGTTGCCGCGCTACGCGCGCAGAACCTGCCCGAGCTCGCCGCCGAGGACCAGACGATGGTGATGCGCATCTGGGCGCGCCGCTACCACGACCTGGGCCGGCTGCGCACCCAGCTGCTGTGCCGGCTGCACACGGTGCTGTGCGAGCTGGTCCCGGGCGGGTTCGCCAAAGAGCTGACCGCCGGGCACGCCACCGATCTCCTCAACGAGGTCAGCGCGCAATCCCCAGTGATACAAGCGAAGGTCGAGCTCGCCTGGGACCTGGTCACCGATCTGCAGCGCATCGACACCCAGCGCCGCGACGCCCGGCGCCGCACCGCGGCCGCGGTCGCCGCCTCGGGCACCTCGATCACCGAGATCCGCGGGATCGGGCCGATTATCGCCGGCGCGGTGCTCGGGTACGTGCGCGACATTAACCGCTTCGCCGACCGAGACCGGTTCGCCTCCTACAACGGCACCGCCCCGATCGAGGTGTCCTCGGGCAACCGGAAGATCTACCGGTTGTCCCGGCGCGGCAACCGGCAACTCAACCACGCCATCCACATGGCCGCGGTGTCCCAGATCCGCTACCGCGGCACCGAGGGCCGCGCCTACTACGACAAGAAGCTCGCCGAGGGGATGACCGGCAAGAGCGCGCTGCGCGCGCTGAAACGAAAGATCAGCGACGCGCTCTACGCCCGGATGGTCGACGACGCCAGGCGCCTGACCGGTCGGGACCCGGGAGGGCAATCGGGGAACGACTCTGCCTCCAGCGCGACCGGCTTCCACCCCGAAACGCCGGCTCTTGGGACAAGCCACTCCCGGGCCAGCGCCAACCCTAGAACGACCACCAGCACGGTGCCCAGACCCCAGCCTGCTCCTGCTAGCCGCCGAACCGGCCGGAGCGCAGCCGGGGTCAAGATGCAGCCCCGCCAACGCCCGCGCAGCGGGCGGAGGCAGGAACGATCTTGACGCCAGCGAGCACCGGACCACACTCAAAGGCGCAGGAGCAGCCCCCCCGACATCAGGAAAGGGGTTGACACAAAGAGGACTCGGTACGGTTGCTCGCGCCAGATTGGGTCCCGGACTCCTCACGCGCTGGCCCCGACATGGTCTCGGGCGCGGAGGAGCTGGAGGGCGCGCACCGCCACGGTGGCGCGGGTGATCGGGAGGCCGTCGGAGGCGAGCTGCGCACGTGCCTCCCGTTGGACCAGGACACGGATGCCACCGGCGTCGCTGAGCTCGGCTTCGGCTGCCTCCACCTCCTCCTTCGAGGGGCGAGGGATGGCGCCGTCTCGAGGCGGCGTGTCGTCGTCGTCCCACCAGGGGCCAGCCTCGGCGACCCGCATCGGCGACCGGGTCGCGGGATCCCGCGCGACCGCGAGCAGCGCGTGCGCGGCCCGGTCGGCCGGCCAGTGACGTGCACGGACGGCCAACTGCAGGGCGGCGTCCAGGCAAGGGCCCGACCATCGGCCAGTCGGCTGGTCGAGTCGACGACGGGCCGCCTGACAGCTTGCGACGAACGAATCCCAATCGGCGATCCCGCAGGCGACGGCTACGTCGCCCGGCGACTGCGCCGCCGACGGGGGAGGAGGAGGTGGACTGTCGGTCAGGAACTCTCGGTTAGGCCGCATTTTTGCGGCCACCCCCGCCGCAGGAATGCGGCTACCCGTCGTCCGAGCAGTGCGGCCGCCCGCACGGATCGGGCTGGCCGCATCCGGCGGGGTAGCCGCATTTATGCGGCCACCCTGCTGAGGATCGCCGGGCGGCGACGGCGACCCGTCGGCTTCCGTCGCGGTTCCGGGTCGCTCCGGTCGGCTGGTCCGCACTCGGTAGGCGTTGGTGAGACGCTCCCGACCCGACCAGCGGGATAACACCGTGACGGCGCCGAGGTCGACGAGCTCGCGTAACGCCCGGTCGATTGTGTCGGTCGACTTCTTCCGCAGCCGGCGGGCGAGCGTGGCCCGTGAGGGCATCAGCGCGCCGGACAGGTGTCCGTACCGGAGCAGCAAGGCATAGAGGCGGACGGCGCAGTCGGAGATCGGCGCGTCGAGCAGCCACTCGGGGACGACGGCGAAGCGGTCTTCGAGAACGAGCGCCGCGTCCTCGCCGGCCCGCCCGTCCGCGCTATCGGCCACGACCGCGAGCGGGCGAGGCGTGCCCCCGCGGTGCCCCCGAACACCCGCACGGAGCCGTTAGCGAGCCTGGTTGTTCACGCTCTTCCGCCAACAACCGCAACGAAAACGCGAGTTCCTGCGCGAGCGGATACGGCCTCGTAATGCCTAGGTCGTGGGTTCGATTCCCACAAGCGGCTCCATGTGATGTCTCAAGACATCGGAACGGCTGAACCTGCGGTGTGTGGGTTCGGTGGTTACTTGTTTGGTCGTGTCCGCCCGGTGGGTCATCCGCAAAGCACCCTTTCAGTTCATTCACTAATAGCCGTGCATTACACCGGAGCGACAACGAGTATAGGGACCAGTAACGTCGCTGACCACGATGGAGGTGTTCCAGCATCGGATGCACACAACGTGTGTGAGGCGACCACCTGCGACGGTCGCCGTGTGCACGAGCAGCAATTGTTCGACCGAAGCGGGAGGAACGACCGGCAGGGAGGTTGCATTGGTGGAGCCGACCGAGGACGACGTGACTCCTCGGCCTCAATGACGTCGTTACGCAGGCGATGAACTTGGCGCGGAGGTCAAATTGCGAGACAACGCTGGCGCTCGCAATGATGAAGGTTCTGAAGCGGCCCGACGCATCAAGGTGACCTACGGGCCTGTCGATGAAGCGCTTCGTGCGCACCGGCCGGCCGTACCGCACCATCGCCATCCGCGCCGGTGAGCACGTCCTGACCGTCACCGGTGGCGACGTGACTAAGGGCGCCTGGCCGGGTGAGAGCTGGATGCGGCGGGTCCGTCAAACCCTCCCGCACGTTGACGGCGTGGCTGACCCGACGGACTTCAGGGAATCCGGCGGCGCTCGAGGGCGGCGAGCAACGCCGGCAGTTCCGCGCGACCAAATCGCGCCTGTGCTGGCATCAGCCGGCAGCGACGAAGGTGCCTGCGCCGGCCGGCCGCCGAAGCCCGATCCTCAGTCCGGGCCTCGGCTCGAGCAGCGACCTGCGTGTCGGTTCACGCAGGTTGAGGACGCGCAACTGCGGATGATCGGGCGAGAACCTCGTCGCTAGCGATCGTAGGACGCAACCGATCGGGGCCTCGACATCGACGGCCGGGAACAGGGCAGCCCGGCTGCGAGGAGTGCGGCCACGCGAGAGTTGACACGCGCCATCCTTCGGCCATGGGCCGCACCTGGGTCAGAGCCGACCGGCACGTCGACCGGTGGAACCCCCGCGACAGTGGCAAGGTCACCGGTGGCACAACGCGTCGGCGAGACCCTGTCCGGCGCAACGGCTGGCGCTCCCACTTCCCGCGCAGTTCTGCTAGCGTTCGCATTGGCCAGGCCACTTGGCCACCTGCCATGAGCGAAGGGACGTCCGATCGTGTCGTTGCAGCAGTTCCTGCCGACGCCGGACTTCGACGAGTACCGCGAGCGGTTCAAGGACTACTTTCGGCTCACGCGGCGAGCCGACGGCGTGCTCCTTGCCGAGGCGCACACGGCGGGCGATTCGATTCAACTGAGTGTGCAGAACCATCGGGCACTGGGGCAGGTGCTCAAGACCATCGGTGCGGACCCGCGGAACGAACTGCTGATCCTGACCGGGTCTGGTGAAGACTTCATGATGAGCTCCGACCCCGACGGTTTCCGTCTCGAGGAAGAGGACATGCCGTACTGGGCGTACGAGTACGCCTACAAGGACGGGCGGATAAACGTCAGTTCCTTGATCAACGACCTCGAGATTCCGACGATCGGTCTGCTTAACGGGCCGGGGTTCCACCCCGAGATAGTGCTCATGTGTGACATCACGCTTGCGGCCGAGGAGTCGACCATCTTCGATCTGCACTTCGATATTGGATCGGTGCCGGCCGACGGTATCCACAATGCGTTTCAGGAGTTGCTGGGCACGAAGCGGGCGGCCTACGCGTTGCTCACCGGCGAGGCCATCACCGCTCAAAAGGCGCTCGAATACGGACTTGTCAACGAGGTCGTGCCGCGCTCGGACCTTATCTCCCGGGCTTATCGGATCGCGGACCACATCATGTCGCAACCGCGGGTGTCGCGCCGCCTGACCACGCAGATCGTCCGTCGCCCGTGGAAGCGCCGCATCGTGGATGATCTCGACGGCGGTTTCGGGATACAGATGTTCGGCCACTTGGCCAAGGCGCAATCAATTCACGGCAAGGACCACATCGCAGATGTGGTCGGCTACGTGCGCGACGGTCGCAGGAACAACTTCGACTAGCGATCATCGCGAGTCGATTGCGCGCGTCTTGCCGTCAAGAGGAGGGTCGTTATGACCGCGGTGCGTGCCTCGGATCCTGCTACCCGCTGGACGGTCGCCGATCCGGTGAGGTTGGCGACTTGCATACGTCTTCGCGCGGTCCAGATGGTGGCTCCGCAAGGTTTCGGCTACCTAGGGCAGGCGCTGTCGGCGGCGGAGCAGGTCGCCGCTATCTTCGCCGTCGCTCGACCCGGTGTCGACCGGCTCGTCTGCTCGCCCGGGCACTACGTCATCGCGCCCTTCGCGGCCGCGGTGGAACTCGGCCTGCTTGACGAGTCGGTGCTGCAGGGCTACGGGAAGAACGGCTCGCCGATCGAGGCCATCGGCACGGAACGCTCGCCTGTCATGGATTACACCTGCGGTTCGCTGGGTCAGGGCTTGTCCGCGGCGGTCGGGTTCGCGCTGTCGGATCGCTTGCGGGCGAGAGACGCGCGGACGTTCGCGATGGTAAGTGATGGCGAGATGGAGGAGGGCCAGGTATGGGAGGCGGCGCTGTTTGCGGGCTATCAGCGACTGTCGCACCTCACCGTTGTGCTCGACGCGAACAACTCCCAGGTCGACGGCCCGGTCGACACCATCACGACACTCGAGCCCGTCGTCGCGAAATGGGCGGCTTTCGGCTGGCATGTCGCGGATCTGGATGGGCACGACACCTGGGCGGTCCTGGCGGCGTTAGCGGCGGCCGAGGCGGAGCGGCACCAGCCGAGCGTGTTGATCTGCCGGACCTCAACGCGACACGGCCTGGACTGCCTTCCGCCGGACTCGGACGGGCACTTCATCAAATTGACACCGGCGGTGGCCCAGGCTGCGGTCGAGGAACTGACCGCAAGGCTGGTGGGTAGCCGTGCATGAGCCCCCGTACGCCACGCGCCTGAAGCCCTACGGCAGAGCGCTGGTCGATCTCGCCCGCAGTCGCGAGGAGATCCTCTGTCTCAGCGGCGATCTCACCCGCCAGTGCGAGATCGACCTGTTCCAGGCGGAATTCCCGGACCGGTTCGTCCACGGCGGGATGGCCGAGGCCAACATGATGAGCATGGCGGGGGCGCTGGCCCGTTGCGGACACATCCCGTTCGTGCACACCTTCGGCGTGTTCGCGACCCGTCGGCCCTACGATCAAATCGCCAACGCGATCGCGTACCCCGCTGTACCGGTGCGAATCATCGGCTTCATGCCCGGTATTTCCACTCCCGGCGGCCCCTCGCACCAGGCGATTGACGACATGGCTTTGATGCGGGCGCTGCCGAACATGACCGTCGTCGACATCGCCGACGCGGTCGAGATGGCGCAGGTCGCCGCGACGGTCGTCGACCTCCCGGGGCCGGTGTATGTCCGGCTCAAGCGCGGTGAGATCCCGGTGATGTTCGACGATGATCATCAGCTGTCGATGACCAACGCCGCAGTGCTCAGCCACGGCACCGATGCAGCCCTTTTCGCCAGCGGCATGATGCTCGCCACCGCGCTCGCGGCCGCGCGCGCCCTCGAGGACAACGGCGTGTCGGTGAGCGTCGTGAGCGTTCCGGTGATCAAGCCGCTGGACGCCGGCACCGTTCGACGTGTGGCCGCTGACGCGCGGGTCGTGCTCACCGCCGAGAACCATTCGATCATCGGCGGACTGGGCTCGGCCGTCGCCGAGACGCTGGCCGAGGCCGGCCTCGGGCGTCCGCTGCGGCGAGTCGGTCTGCAGGACACCTTCGCTGAGGGCTCCCTGACCGCCCCGTATCTGTTCGAGAAGTACGGCCTGTCGGTCCAGCACCTGGTCGACACGACGTGGACCCTCCTCGCCCGGTCAGGACCGGCGCCCACTGCCTCGCCGTTAGTCGCCGACGTGGACGAGTACTCGCCGGTATGAGCCGCGCAAGGATCTCGTCCTGACATTTTCGAAAGCGAGGAGGATCAGTGATCAGGACGGGCGCCGCCGTGGGCTGGCTTGGCACCGGACGCATGGGCGCGGCCATGGCCGGACGACTGATCGCGGCAGGTTCCGACGTCGCGGTGTGGAACCGCACCGCGTCGAAAACGGCCCCGCTGGTCGCGCGGGGCGCGACGGCGGTGGGGTCGATTCACGAGCTCGCCACCTGCGACATCGTTTTCGTCACGGTGTCGACGCCGGCCGACCTCGAGGAGGTGGTCACCGGAGCGCAAGGGCTTCTCACCGCGCCCACCATGCCGTCGATCATCGTCGACTGCTCGACGGTGTCGGTGGACAGCTCGGCGAAAATGCGCGCGGCGGCGACGGCGGCGGGCGTCGAATTCCTCGCTGCGCCGATCAGCGGCAATCCGCACGTCGTCGCTGAGGGCGGTGCGTGCATCGTCACCTCCGGACCCGTGACGGCACTCCACGCAGCCAAGCCGCTCCTTGATCAGATCGCCAAGGTCGTCGTCTACGCCGGCGAGGACGAGCAGAGCCGGCTGGTCAAGCTCTGCACGAATCTTTACCTCGGCGTAATGGTGCAGGCCCTCGTCGAGGTGACGAGCCTCGCTGAGAAAGGAGGTACCGACCGTGCCGCGTTCCTCGCTTTCCTCAACGGCACCGTGTTGTCCTCGGACTGGGTCCGCCGGCGCACCGCACACCTGGTGGCGCGCGACTGGGCCCCGACCTTCACGACCGAACTGCTTCGCAAGGACTTCGACCTCGGGCTTGCCGCAGCCCGCGCGCTGGAAGTACCGATGCCGGTCGGATCAGCGGTGTATCAGCTGATCCAGTCCGCGATCGGCGTGGGCCTGGGGGAGCAGGACTTCTTGTCACTGTACGAACTGCAAGCACGGGTCGCGGGTCTCCGTCCGTCGCAGGAAAACGACGGTCACGCGGATGTCTGATCCTCCCCGGGCTCGTTCTGCGTCCGGGGCGCGGATCGAGGTCGTCGATCTGCCGGGAATCACGCCGCTGACGGTGACGCGGCTTTCCGATGACATCGCCGACGAGATTCGGCGTCTGATCATCAGCGAGGACGTCGGCGCGGGATCTCGGCTGCCCTCGGAACGCGATCTCGCCGACCGGTTCGGCGCGAGCCGGCCGACGGTAAACCAGGCCTTGCGGACCCTGTCCCTACTAGGGCTGGTCGAGATCCGCCGCGGATCGGGGGCGTACGTCCTGCGTCGCCCAGAGACAACGGTGACTGCCTCCGTCAACCTCATGCTCGACCTGGACAAGCCTTCGGTCTCGCATGCGATGCAGCTTCGGCTGTGGTTGGAAACCTTGGGTGTCCAACAGGCTGCTTCGCGCCGGCCGCCGCTGGCGCAGAGCGAGAAGGACGCGGTGATGACCGCGCTCGAACGGCTTGCCTCCTCGGCCGGTCACGCATCCGAGTGGATCGCCGCGGATACCGTCTTCCATGCCGCCGTCGTCAGGAGCGCAGGAAATCCGTACCTCGTCGCGGTCTACGAAGGGGTTCACACGGCGATCCTGGCCCACCAGCACAAGCGGTGGGTCGAGACCGATTCGGTTCCCGAGTGGCTACGCGACATGACCCGCGAGGGACAGCGAGCCCTTCACGAACCGATCGCCCGCGCCGTCATCGACCGCGACCCCGATTCCGCCGAGTCGGCGGTCCTGGCGCACCACAAAGTCATGACAGCGCATCTCGAAGCTGCGCGGGAGTCCGCGAAACGACGCTCCTCAGCCCGCAGCCGCGGAAGACCCAAATAGCGCCGTCCCGGGGTCAGGACCGTTGCGCGGCCGATTCCCCGTCGGCAGCCTGTTGACGGGAGAGCGGCCATGTACCATTCTTGCGGCAATCGTTTGCAGATCAACCGGGACGGGATGGACACATGACATGGAGAGCCCTCTGTCCGTGACCGAGACCGGCAGCATTGACCTCAGTAGCTCGGTATTCCGAACACCGCTCGTTCCAGCTCCCGGCCACTCCGCGGTCGACTTCGAGGCCCGCGTCGACATGGCGCGGTTGCGGCAGTATCGCCTGGCGCGGGCTCGGCAAGCGCTGGACGCAAGCGAGTGCGGGGCATTCCTGCTGTTCGACTTCTACAACATCCGCTACGTCACGCAGACCTGGATCGGCGGTGCCCTCGGCGACAAGATGACGCGGTACGCGCTGCTGGGCCGCGGCGCCGAGCCGGTGCTCTGGGATTTCGGTTCGGCGGCCCGCCACCATCAGCTCTACGCGCCCTGGCTCCCGCCTGAGAACTGCCGCGCCGGCATGCTCGGGCTTCGTGGAGCCATCGCGCCGGACGCGGGGCTGATGCGCTCGGCAGTGGGCGAGATCAAGGGCATCCTGGACGACCTCGGGCTCGCCGAGAGCCCGGTCGGGGTGGACATCATCGAACCCGCCTTCCTCTTCGAGATGCAGCGGCAGGGCCTTCACGTCGTAGACGTCCAACAGCGCCTGCTGGACGCGCGCCTGATCAAGTCGAGCGACGAAATAATCCTGCTCTCTCAGGCCGCAGCGATGGTCGACGGCGTCTACCAGGACATCGCCGAGGTGCTGAAGCCGGGAGTCCGCGAGAACGAGATCGTGGCGATGGCCAACAAGCGGCTCTACGACATGGGCTCCGACCAGGTCGAAGCCATCAACGCGGTGTCCGGTGAGCGGTGTAATCCGCATCCCCACAACTTCACCGACCGGATCATCCGGCCCGGCGACACCTGCTTCTTCGACATCATCCACTCGTACAACGGCTACCGGACCTGCTACTACCGAACTCTCAACGTCGGCTCCTCCACGCCGGCCCAGCGCGACGCATACGCCAAAGCAAGGGAATGGATGGACGCTGCGATCGCACTGGTGGCGCCCGGCGTCGGCACAGACACGATCGCGAAGGCCTGGCCCACAGCGCAGGAGTTCGGCTTCGACAACGAGATGGCCTGCTTCGGGCTGCAGTTCGGCCACGGGCTTGGCCTGGGCCTGCACGAGCGTCCGATCATCAGTCGGCTCAACTCGCTGGACAATCCGATCGAGATCCAGGCCGGAATGGTGTTCGCCCTGGAGACCTATTGCCCGGCGGCGGACGGCTTCTCGGCGGCCCGTATCGAGGAAGAGGTCGTGGTCGGGCCCGAGGGTGCCCGCGTGCTGACGCTTTTCCCAGCCCAGGACCTGTTCGTCGCCAACGCGTATTGACACGACAAGCGAGGTCGTCCCGTGACCACAACGACAGTCCGCTCCGACGTCTCGAGGTTGTTATCCGCCGTTCCGACCGGGCTGCTGATCGGCGACGGCTGGACCGAGGCCGCCGACGGCGGCTCGTTCGAAGTCGTGGACCCGGCCACCGGCCGCACTCTCACCGAGGTCGCGTCGGCGACAGTCGCAGACGGCATCGCTGCCGTCGAGGCCGCTGCGGCGGCGCTGCCGCGGTGGCGCGCCACCGCGCCGCGGCACCGCGCAGAGATCCTCCGCCGGGCGGGGGAGCTGATGACCGAGCGGCAGGAAGACCTGGCCCGGCTCATCGTCGTCGAGAACGGCAAGGCGCTTCCGGACGCTCGCTCGGAAGCTGCTTACGCGGCCGAATTCTTTCGTTGGTACGCCGAGGAGGCGGTCCGGGCGGACGGATCGCTACAGCTGGCGCCGAGCGGAACCAACCGCATCATGGTCAGCCGCGAACCGATCGGGGTCTCGCTGCTCATCACCCCGTGGAACTTTCCCGCGGCCATGGCCACCCGGAAGATCGGCCCCGCACTAGCCGCCGGCTGCACGACGATCCTGAAGCCCGCCTCGGACACGCCGTTGACCGCCTTGGCGATCGGCGCTCTACTCCTTGAAGCGGGGGTGCCCGCGGGCGCCGTCAATGTCCTGCCATCTCGGCGCTCGGGCGAACTCGCCCGTGAGCTGCTGGCCGACCACCGCGTGCGAAAACTGTCGTTCACCGGCTCCACCGAAGTCGGTCGCGTGCTGCTCGGTGAGGCGGCACGGACCATCGTCAGCTGTTCGATGGAACTAGGGGGCAACGCGCCGTTCCTCGTGCTGGCCGACGCCAACGTCGACGAAGCGGTGGCAGGGGCGATGGTGGCGAAGATGCGAAACGGTGGCGAGGCATGCACCGCGGCGAATCGGTTCTACGTGCACGAACGGGTGGCCGACGAATTCTCCGCCAAACTGGCCGCGCGCATGTCGGCGCTCCGGATGGGGGCCGGCCTCGACGACGAAGTGCAGCTCGGCCCGCTCGTCAACGCCGCCGCCCGCGACAAGGTCGACGCGCTGGTGACCGGGGCGATCGACGCCGGTGCGGAGGCACTTGTCGGCGGCACGGTGCCCGAGCGCGAAGGGTATTTCTACCCGCCGACGGTGCTCGCCCGGGTACCGGCCGACGCGGCAATACTCGACGAGGAGATCTTCGGCCCGGTCGCGCCGGTCGTTTTCTGCGACTCGGTGAGCGACATGGTCGTGCAGGCCAACGACACCGAATACGGCCTGGTGTCCTACGTCTACACGAGCGATCTCGCGGCCGGGCTGCGCGTAGCCGACGCCTTGGAAAGCGGCATGGTCGGGTTGAACCGACCTCTGGTGTCCGATCCAGCGGCCCCGTTCGGCGGCGTGAAGCAGTCGGGCCTCGGCCGCGAGGGCGGGCACGACGGACTCCTGGAATTCATGGAGAGCAAGTACATCGCCGTGCAGTGGTGAAAGACGCCGAGCTGCAGCCGAGTCACGATGCGGAGATCGCGCGGATGATCGCCTCAGCCGTCAGCGGCAACTCCCGCACCCGCACGCCGACAGCCGCCGCCAGCGCGTTGCCGATAGCGGCGGCCGTGGGACCGGTCGCCGCCTCGCCCGCGCCCAACGGCGCCTCGGCGGAGGCCACGATGGCGACGTCCACCGCAGGTACCTCACTGAACGTCATAATGGGATAGGTCTCCCAGGTGTCGCTGGTAACCCCGCGCCGGTCGAAGCGCACGCGCTCTTTGAGCGTCCAGCTCAGCGACTGGATGGCGCCGCCCTCGATCTGGTTGACCACTCCGTCCGGATTGATCGCGCGCCCGACGTCGACGGCCACCCCCAGACGGCGCACCCGCACCTCGTGGGTCACCTCGACCTCCGCAACAACGGCGCAGTACGAGCCGGTGCCCTTGTATCTGGCGTAACCGATGCCACGACCGACATCCGGCTCGACGACGGGAGCGCCCCACCCCGCCCGCTCGGCCGCCACCTCGAGCACGCGCCGACCGCGCGCGTCAGCCAAGTGCGACAACCGGAACTCCAGCGGGTCGCGCTGGCTCTGTTCGGCGAGTTCGTCGAGTACCGACTCGATGGCAAAGACGTTGAGATGGGCGCCGAGCGCCCGCATCGCCGAAGTGCGCAGCGGCATCGTCGTCAGCCGATGGCTGCAGACCACCTGCCTGCCCACGTCGTAGCCGGCCACGCTGTTGCGCCCCGACCCGCCGCCTCGGGCCAGCGGCGGATCGAGCGCCGGCGGCACAGCGCCGCCGCGTTGGAGGGCCAGCCCGAGCAAGGCTGGTTCCACCCCGCCGCCCGGCCGCGACGTATGTCCGTTCGACCAGATCTCGTGCCGCCAGTCGCGCACGGCACCGGGCGTGCCGGTTGTTCCCGGCGCGGCGGGGTCGTACGCGGCGTTGATGCGCACCTGCATGGCGGGAGCCAGGGGTGACCAGCCGAGCTCATCCTCACGTGACCACACCACGCGGACGGGCCGGCCAGGCACCGCGCAGGCGAGCACTGCCGCGTCGTAGGCGGCGTCGTCGGCACCGTTGTGCCCGTAACAACCGGCAGACTCCACGTGCTGCACGAGAACAGCCGACGGGTCCAGGTGCAGGGCCGCGCTGACAGCGGCGCGCAGATGAAAGATGCCCTGGGAGCTGGACCACACCCGCAGGACGCCGTCGTCCGCTTTGGCCAGCCCCGTCGATGTCGCTATGGAGGCATGTGCCAGATAGGGCCGGCTGAAGACCGCGCTGACCCTGAGCGTGTCGGCCCCCAAGGCTTGGTGCTTGCCGTCCTCGAAAAGCGTTTCGGTATGCGCGGGCGCTGCGGTCAGGAATGGTGCCACTGCTGATTCGTCCGGCAGCGTGTCGTCCTCCCTCCACCTGGCGCCGGCCCTCAGCGCCCTCGCGGCCAACAGCGCGGTCTCCTCGCGCTCGGCAACGACCGCGAGGAAGTTCTGCTGGCGGATCACCCGGTGCACGCCGTCCATCCCCTCGACCGCCGCAACCGGCGCCTCGAGCAGGGTGGCGCCGCGTGACGGCGGCCGCACCATTCGGCCATGCAGCAAGCCGGGCAGGACGAGGTCGCCGAGGTAACAGCCGGCGCCGGTCACCTTGCCCGGAAGGTCCACCCGGGGGAGCGCAACGCCGACCACGGCGGTGTCCGCACGACGGGTCGTGACGTCGTCGCGGCTGCCCGAGGGGTCGCCGTCTCGGTCGAGCAAGGCCGCGGTGGACAGATCCCAGTAGCTGACCGCCGCTCCGGCAGCGGAGAAGATCCCGTCGGCGAGGCTGACGTCCGCCTCGGACACACCGAGGGCGGCGGCAGCAGCCGTGCGGCACCGTTCGCGAACGCGGGAACAGACCTCGCTCAGCGCGGCACCGGAGTGTTGCACCGAGAGGCTGCCGGCCGTGTACCCCTCGTCCGGAGCGGTCTGCGTGCTCGCCGCGGCGACGCGGACGCGCGCCGGCGCAACCGACAGTCCGGCGGCCGCGATCTGCGTCAGCGCAGTGATGATGCCCTGGCCGAGTTCAACCTTGCCGGTGCGCACGGTGACGTATCCGCGCACCGGAAAGCTCACCCAGGTGCTCAGTCGTGGATTCGCCACCAGCGACGGCGAGGGCGCGATTCTCGCGTCGGGTTGCGCGCCGGCATTCATGGCGCGTCGTCGCCGGTCGGACCATCGCCGGGGTCCGTTTCGGTGGGCATCGTCATTCCCGGGCGCGCGGCGAGCACCGCCCGCACGATCCGGTTGTGCGCTCCGCACCGACACAGGTTCCCGTCGAGGGCGGAGCGAATCGTCGCTTCGTCGGCGTCCGGAGTCCGTCGCAACAGCGCGGTTGCCGAGATGAGGATTCCGGAGAGGCAGAACCCGCACTGCCCGGCCTGATATTCGAGGAAGGATTGCTGCAACGGGCTGGGTGCTTCCACTGTGCCCAACCCCTCGACAGTGGTCACCCGTCCTGCTCCCACAGTCGCGATCGGAGTGTCGCAGGAATGCACGGGCTGGTCGTCGAGCAACACGTTGCACGCGCCGCACAACCCGAGGCCGCAGCCGAACCGCGTGCCGACCAGACCGAGGTCGTTGCGCAGCACGTACAGCAGCGGAGTCTGCGGATCACAACGAACCTGGTGACCGTTGCCGTTCACCGTCAGCGTGAAGTCCTCCGGCACGGCCGCTACTCCAGAGCACTGAGTCCGTCGTCGACGTCGACCTCCTCGGCGGTCAGTTCCATGCCGGAGAGCAGAGCCTGCACCAGCAGGAGAACCGCGAAGTCGTCGGACGCGTGACCGCGGGCGAGCGATGCCTGAACCGGTTCCCGTGCTGCGGCGACGACCGGCATGGGAACGCCCAGCTCGTCGCCGAGTGCCAGGCCGAGGTCGAAGTCCTTGCGGAGCAGGGTCGGCGTGAACGTGGGGGTGAAGTCGAGGTTGACGAACGCGGGGGTCTTGTACCGGGTGAAGGTGGAACCCATGACGCTGTTGTTGAGAAACTCGAGGAAGGCCGCGCGCGACACCCCGCCCTTCTCGGCCAGGACAGTGATCTCGGCCAGGTTTTGCGTCACGACGCCCAACATCAGGTTGTGGCAGATCTTGACCAGGCGGGCTCGTTCGCCCTCTCCCACATAGGTGACGTGCTGGCCGAGAGCTCCCAGCATCGGGGCGAGGGCGTCGTAGGCGTCCTTGGGCCCCGAGCAGACGAGGCTGAGGCGGCCGGCCCTGACGACCTTGCCGTTCCCGCTGACCGGCGCGGCCAGGAATGGAACTCCGGCAGCCTCGGCGCGGGCCCGAACCGCCGCGGATCCCTCGATGGAGACCGTCGAGCAGTCGATGAGATGACCCGGCCGGCGTTCGCCGGCCAACAGCTCGCCGACGACCTGCTCTAGGTCGCCGGAGGTCGACACCATGGTGAACACGACCTCGCACGCGGCGAGATCGCCGATTCGCTCGGCCACCTTCACACCGTCGGAGGAGAGCGCCTCTGCCTTGGCTGCCGTGCGGTTCCATGCCGTCACGGCGTATCCGGCGCGGGCGAGGCGGACGGCGAGCGGCGCGCCCATCCTGCCGGTGCCGATCCAGCCGACAGTCTGTCCGGACGGTGGGGAACTCATCGGCAAACATTTCCTTGCGAGCCGGCCGGGCGCGGAGGTCATGCACCGGGGAGGGGAGCAGACGCAAACGATTGCGCTTGGATACTTCCCGCGGGCCGGACGGGTGTCAAGACGCGGTCAGAGTCGTGGCCATCCAGTCGCCTGCCAGCGGCTGATACCGGTAGGGCATGTTGTTGCAGACGTGGTTGCCCTCGTCCAACATCACCAGCCGTGCCCGCGGCGCCTCGGCGGCCATCCGCTCAGCCTGCAGGTAGGGCACCAGGCGGTCCCGCCGGCCGAAGATGACGAGCATCGGCTGGGTGAGATGCGCCAACACTCCCTCCAACGTCATCGCCGCGGCGATCTCCCGTGCCTCATCGACCGTCTGTGCATGGGAATACTGCATGAAGGCGCTGCGGCTGATGGCCGGCCTGGTGTCGAACCTGGAACCCGATTCATACGGCCCACCTATGGTGACGACGGCTCGGATGCGGTGGTCGAACGCTGCCGAGCGCGCGGCGTAGTAGCCGCCCATGCTCACGCCGACCACGCCCAGACGGTCGATGTCGATGTCCGTGCGCGCAGCAAGCGCGTCGATAGCGGCGCCGGCCGCGATCTCGTAATCGGGACGCAGCGGCAGCTGGTAACCGGTCTCCCCCTGGCCCGGACCGTCCAGCGCGAAGGTTGCCAGCCCGCGCAGGAGAAAGACGTTCTCCCAGTGGAAGAACTCCTCTTTGGTGGAGTCCAGGCCGGGCAGAAGCAGGATCAGCGGCGCATGATCCACCCCGGGTGGCCGGCGCAGGTTCCCGACGAGGTGGTGCCCCCCGAAGGGAATGTCGATCCGTTCGGCCGTGGGGTCGAGCGCCCGGTGCGCCTCGCGAAGCGCGTGCACCGACTTCTCGGTGGCAGCCCGATGCCGGTCCATGTCGAGCACCCAGACGAACTTGGCGAAGTGATAGCTCAAGGCAGCTCGCACCCACGCCTGACCGGCGGAGAGGCGGTAGCCCTCCCGTTGGGCCGCTTCCGCCAGGTCGGCGTGCATGTCGCCATTGGCGCACCAGGCGTCGAGCCACTGGTCCCAACGGTCCACGCCGCCGGTTACCCGCCAGAAGTCATTGGCGTCCACCCCCTGCGTCGTGAACCGCGGCGCCCAGTGTGCGATGGCCGATTCGACGTCTGCGTCCGGCATGGTCAGTCTGTGCCATACAGGCGACGGGCCAGCCAATCCGCGATCAGGGAGCGCGACTCGAACGGATGGTTGGTGATGCCGTGATTGCCGTCGTCGTACATCTGCAATTCGGCGCCGGGCGCCTCGGCCGCCAAGCGTTCGGCGTGGTAGGCCGGAATGAGGCGATCACGCCGTCCGTGCACGATGAGCAGCGGATTCCTGATCGACGAGGCGGCGTCCTCCAAGGTCAGCGTGCCCGCCAGACGTCGCGCTTCCTCGGGATCGCGGGCGCCGGAGCGGCGTGCGAAAGCGGCGCGGGTCAGCTCGGGAAGGTTGTCCCAGTCCAGATCGAACCGGTACGGCCCGCAGAGCATGGCGCTGGCCCGCAACCGCGGCTCGTGAGCAGCGGCGCGAGCCGCGTAGTAACCGCCGAGGCTGACCCCGAAGAAGCCGGTACGGCCGCGGGCCACCCCAGGACAGCTCTCCAGCCAGTCGACGACCGCGGTGGCGACCCGCTCGTACGCCGGCTCGATCGGCAGGGTGTACTCCGCTTCCCCTTGCCCGGGCCCGTCGACGGCCACTGTCGCGAGTCCTCGCTGCAGCAGGTACTCCGCCGTTGGCTGCAGCTCCTCTTTGACCGAATCCAGGCCGGGCGCCATGATCACGACGGGCGGTTCGGGCACGCCGACCGGCCGGCGTAGATAGCCCGCCAGCACGGTGTCGCCGTACGGGATCTCGACGCGCTCGGCCGGCGGCGACAGGGCGGCGGCGCCGCGCGCGTAACAGGCCACGGTGCGCTCGTGTGCCGCCTGCTGCTGCTCGAGGTCGTCGACGAACACGAACTTGCCCCAGTGCCAGCACATCGCCGCCCGACGCCACGCGCCTGCTGCGGTCACTGATCGCTGTGCCGCTTCCGCGTCTCGAGCTAGGCTTTCGTACTGCTCGGCTGTGCGGCCCCACTCGCTGCACCACTGGCTCCAACTATCTATCCGCGCCAGCGTGGCGACGAAGTCCGGATAGTCGGTGCCGTTGGCCAGGAAGCGAGGCGCCCAATGCGCGGTGGCGCTGGTGACACGTTCGTCGCCCGCTTGGGCTGTGGAAGCTGGTGAATTCATGGCATGCAGCTGCAATCGGTTGTACCGATAGGATCGCCCCAGGATCAGTGACGTCCGACCCGGTGTCAACAATGAGGCGGCCCCGGGGTGCCGAGCATGTGGGGTTCGACTTCGCCCCCACTCAGCGGGGAGGCAGGTGCGCAGTTGGCTGCACGCCGGACGTCGCCGCAGGCGGCGTCCACAGACGGCGAGGCTGCGGCGAACAGGTCCGGCGCGTCCCGTCGCGGCGAAGGCCGCTCCCAGTCGACGGCCCGCCCTGCGGCCGCCACCCGACCGTCCTCACCGCGGCTGAAGGACGTTGCCGACGCCGCCGGGGTGCACGTGTCGACTGCATCGAGGGCCCTGAACGATCAGACCGCGGCAATGGTGCAGGAGGAGACGCTCAACCGCGTCCGGAATGCCGCAAACCAGCTGGGTTACCGCGTCAACGGCATGGCTCGGGCACTGAAGACCCGCCGTTCGATGTCCATCGGCATGCTCGTCCCCGACATCACGAACCCGTTCTTCCCGCCGGTCGTGCGGGGTGCCGAGGCAGCGCTGGCCGAGGCTGGGTTCTGCCTGCTCCTATCGAGCACTGACAACGACGCGGACAAGGCACGTAGCCAACTCGATGCCATGATCGAAGCCAGGGTCGACGGCCTGCTGCTCGGCATGGTGCGGCGCCGCGACCCCGCGGTCGACCGGCTGCAGCGGAGCGTCATCCCTGCGGTGCTGTTCAACCGCACGGTCGACGACGACGGGATCTCATCGGTAGTCCCGGACGACGCCCTCGGCGTTCGCCTTGCCGTCAGTCACCTGTACGAGCTCGGCCATCGGCGGATCGGGCTCGTCGTGGGTCCGCTGTTCACGTCGAATGGCGAGCGCCGGCTGCGCGCCTTCCGGCGTGAGGCCCGCCGCCTCGCCCTGGACGTTCGCGTTGTCGAGGCGACGGCCTTCGACGAGACAGCCGGACTGCGCGCCAGCGAACAGATCATCGCCGAGTTCGCTGGGATGACGGCTGTTGTGGCCGGCAACGACCTGTTGGCCCTCGGGGTCATCGACGCCGCGACTGCGGCGGGGCTGAGCTGTCCTCGCGACCTTTCCGTCGTCGGGTTCAACGACATGCCCCTGGCCGGCCGGCTGAACCCACCGCTGACGACGGTGAACGTTCCGGAACTATCCCTGGGTCGAACGGCGGCCGCGACGCTTCTCGACGTGATCGCTAATCCTGACCGACCACCGGACCAGATCGTCGTTCCCGTCACCCTGGTTGAGCGCGGTTCCACGGCCGCTCCCGCGGACAAGGATCTCCGCGCGAGTCCTTGACAAGGCACCAGGGCCAGCGACTAGGTTTTCTGCAATCGGTTGCACATGCGGCGGACGGAGATTGTCGTGCCTCCTCCGGCTCCGCGCCCGGCCGCCCCGCATGCCGATCCGGGGAGCGAGTCGCAGCCCGACAATCAGACCGGCTACCGACACGGGGGAGATCTGCTCGTTTCCCTGCTCATAGACCATGCGGTGCAGTACGTGTTCGGCTTGCCGGGGGGACAGACGCTCGGCCTGTACGACGGCATCCGCAGCAGGTCCGGCGAGATCGCGCACGTGCTGGTACGTGACGAGCGTTCCGCGGCTTATGCCGCCGACGGATATGCCCGCGTCACCGGGAAGGTGGGCGTGTGTGACGCGACCGTCGGGCCGGGAACGGCCAAGCTTCCGTCTGGTCTGGGGGAGGCGCTGGGTGCCTCGATCCCCGTCGTGGCACTGGTAAGCGAGCTTCCGGCTCGGATGGCCGCCCACAGGTATCGCAGCGCGGCCTCCCAGGCGCTCGACCAGGCCACCTTGCTGAAGCCGGTGACCAAGTGGCAGGCGACCGTTCCGGACGTGCAGGCGATGCCGGACCTTGTCCGCCAGGCCTTCCGGGAAGCCTCGACCGGACGGCCGGGACCGACGGCCCTCTTCCTTCCGCAGGACGTCCTCGACAGTGCCGTGCCCCCAGGGCTCACCACCGCGTCGGCCGCGACCGCGGGCCGCGATGTCGGCGCCGGTCCGGCCCGGTTCGGCCGCTATCCCGCCCTCCGCCCCGCTCCGGACCCGGAGGACGTGGCCGCCGCCGCAGCGGTTCTCGCTGCCGCCCGCCGTCCAATGATCATCGCCGGTGGCGGGGCCGTGATCTCCGGCGCTCAGGCGCCTCTGGCCCGCTGCGCAGAATTGCTGTCCGCGGCCGTCGCCACTTCGCTGTCGGGCAAGGGAGCCTTCGCCGAGGACCACCCTCTGGCCGTGGGCGTTATCGGTTCGATGGGTACGCCGGCCGCGAGTCAGGCGGTGGATGACGCCGATGTGGTGCTGCTCGTCGGCACCAAGGCGGGCAGCGGCCCGACCTTCCAGTGGACCCGCCCCCGCCCGGATCAAGCGGTCGTGCAATGCGACATCGACCCGGTCGAGCTGGGCCGGGCGTTCCCGCTCGCCGCAGCCATTTGGGCCGACGCCCGGACCGGTCTGGCGGCATTGGCCGCCGCGCTCGAGGCCGCGTCCTCCGCAGGGCCGGATCGAAGCTCGTGGCGCGACCGGATCGGCGAGCACGTCGCGGCGTGGCGAACGGTCCGCGACGCCGAGCGGGCCGGCGACGACCGTCCGATCGCCCCGCAGCGAGTCGTTGCCGCGATCGAGGCGTCGCTTCGCCCCGAGGACGTGTTGGTCTGCGACGCCAGCCTGGCCAGCGGCTGGGCGGGCGTCTACCTCGACCAGCGCGCCGGAGGGCGCAAGGTGGTCATGCCGCGGGGCCTGGCCGGGCTCGGCTACGCGGTCCCGGCGGCGATCGGGATCGCCACCGCGGATCGCGATCGGCGCACGGTGGTGCTGACCGGCGACGGTGCATTGGCGTACGCGGTCGGCGAGTTCGCCACCGTGGTCGAGCAACGGTTGCCGATCACGGTCGTCGTCCTGAACAACCGCTCCCTGGGCTGGATCCGGTGGTACCGGCGGATCACCTTCGGAACCGGCTGGGAGAACGAGGACTTCGCAGACGTCGATTACCGAGCGGTGGCGCGCGCGTACGGCTGGGACGCCGACCGCATCGACGACCCCGCGGAACTCAACGCCGCACTCGGTCGTCCCCCCGCCGGTGACCGCCCGTACCTGCTCGATGTCGTTACCGAAACCTGGAGCACACCGGTCTCGGGTCACCGACGGGCGGTCGAGCAGGACCGACCCGCGGGATATGGAGGCTGAAGCCGATGCCACGTCACCCTGAGCGTCAGCTCGAGCGGCTCACGCAGCCCGTTGCCGCCCGACTCCTCGCCGACAGCGGTGTGGCCGTGGTCGTCGCGGGCAGCGTCGAGCAGCACGGCAGCCACCTGCCGCTGGGAACCGACGCCTTCGCGGCGCTGTCCATCGGTGAGCGCGCGGCGCACCGGCTCGACACCGTGGTCGCCACCTTGGGTCCGGTCGGTGTGGCTCACTACCACGGGTCGTGGCACGGTTCGCTCACCCTCACGCCGGAGACGATGATGGCCGTGTTCGTCGAAATCTGTGGCGGGCTGCGCGCCGCCGGAGCGCGCCGGATCCTGGTCGTGAACTGGCACGAGGGCAATTCGGCGGCGCTTCGGCTCGCCGCCGACCGGTGTCAGCGCACCCATGACGTGCAGGTGGTTCTGGCCGAGTCCCATGTCGTCACCCACTCGCTGCACCCGGAGGAGATGGAGTTCACCCACGCCGGATCCATGGAGACCGCCGCGGTCCTGGCATTCGACCCCGGCTTGGTACGCATGGACGAAGTCGAGCGCCCGAGCGACCGGACGGCGGGCGAGCGGGCACACGCGCTGTTCCGTCGTCCCGACGTCTACCCGATCATGCGCGACTTCCACGACGTCGCTCCGACAGGTTGGTATGGCCGGCCGGAGGCCGCCGACCGGTTGCGCGCCGAGGAGATTGCGGAGGAGGTCGCCGACCACGTCGTCAGGCGGGCCCGCGAGGTTTGGGCCGCGCTCGATGAGACCGTCGCGGCACGCCCGCCGGACGCCGGCGTCGACGGCGCGCGGATAGGAGCGCTCTCGTGACGGCGACGACCGCGCCGCGCACCATGCGGGCCGCGCTGCTCGCCGAATTCGGCCGGTTGACGCTCGCCGAGCTACCGGTTCCCCAACCCGGACCGGGCGAGGTGCTGTGCCGCGTTCGGGCGTGCGGCATGTGCGGCACCGACCTCAAGATTGTCAACGGTGGGTTCGCCGGCACCTGGCCCCCGTCGCTGCCCTTCGTCATCGGGCACGAGTGGTCGGGAGTCGTGGTGGCGATGGGCCCCGGCACCGAGCGCACCGGCCTCAGTCCGGGCGACCGGGTGGTCGCGGAGAACCATGCCGGCTGCGGCGCATGCCCCTTGTGCCGGGCCGGCCGGTACAACTTGTGCGAGCGGGTGCGCGAACCCGGATTCAAGCTGTACGGCCATACCGCCCAAGGTGCGCTGGCCCAATACGCGGCCCGTCCGGCGGTCGCGACGCATAAGCTGCCGGACAGCGTTAGCGACCTGGCCGGCGCCCTGGTCAATCAGGCCGCGCTGACCGTGCACGCCGCTCGACGCGCCGCGGTCACTCCCGGGGCGAGCGTCGCGGTGTTCGGTCCGGGTCTTTTGGGTTTGTTGATGCAACAGGTCGCCCGCGCCGCGGGCGCGACGCAGGTGATCGTTGTCGGGCGCGGCGCCCGGCTCGACACCGCACTCGAGCTGGGCTGTTCGGCGGTCGTGGACTACGAACGGGCCGATCCGGTGAGCGAGATCCGGGCGATGACCGAGGGCCGGGGAGTCGACTACGTGTTCGACTGCTCGGGCAATGCGGAGGTCGTGGAGCAGTTGCTGCGCTCGGTCCGGCGCGGGGGCACGGTCGCGATGTTGGGACTGACCGGTGGCGCAGTCGCTCGGTTCCCGCTCGACCCGCTCGCCTTGGACGAGCTGAACCTGCTCGGGGTCCGGTCCAGCCCGAACGCCTACCCGGCCACGATCCGGTTGATGGCCGACGGTGCCATCGACACCGACCCGCTGACCCGCGACCAGTTCGACCTGGACCACGTCGGGGAGGCGTTCGCGGCGTTGGAGTCGCGCTCGGCCATTCGTCCTCTCGTGCTGTTGTGAGCGGGGTGACCTCCGAGCTGCGCGGAGTGATCGGGGCGCCGGTCACGCCGTTCACCGAGGACGACCGCGTGGACACCGACGCGCTGGAGCGGTTGTGCGACGACCTTGTGCTCGCCGGCGTGCACGGAATCGCGCTGCCCCTCCACACGGGCGAATCGCTGAACCTGACCACCGAGGAGCGTCAGCTCGTGGTCAGCCGTGCGGTGGCCGCGGTAGGCGGTCGGGTGCCGATCCTGGCGCACGTCAGCATGCCCGGCACCGCGCAGGCCATCGCTCTCGCCGAGCACGCTGAATCGGCAGGGGCGGCCGCGGTCGTCTGCGTGACGCCGTATCACTGGCGACCGTCTCGGCCGGCCCTGGCCGCGCACTACCGCGCCCTCGCGGGTGCCGTGTCGGTCGGCCTGCTCGCCTACAACTTCCCGTCCCGGCTGGGCGTGGCAGTCGACGCCGAGCTCATCGAGGACCTGATCGAGCGCTGTCCCAATTTCGTCGGCGTCAAGGACGCCGCCTACGACATGCAGTCTTTCACGGAGACCTGTCGACGAGCCACCGCGCTGCGACCGGACTTCGCAGTCCTGCCGGGCGTTGAATACCTGCTGCCGTCGATGTGCCTCGGGGCGGCCGGCTGCTTCTCACCCGCGTCCTCTATCGCGCCGCAGTTGGTGCTGGAGCTGTACGAAGCGTGCGCTGCGGGGGACATGGAACGCGCGCGTGCGCTCCAGTATCGGGCTTCAGCGCTGTGGCACCTGCTGCGGGCAACCGGTTACCCGGCGTCGGTGAAGGCGGCGCTGAAGATGCAGGGGCGCCCGGTCGGCGGCGTCCGGCTGCCGCTGCTCGATCTGGACGGTGCGGCGACGCAACGGTTGGAGCACGGCCTTCGCGCGCTCGACCTGCTGGACCACTGAGCATTGTCGCCTGATCGTGAGGTCCAGACGTTGACAACGACGGGCACGGCTCTTACGTTCCTGCAAACGATTGTTTCGCGCTCGCTTCAGACACTGATGTCCTCAGGAGGCCGCCGTGACGCCCGTCCGCACAGATCGGTCCGGCAGTCGCCGACGCGCCGGTATCCGTCGCGGTTCGACCTGGCTCGCCGGAGCGTCCGCCTTGGCGCTGTTGGCATCGGCGTGCAGCAGCAGCAGCTCCGGAAAGAGCGCTCCTGCCGGCGGCACCTCGTCCGGCAGCAAGTCCAGCACCACGTCCGCCCCCATCAAGATCGGAGTCTCGGTCTCGCTGTCGGGCGACTTCTCGGCTGACGGCGTCGCCACCGAACAGGGATACAAGACCTGGGCGGCCTACCAGAACGCGCACGGTGGCATCCTCGGCCGCCAGATCCAGCTCACGTTCCTGTCCGACGGCTCGAGCCCGACTCAGGTGGTCACCAATTACCAGAAGCTGATCACCTCCGACAAGGTCGACTTCGTGCTCGGCCCCTACTCCACGCTGCTCACCCGTCCGGCCTCGGTCATCGCGAACCGGTACAGCTACGTCATGCTGGAAGGCATCGGCGGCGGCCCATCAGTCTTCCAGGCCGGCCTGAAGAACGTCTTCGACGTGAGCGCTTCGGCAACCTTCCAGATGATCACATTCGCGAAGTGGTTGGCCGCCACCAGCAAGCCGCAGCCTGTCGCCTACGCGACGATGGACGACCCGTTCATCAAGCCGACCACTGACGGCGCGCGTAATTACCTCACCAAACGCGGCTTCCAGAGCGCGGTCTACAAGGTCTATCCGCTCGAGACCACCGACTACACCTCCATCGCGTCGGCCATCGTGGCATCCGGGGCGAAGATCGTCGTTCTAGGCACGATGCCGCCGGACGGCGACGCGTTCATCCAGTCGTTCATCCAGAAGCGGTACAACCCGCAGATGCTGATCGAAGCGTCCGGTCCCGACCAGGGCGCCACCTTCGTCAAGGCGGTAGGCGCGAACAACACCGAGGGGATCATGGTGCCCAACACCTGGTACCCCGGCTCGACCTTCTACCAGAACGCCGACATGGTGGCGCAATACCTGAAGATGTACGGCGGCAAAGCGGCCAACATCAGCGCGGACGTCGCCGAGGCGTTCTCGGCCGGCCAGGTTCTGGCGCAGGCCGTGACGCACAACAAGTCGCTTGACAATTCCAAACTCCAGAGCTACCTGCACTCGAACGCCACGTTCAAAAGCGTGCAGGGTCCCGTGCACTTCGCTGCAGACGGCGAAAACGCCGGCGCGACGCCGTACGTGTTCCAGTGGCAGAAGGGCCAACTCGTGCCCGTCCTGCCCACGGGAGCCGGAGGCACCAAGCCGATCGAGGCGAACCGTCCCAACTGGGGAACGACTTCGGGTTCCTAGCACCGACCGGATATTCAGGGGACAGGGAAACCTTGCTCATCGCTCAAGCGATCATCGACGGAATCCTGGTCGGCGGCTTCTACGCCCTCATGGCAGCCGGGCTCACGCTGGTCTTCGGGGTGATGGACATCGTCAACTTCGCTCAGGGTGCACTGGTGGTCTTGGGTGCCTATCTCAGCTATGCCTTGTCGGTTCATCTGAACATCGACCCGTTCCTCTCCCTGCTGATCACAGTGCCGGCGACCTCATTGCTCGGAGTGGCCATCTACTGGGTGTTGATCAAGCCGATCAAGCGCGACCGGGTCGTGATGTCGTTGCTGGTGATGTTCGCGGTGGCCACGCTGATCGAGGGCATCCTGGACTGGGTTTTTAAGAGCAACCTCGTCCAGGTGCACGCGTCTTACGTCAACAAGTCGTTCCAACTCGGCAGATTAAACTTCCCTGCGATCTACCTGTACGCCTTCGCGCTCAGCGTCGGGCTGCTGGCGCTGCTGTACACGCTCATCTATCGCTCCCGCTTCGGACGGAGCTTGCGGGCGTCGATGCAGAACCCGGTAGCCGCCCGCATGGTCGGCATCAACACTGACCGAGTTTCCGCCATAACGCTCGGCATCGGGATCGGATTGGCTGCGGCGGGCGGGATGGTCTTCGGGACCACGAATGCGTTCAACGCGGCGAGCTCGTACGACCTGATTTCCCGGTTGCTGGTCATCGTGATCCTCGGCGGGTTCGGCAGCATCAGCGGTGCACTCGTGGCCGCCCTGCTGATGCTGGTCATCCAGGACGTGGTCGCGGTGGTGTGGTCGCCCGTGTGGGGGCAGACCACCTTCTACCTGGTGCTGGTGGTCGTACTGCTGCTGCGGCCACAGGGCCTGTTCGGCCGACGAGCGGTTCGCGCCCAATGAGCGCGACGGACGTCTCGAACCGGACCGCGACCGATAGTCCGGCGAGTTACGATCTGCCGCGCACCGTCCGGTTCGGCTCGCTGCTGCTGGTCGTCGCCGCGCTCGTCGTGTTCCCGCTGGTGTTCACCAACCCGACCATCACCTCGGTGGGCGTCTTCGCGATGATCTACCTGCTCGCGGTGAGCGGCTGGAACATCTTCTCCGGCTACTCGGGCTACATCGCGCTGGGTCACGCCCTCTTCTTCGGGATCGGCCAGTATTCCTCGGCGATGCTGACGAGCCGCTTCAAGATTCCGGCAGGATGGGACCTGTTTGCGCTGCTCCCTGTTGCCGGGGCGATCGCCGGCCTCGCCGCGGTGCCCATCGGTTGGATGTTGCTGCGTGTCCGCAAGCACACCTTCATCGTGCTCACCATCGCGGTGATGTTCATCTTCCAGTTGCTGGCCTTCAACCTGCGCAGTTGGACCGGTGGGTCGCAAGGCATGCAACTGCCGTTCCCGACCTGGTCCGGCGCGTACTTCAACGAGCCGTTCTACTACATCGGCCTGCTTGCTGCTGCGATTGCGCTGGTGACCTCCTGGTGGGTCCGGCGCTCGAAGTTCGGTCTGGGGCTGCTGGCAATCCGCGACGATGAGGACCGTGCACGCAGTCTCGGCGTGCGCACCACCCGGACGAAGCTGGTCGCCTTCGCCATCTCGGCGGTGTTCGTCGGCGCGGCCGGGGCCATCTACGCGCCGTTCATCGGCTCGGTCTTCCCGCAGTTCGCATTCGACCCGAGTTTCGACCTCGCCCTCGCGGTCATGGCTTTCACCGGTGGGCTCGGTACGCTGATCGGCCCGGCACTGGGTGCGCTGGTCATCGGGTCGTTGCAGCAGTACTTCCTCCTGCAGTTCGGCGGGGCGAACGTCTTCCTGATCGTGTACGGGCTCCTGTTCGTCCTGATCCTGCGCCTGCTGCCACAGGGAATCGTGCCCAGCATCGCCGCTCGGTGGCGACAGTGGGTGACCTACCGGGCCCGCAATACGCCTTCGACCGGAGTTCCGCCGGACAGCGCCCCGGACGTGGGCCGGCCATTCGATGTGGTCCTCAACCAGGGCGGGTCGGCGTGAGCGTGCTCACCGTCGAGGAGGTCCGGAAAAGCTATGGCGGCGTGCAGGCGCTGCGCGGCTGCACGATGGCGTTCGCCGAGGGCGCCGTCAACGGGCTCATCGGTCCGAACGGCTCTGGCAAGACGACGCTGTTCAACGTCATGACCGGCTACGAGCGACCGGACGCCGGGCGCGTGCTGCTGCGCGGCCGCGACATGACCCAGGCGACGCCGGACGCGGTTTTCGCCGCCGGCGTCGGGCGCACCTTCCAGCTCACCCGGATATTTCCCCGGCTCACCGTGCTCGAGAATGTGCACGTCGCCGCGCAACGGCGCGGGTTGCTCGGACAGCTGCGCCGGTGGACCTCCGGCGCGGAGCACGAGCGAGCGCTGGAGGCGCTCGACTTCGTCGGCCTCACGCGGCTATCCAGAGAGCCCGCCGGGAGCCTGTCGTACGGACAGCAGAAGCTGCTCGAATTCGCCTTCATCATGGTCGCAAGCCCGTCGGTGATGCTGCTCGACGAGCCCGCGGGTGGGGTGAACCCGACCCTGCTCAGGCACCTCGCCGGACGGATCAAGGCGCTCAACGCGCAAGGGGTCACCTTTGTGATCGTCGAGCACGACATGGAGTTCGTGATGGGCATCTGTGACCAGGTCTCGGTGATGCACAACGGTGCCGCGCTGATGGAGGGGTCGCCCGAGAAGGTGCGATCGGACCCGGCGGTGCTCGACGCATACCTCGGTACCGACGTGTCGGCTGCGGAGGCCTGAATGCTGACGCTGACAGGTGTGGTAGCCGGGTACGGCGGCGGCGACATCTTGCGCGGCGTGGACCTGACCGTGGAGGAGGGATCGATCACGTGCGTCGTCGGCCCCAACGGCGCAGGGAAGTCCACGTTGCTCAAGGTCGTCAGCGGCCTGCTCCGCCCGCGCCTTGGCACCGTCACATTCCAGGGGAAGTCGCTGACGGGAAAGTCTCCACAGCACATCCTGCGCAGCGGCATCGTGCAGGTCATGCAGTCCCGGAGCCTCTTCCCGGATCTTTCGGTCCGAGACAACGTCGAACTGGGTGCCTTTTTGGTTCGCGACCAGGCCGTGGTGCGCAAGCGCATGGCGGAGGTCGTCGAGCAGTTTCCGATCGTGCGCGAACGGCTCGACGACCGCGCTGGATCGCTGTCCGGCGGCCAGCAGCGGATGGTCGAGTTCGCGCGCGCCTTGATGCTGGATCCGTCGCTCGTCGTGCTCGACGAGCCGTCGATGGGGCTGGAGCCGAAGGCCGCGCTCATGATGTACGGCTACGTGCGGCAGATGCAGTCCGACGGCCGCACCGTCCTGCTGGTGGAGCAGAACGTTCGCGCCGGCTTGGAACTCGCCAGCCACGGAGTGGTGATGGAGGCCGGCCGCGTGCGACTCACCGGCACCGGGGCGGAGATTCTTCTAAATCCGCAGATGCGGCAGCTGTATCTGGGCGGCACCGTCGACATCGACCCGGCGCTCTCCGCCAGCGGGCCGCGCGGAGACGCCGATGCGCCGAGTTGGCCCGCGTGACCGTCGGGCCTGACGCGTCACCGGTGGCACCGGCCTCTCGGATACCTCGGCGGTGAGCCGTGGACCTGGAGCTGACGGCCGAGCAGCTTGAGCTTCGCGAAGCCACCCGCGACTATGCAGACCGGGTGCTCCGCCCGGCGGCCTCGCGGCTGGACGGACTTGACACCGCGGCGGACTTCCCATGGGAGTTGATGCGCGAGGGGACCGCCCTGGGGTTGAAGGCCCTGCCGCTGCCCAGGGAACTCGGCGGTCGCGACGCAGACATGGTGATGCAGTGCCTTGTGGTCGAGGAACTGGCCGCCGGGGACCTGTCGGCGGCGTACTTCTTCCGCCACTACTGGCGCTTCGCTCGGCTGGTCCCGCGGCTGCCCGCGGCGATTCGTGACATGGTCGTGCACGGCATCGCGCACGACGAGCGGTTCGTGCCCGCGAGTGCCAGCACCGAGCCGCAGGCCGGCAGCGACAACGCGCTGCCGTACGACGCGCCCCATCACGGCGCCACCCTGTCCGCGCGCCGGGACGGAACACTCTGGGTTCTCGACGGGCGCAAGTCGATGATCACCAACGGAGGCATCGCCTCGCTCTACTTCGTGCTCGCTCGCACTGACCCGACGCTCGGCATCCGCGCCGGCGCCACCATGTTCGCCGTGCCTGCGTCGACGCCCGGTGTGTCCACCGGCCCGCTCTATCGCAAGATGGGGCAGCGCGGGTCCCCGCAGGCCGACGTCATCCTCGAGAACTGCCGGATCCCGCTCGAATATGCGATCACCGAGCCTGGGGACGGGTACGCGGCCAGCGAACGCGGGCTGACCTCGGCAAACATCACGAATGCGGGCATGTGCCTCGGCGTGGCTCGCTCGGCATACGAGGCCGCGTTGGACTGGTCGGTGGACCGCGTACAGGGGGGCAAGCCGATCTTCCGGCACCAACTGGTCGCCCAAGACCTGGGCCGGATGCAGATGCTGCTGGCCACCGCCCGCAGTTCGCTGCACGCGGTGGCGTGGGAGTACTCGCACTCGCGGGGATTTCATCCGCAGCGGTCGTGGCAGGTGCGCGTCTTCGCCGCGGAGGTGGCTATCGAGGTGACCCAAAAGGCGATGTTGCTCTTCGGCGGCCGCGGGATCATGTCCGATCACCCGGTCGAGAAGCTCGTCCGCGATGCCCTCACGCTGACGCACGGAAACGGGACCAACGCGCTGATGACGATGAAGATCGGAACCCACCAGGCCGAGGAACGCGCCGCCGGGCGCGGCCATGACGGCGCGCGGCGGTCGACCGCGGCGGAGGGGAGTGCGAGATCGTGACCGTCGCCGACGACCGGCTGGAGTCGATGTATCGCCGATTCACGTGGCGGATCTTGTCGAACTCGGTGGCGCCGTGGGAGTTCGAGCAGTTGCGGCAGAGCATCGACGACTACGAGCAGTGGTGCGTGCAGTGGAGCGCGCGCGCAGCCGAGCACGCGGCTCGCGGCGACGAGGCGGCCGCGCTCGGCCGCACTCGCACCGCCGGCGAGGCATACGTCCGGGCTGCGCTCTTCTACCACTGGGCCAGCTTCATGTTCACCCACGACCAGGACCAGTTCCGGTCCGCGCTGGGGAGCATGGACGAGGTATGGGCGAAAGCGGCACCGCTGGTGAC
Organism: Jatrophihabitans sp.; assembly: GCA_025924515.1. Classification (GTDB taxonomy): domain Bacteria; phylum Actinomycetota; class Actinomycetes; order Mycobacteriales; family Jatrophihabitantaceae; genus JAICIE01. Next base: position 45,665 of record JAICIE010000002.1, on the reverse strand, counting down.
GCCGCGGCTGGAACTGCTGAGCGTCGACTTCGACGGAGTGCGGCTACCCGGCTACCTGCAACTGCCGGTGGGTGTGGAATCTCCGGCGCTCGTCGTGCTGTTCCCGGGTGCCGACTCCACCAAGGAGGAGCTGTACGACTTGACCCAGCACATCGTGCGACGCGGGACGGCCGTGGCCGCGTTCGACGGGCCTGGGCAGGGAGCGGTCAGCTTGGAGAGGACGATGCGCGCCGATTACGAGACAGCGATCGTGGCGGTGCTCGACGCGCTGCTGCACCGATCCGACATCGACGCCGAGCGGGTGGCGGTCGGCGGCATCTCCTACGGCGGCCTGTTCGCGTTGCGCGCGGCCGCGGTCGACCCGCGCATCCGCGCCGTCGTGTCGATCTCCAGCTGGTACACGCCAGCCGGACGGTTCGACACCATGGAGCCGTTGACCCGTACCGGGCAATATCAGTACTTGGGGCGCGACCCTGCCGCCGTCATGGCGTCGATCACCCTGGCCGGCATGCTGCAGCGAGTGACGGTGCCGGTGCTACAGGTCTACGGAGCCCTTGACGCCATGTCGCCGCCACAGAATGCCGAGCGCATCGCCGAGGAGCTCGCGGGTCCCGTCACGACGGTCGTGTATCCCGACGGTGTGCACATCCTGAACAACGTGTGGTTCAAGGCTCGGCCGATGGTCGGCGACTGGCTGGCCGAGACGCTGTAGGAGGGCGAACCGGATGGACTATGCACGAGATTCGGCGAAGCGGGCCGCTCGGGAACGTTTCCACGGACTCTGGGCCGCCATGACCACGCCCTTCGATGCGACCGGCGGCGTCGACCAGGAGGCGTTGGCGGCCGACGTCGAGCACCTGTCGGACGTGGTCGGCGTCGACGGAATCTTCTGCACCGGCGTGATGGGGGAGTTCTGGTCGCTGACCGGAGCCGAACGCCGGTCCGCCGTGGAGGTGATCGTGGCGGCCGCTCGGGGACGCTTCCCCGTCCTCGCCCATACGGGGTCGCATGGCGCCCGCGAGACGATCGAGATGACCCGTCACGCGACCGAGGCCGGCGCCGACTTCGCAGTGATCATTAATCCGTACTATCCGGCGGCTTCGGAGCAGGGACTGCGCCGCTGGTTCATGGAGGTGCTCGACTCGGTCGACATCGGCGTGTGGCTGTTCGACACCAACTACTCGGGGATGTCCCTTCCGCTCACACTTATCGACCGGCTCGCCGACGTCGAGAATGTGTGCGGCATCAAGGTCGGTCACGACCACAGCCGCTATCTGAAGACGCTGGCGCTCGTCGGCGACCGCATCCTGGTGTGCGAGCCCAACGAGACGACGTGGCTGGAGAACGTCCGCGACCACGGGCAGACCGTCTTCATGTCGTCAGCCGCGCCGTACCTGTACCAGAACGCGAGCTGGCAGCCGATGCGCGAGTACACCCGGCTGGCGCTGGAGGGCGACTTCGACAAGGCAGCCGAGGTGTCAGCGACGCTCGACCCGGTGCGGGAATTGAACAGCAAGTGGCTGCACGGTCGCTGGGCGCGTGACCGCGTCAACCCCGTTCCCTACATCAAGGACTGGGCCGGCCTGCTCGGCCTATCGGGCGGGGACGTGCGCGCGCCGCTGGATCCGGTGACAGCAGCGGAGCACGAGGAGCTCAGCCGGGACCTGGCCCGTGTCGGGCTGCGCTGAGCACCGCCGCGCGGACAACGGGAATCTCGTCAATCGCCGACCAATCTAATCAGGCATCGGCCGGTTCGGCGACGGCCACGAGCGCGTCGGGGGCGGCCGACGCGGTGTCGGAGACCACGTCGCTGAGCTCGCGGCCCAAGTCGTGCAGCAGGACGATGGCCGCGTTTCGCCCGGGCGCTCCGGTGATCGATCCGCCGGGATGGGTCGTACCGCCGGTCTGGTACAGCCCGGGTATGGGCATTCGGTGCGCGGCCCATCCGGGCGCGGGGCGCAGTGGGCCACTGAAGGCCGGACCGCGGTCGCCGCCGTGGAAGGCGCCGTTGATCATGTGAATGTTGGAGCGCTCGATGTCGGGCGGCGCCTTGACCAGCCGGGCGGTGATCGCGTCCTCGGTAAACGTCGGTGCGAACCGGCGCAGGGCCGCCAACTGGTTGCGGGCGTGCCGGTCCTTCACGATGTCCCAGGATTCACTTCCCTCGGGTAGCCGAGCGGCCTGCGGGCTGAGCAGCTTGACGGTGTGCATGCCCTCCGGTGCGCGGCTGGGATCGACGAGGCTCGGCGTGGCTACGAGCAGCCAGGGCACGCCGTCGATGAAGCGGCCGCGGCGCAGGTCCGCGCTGAGCTGGATGAGGTCGTCCGGCCAGCCGACCAACCCGGCCGAGACCGCGCTGACGCCACCCGCGGGTGTCTCGAAAACCGGTGGCCGGTCGGTGGCGAAGTACGCGGCGAATCCGGATATCCCGACGTCGTAGGTCTCCACGCCGTAGCGGAACTCCTCCGGCCAGGAATCCGCGGGCGCCATGTCGATCAAATGCTTGACGTGGATGGTCGACAGCACTGCCTTGCCGGCCCGGAACCGCTCGCCGTCCGTTGTCTCGACGCCGACGCAGCGTCCCCCTTCGACCAACAACCGGCCGACCCGCTTGTTGCAGATCACGGTTCCGCCGTGGGCTTCCAGAAAGCCGACCAGCCCGTGGGTCAACCGTCCCGAGCCGCCGACCGGAATGGACCAGCTGCGAGCCTGACGCGCGAACACCGAGTAGGCGAGCATACCGGTACCGGGCGAGTCGTAGAACACGAAGGTTTGAAAGGCCATCCACAGCATGAACGCCTGCACGTGCCGGTCGCTGAACTCGTGACGGATCACGTCCCATGCGCTCAGCGCGCGTCGGCGAGCCCAGACCTTGCCGGCCGGGTGTTCGGCGAGTCGTTGGTCGAGCGACGGACCGAAACCCACCGGCGTGAACTGCGTCGCGTTGAACAGCGACTTGACCTCGTCGTATTCGCGCGACATCCGGCGGTAGGCCTCGGCGTCGGCTCGGCTGAACCTTGCGATCTCCGCGACAGTGGCCTCGAAATCGAGGGACATTGTGAAGTGCTCACCGTCCGGGAATGCCACGTGGGCAACGGGATCCGGCTGCAGGTACGTGAGGCCGTAGTCGCGCTCCAGGCCGAGTTCGTCGTCGAGCAGCAACGGGTTGATCCGAATCAGTGTGTGTCCGGTGGAGCAACTGTCGACGAAGAACCCGGGATCGAGCAGCTCCTCCGTGGCCGCGCCGCCGCCCGGGATGTGACGAGCGTCGAGGACCAAGCACCTGTAGCCGGCCTTCGCGAGGTAGCAACTGGCGATGAGGCTGTTGTGACCGGCCCCGGCCACTACGACGTCGAAGTCCATGCGCCGCCAACTTCCGTGGATCGACGAACAGCCCAGCCGCAGGCGGGCCGAAGAGGTCCTGCCACTGTTGCACAGCAACCGTTTGCAGACAAGACTCCGAGGGTCCGTCGCGCCACGCTGGCGCGGTCGGCAACAGCCCTGCCCGGCCGCGTGGGGCGGATAGCAATCGCTGCTGGGACAACGGACGTCGGGGCGCCAGTGGACGCGCCTGAAGGAAGGAGCAACGCTCATGCGCGCGATCGTCGTACGCGAGTTCGGCGGCCCCGAGGTGCTGCGATTGGAGGAGGTCCCTGAGCCGACGCCCGGCGCCGCCGAGGTCGCCATCGCGGTGGAGTTCATCGGAGTGAATTTCACCGACGTGCGCAACCGGGTGGGCGACGGACTCGGCGTTCTGCCGTTCACGCCGGGCGTCGAGGTCAGCGGCACGGTGTCGGCCGTCGGTCCTGACGTAAGGTCGCTGCGCGTGGGCCAACGGGTCGCGGCGTTCACGCGCGGCCATTCCTACGCAGAGGTGGTCACCGCGGCCGAAGCGTTCACCATCGTTCTTCCGGACACCCTCGCGGGCCGTCCGGAAGCGGCCGGGATGCTGGTGACGGTGCCGTTGGCGCTCAATGCGGTCGAGCGGGCGGCGCGGGTGCTCGACGGCGAAAGCGTGCTCTTGCATGCCGCTGCCGGTGGCGTCGGTTCTGTGGTGGGACAGCTGTTGCGGAATCGCTCCGACGTGACCCTCTGGGGCACTGTCGGCGACCTGCGGAAGGCCGATTTCGCCCGCGCACACGGATACGACGACGTCTTCAGCTACGCCGACTTCGACGAGAGGCTCACTGCGCTTACCGACGGGCGCGGCGTGGACGTGGTGCTCGATCCGGTGGGCGGAGAGGTGCAGACCCGCTCGCTGAAGGCGATGGCGCCCTTCGGCCGGCTCGTGTCCTACAGCAACATCTCCCGGGAACCACAGTTGCTACCTGACGCCGAGTGGCTGCGGTCGCGATGCATCGGTTTCTTGGGGCTGTCCAACGGTCAACTTTCGGCGCACAGTCCCGAGACGATCCGCGCCAGTCTCGAGCGCGCGGTGGCGTTGGTGGGCGACGGGTCGGTGCGCATCGACGTGACCGCGGTGCTTCCGTTGGAGCAGGCGGACGAGACGCACCGTGCATTCGAGGCGCGCACCGCAGTGGGCAAATTCGTTCTCGCCGTCTGACCTCGGCGGGCCCGAACCCGGCGCCGCCGGGTGGTCGCGGTCAGTGCTCCGCAAAGACCAACGGGTCCGGCCCAACCCGGCCCGGCTCCTTGAGGGCGTCGAGGACGGAGCGTTGCGTGTCGTCGAGTGAGAAGTCGAAGACATCGAAGTTGCTCCGCAGCCGCCGCCCGTTCCCGGACTTCGGGATGACCACATGGCCTTGATCGAGGTGCCACCTCAGGACGGTTTGCGCCGGCGTGCGGCCCGTTTGTCGGGCCAGCGCCAATACTTCGGCCCGATCGAGCAGCGCGCTGCCGCGACCCAGCGGGCTCCAGGCTTCCGTAATGATTCCCAGGGCGGCGTGGCGAGAGCGCAGCGCAGTCTGCGGATACCCGGGGTGCAACTCGATTTGGTTGACCGCGGGCACCAGGTCGCTGTTGTCAGCCAGGCGGTCGAGGTGCTCGATCGTGAAGTTGCAGACCCCGACCGCACGGGCGCGCCCGCTCCGGTAGATCTGCTCGAGCGCACGCCACGTGTCGAGATATCGATCGCGGGCGGGCACCGGCCAGTGGATGAGGTAGAGGTCTATCACCGGCAGGCCCAGAAGCTCGAGGCTGCGGTCGAACGCCTGCAGCGCGCTGTCGTAGCCCTGGTCCGAGTTCGCGAGTTTCGTGGTGACGAACAGGCTCGCGGGATCCAGGCCGCAGTCCCGGATCGCCCCTCCGATCTCAGCCTCGTTGCCGTAGGAGCGCGCCGTGTCGATCAGGCGATAACCAGTGTGCACGGCTGAGAGAACCACCTCATATGCGTCTGGGACGCGAAACATCCCGCAGCCCAGCTGAGGCATCAGGACGCCGTTGTTCAAGGTGACAGTCGGTATGGCGGGCACAGTCATCCGCAACCCGCAGTGGTGCGGACGGCTCCGACGGACATCGGTCTCCTCCAGCCCCGGACAGGACCTACAAACGTTTGTATCCTAAGCTGCGGCGACCGCTCGGCGCTGCTGTTCGCCCGAGCGTCCCGGCCCACGACGGAGGGCGAATGCCGGGTCATTTCAGCTGGTGCCACCCGCGGATACGGCCGACGGTTACCGGAGCTCTGCTCACGTCGGTCTGGATCGGCGTCGGCGCCGTCGGGTTCCTCTGGCTGGCGCAGACACCCCCGCGCCTCTCGACCAGCGCCGACTACGGGATCGCCCTGGCGCGGCTCAGCGGGTTGCTCACCGGATACGCCGCCGTGGTGCTCGTCGCGTTGATGGCCCGGCTGCCTTGGATAGAACGCCACGTCGGATCCGACCGGCTGACCCGGTGGCACGCCATCGGCGGCCGCTACACGGTTGTGGCAATGGTCGTGCACATAGCGAGCGTGGTGTGGAGCTACGCGCGGTCGTCGCAGGTCTCAACCGGACGCCAGGTCAGTGTCCTGCTGCGGACCTACCCGGGCGTCCTGTTGGCGAGCATCGCCGCAGCGGTGCTGATCGGTGTCGCCCTGACGTCGGTGCGAGCTGTCCGGCGCGCCGTCGGCTACCAGGCCTGGTATCGCCTCCACCTTCTGACCTACGTCGGAGTCGCGCTGGCCTTCAGCCATCAGTTGTCGAACGGCACTGATTTCGTGTACCACCCGGCGGTGCGCGCCGCCTGGGTGGCGCTGTACGGCACCGTCGCGGCGGCGCTCGGTTACGGCCGGCTCGTTCGCCCGCTGGTCGGTGCCGCGCGCCAGCGTCTCGTCGTGGCCGGCATCGTTGACGAGGCCGGCCAGGCGATCTCGGTCGAGGTGCGCGGTCGTGGCCTGGGCCGGCTGCGAGCCGAGTCCGGACAGTTCTTCAGGCTTCGCTTCCTGAGTCGGGGACGTTGGTACGAGTCTCATCCTTTCTCGCTGTCGGCGGCACCCACGCCGCACCGACTGCGGTTCACCGTCAAGCCGGTGGGCAGTCACACCCGGAGCCTCCGCGAGCTCGTGCCGGGCACCCGCGTGCTGGCGGCGGGCCCGTTCGGCACTCTCACGGCACAGCGCCGGCGCAATCCCAAGGTGCTCCTCATCGCGGGCGGCATCGGCATCACCCCGTTGCGTGCCCTGTTCGAGTCGCTGCCGGTGCAGCCGGGCCAGTTGACTCTGATCTACCGGTGCCGGGCGGAGGCTGACCTGACCTTCCGCGGCGAGCTGGACGAGCTGGCCCGCAACCGCGGCGCGACGGTGATCTACCTCGTCGGCCGGCGCGCGGACCGCGGATGCCGGCTAGACAGTCGATCCCTCGCCGCCCTGGTGCCGGACCTGACTGAGCACGACGTCTACGTGTGCGCACCGCCTGCGCTGATCACAGCGGTCACCTCGGCGCTCCGCCAGGCCGGGGTGCCGGCACGCCAAATTCATCGAGAGTCGTTCGAACCAGGCACGTCCTCGGCCGGCCGGGTCACACATGCTGCGGCCGTGTCCCTGGGGGTGGCTTCGCTGGCCGCCGTCTTCGCTTCGCGCAGCTATCACTTCCAGGCCGGCGACGCAACGGACGTGGCCGCCGCGGCGACGGCGCCCGGGACATCTCGAGCCGATCCACGCCCGGCGCGCACGCCATCCGACGAGGTGGTTCTCGTCGGCTCTTTGCAGCGGACGCTGTACACGAGCGTGCAGGTCGCCGCGGTGCTGCGCGACGGCCGGCTGGTCGACGTGCGTGCCCTGGCGCTGCCCTCGCTCGACGCCCGTTCGCGGCAGATCAGCGCCATGGCGGCTCCAATTCTGCGCCGCGAGGCGATTGCGTCGGGCTCGGCCCACGTCGACACGGTCAGCGGCGCCACCTACACCAGCGAGGCTTACGCGCAGTCACTACAGGCGGCGCTGGACTCGCGCCCGCCTCGCTGAGCGGGCGACCGCGACTCATCCTCGGCCGGTGAACACCTCAGGGTGCCTCGCCAGCTCCATCCGGGTGCGGCGGATGTGACCGGACAGGTAGCGCTCCGCGTCGGTCGGGTCACGGCGGACAAGGGCGTCCAAGAGCAGGCGGTGCTCGGCGTTCACGATCCAGCGCCGTCCCGATCCGCTGATTGTCATGAACGCCCGGCGGTAGTGCTGCGTGCAGTTCCACAGCCGGGTCACGCTCGACAGCAACTGCTCGATGGCGCAGCCGGAGTAACTCAGCAGATGGAACTCGCGATCGAGCCGCAGGAACTCGCCGACGTCGTCGCCGCGTTCGATCCGGGTCTGTATGACGTCCAGTTCGGCCAGCGCGTCCGCGCTGAGGTTGGCAATGCTCTGCGTCACCGCAAGTGGTTCCAGCCGCTCCCGCATCTGGTAGATCACGTCGACCTCGTGGCTGTCGAGGGCGGGCACCCGCGCGCCCTTGTTGGTCTCCAGCTCGGTCAGCCCCTCGGCTGCGAGCATCCGCAGAGCCTCGCGGACCGGCAGTCTGCTGGCGCCCAGTCGTTCGGCGACGTCCTCCTGGCGGATGCGCTGCCCTGGGCCGATAGTCCCGTCGAGGATCTCCCTGCGTAGATAGCAGGCGATGCGCTCACTCGTCGTGCCGGGGCCGGCCGCTGTCACGCCGCCGCCACGGGTTTCGCCGCCGGGTCGGGTCACGCCGTGGTGCTCCGGCGCTGTCGGTCGAAGGCCTTGCCGTGCGGGTACGAGACGAGCTCGAACTGCATTCCCCACGGCGACAGGAAATAAACCCAGCGCTGTCCCTCCGATGGCCCCGAGCTCCGAGTCGGCTCGCCGCACACGGTGACGCCCTGCTCGCGTAGGTAGGCGACGGCGGCGTCGAGGTCGTCGACGTAGAGAGCGACATGGTGGCCGCCAACGTCGGAGTTGCGGGGCTGCTCGAGGTTGCGTTCCGGTGCGGCGTAGTCGAAGACCTCGAAGACGGCCTGCGTGCCGCAGCGGTAGAAGTGCAGTCTGCGCATCACCGCTCGCGGGTGCACGTTCAGGTGCTCCCGCATCCAGTCACTGTCGTCGTGCCGGTACGGGCCGAGCGTGTACATGTACTCGCAACCCAAGACGTCCACCAGGAAGGAGTGGGCCTGGTCGAGGTCGGGGACGGTGAACCCGATGTGGTCGAGCCGTACAAGTCCCGGCAGGCCAGCGGTCATGGTCGTCCTCTCGGCGAGCTGGATCCAAAAGATAGCCCAGATCTGCTCAGTTGAGCGAGAGAACCCTCCGAGACACTTGGAAATGGATCCACTAGGTGCCACGCTGCCAGGAGGACGCCGAAGGGAGAGCAGTTATGGCCGTGCACGAGCGCCTGGTGCCGGACGCGCCCTGGGTCGAGATCGTCGCGACCGACGCGGACTGGGACGCGGCCGATCCGCACCTGCTGACGGCGATGTTCAGCCAGCTCGTCCTGATCCGAACGTTCGAGGAGTACGTCCTCGACCTGGCCAACGACGGCTTGGTCCACGGCCCGGCCCATTCCAGCATCGGGCAGGAGGGCGGCGCCGTCGGCTCGGTCCTTCCGCTGACCAGCCAGGACACCGTGAACGGCTCCCACCGCGGACACCACCAGTTCCTGGCCAAAGCCATCGGGCACGTGGAGCCGAAGGGCATCCACCCCACCGAGCCGTACTCGGACGACGTACGCGCGGTCGTCCTGAGAACCCTCGCCGAGATCTGCGGCCTCGATCGCGGCTTCTCCCACGGCCGCGGCGGCTCCATGCACCTGCAGTGGAAGGAGGCCGGCGCGATCGGCACGAACGCGATCGTCGGTGGCGGGGTACCGCTCGCCGCCGGGTCGGCGTGGTCGCATCGCCAAGCGGGCACCGACGCGGTCGCGGTAACTTACTTCGGCGACGGGGCCGCCAACATCGGTTCGACCCTGGAGACCTTCAACCTGGCCAGTGCGTGGAAGCTGCCCCTCTGCTTCTTCGTCGAGAACAATCAGTACGCCGTCTCCACCTCCGTCACCGAAGCGACCGGCGAACCTCGATTGTCCGCCCGCGGTCCCGGCTTCGGCATCGCGTCCTTCCGCGTCGACGGCATGAACCCGCTCGCGGTGTATCTGGCCATGCAGGAAGCGCTTTCCCACCTGCGCGCCGGCCGGGGCCCCACGCTCATCGAGGCAGATGTCTACCGCTACTTCCACCAGAACGGCTCGTTCCCCGGCAGCGCGTTCCGCTACCGGACGAAGGCGGAGGAAGAGGAATGGCGCGCCCGTGACCCCATTGATCAGGTCGTGCGCCAGTTGCACCGGCGCGCCATATTGGCCCCGGCGGACACAGCAGCGGCTGTCGACCAGGCCAAGGATCTGCTCGAGCAGGTCGGGGCCGAACTCCTCGAACCGCTGCCTGGCGGCAAACGGGGGCAGCGACGGATCAAGCCCACCGAGTGGCCCGACCCCGGCTTCGCCAACGTGGGGATCCGCGGCGATCTGCGCGAGTTCGACCGCGCACGGCTGGTCGATGGTGTGAACAGCGCTGACTGCGAGATCGGGGAGGTGAAATTCATCGACGCCGTCGCTGCGGTGATGCGCCGGCGCATGGCCACCGATGAGTCGATCGTCGTGCTCGGCGAGGATGTGCACCGGCTCAACGGCGGCACCAACGGCGCGACGCGGGGGCTCAAGGACGCATTCCCAGACCGCGTACTCGGTACCCCCATCAGCGAGAACGCCTTCGCCGGCCTTGGCGGCGGCATCGCTCTCGACGGTCGGTTCACGCCGGTCGTGGAATTCATGTACGCAGATTTCATGTGGGTGGCGGCAGACCAGCTGTTCAACCAAATAGCCAAGGCCCGGCACATGTTTGGCGGCGACGACGAGGTGCCGCTGGTCTTGCGCAGCAAGGTCGCGATGGGCACCGGCTACGGCTCCCAGCACTCCATGGATCCGGCCGGGATATTCGCGACCTCTGTGGGCTGGCGCATCGTCGCGCCGTCGACGCCCTTCGACTACGTAGGCCTGATGAACGCCGCGCTGCTGTGCCGCGACCCGGTCGTCGTCCTCGAACACGTGGATCTCTATGCCACCCACGGCGACGGTCCGATCGACGACTACGACTATGTGCTGCCGGTCGGCCGGGCAGCGGTTCGGCGCGCCGGCACCGATGCCACCGTGCTGACCTACCTCGCCATGACCAACTACGTGCTCCAGGCGGTCGACGAGCTGGGCTCGGTCGACGCCGAAGTGGTCGACCTGCGCTGGCTCGACCGGGCGAGCATCGACTGGGAAACGATCGGCGCCAGCATCAGGAAGACGAACAACGTGCTGATCGCCGAGCAGGGCTCCCTCGGACCGTCCTACGGCGGTTGGCTGGCCGACGAGATCCAGCGCCGGTTCTTCGACTACCTCGACCAGCCGGTGCAGCGGGTCACCGGCGCAGAGGCGTCCCCGAGCATCAGCCGGGTGCTGGAACGTGCCGCGATCGCCAAGGACGCCGCGGTCGTCGCGGCGCTGCGCGAGATGGCTGGTCACTGACCGTGCCGTCGCTGCTGCGCATGCCCGAGATTGCGACCGACACGCCGGAAGCCACCTTGGTTTCCTGGTCGGTGGCCGAGAACGTCCCCTATGCCGCTCACGACGCCATCGTGACTGTGGAGACGGCGAAGGCGGTGGTCGAGGTCGAGGCCGAGTCCGACGGGGTGATCCTCACGACGCTCGTGGCGCAGGGAGCCGACGTGCGGGTCGGCGAACCGATCGCCGTCATCGGCGATCCCGGCGAACGACTCGTCGACCTCGACGCGACGCTGGTCGAGCTGGGCGTGGGTCCGTCCGGAGCCGAGGACGGCCTCGATGAGCCGCCCGGCGCCGACGCGGTCGAGGTCGAGGTCGAGGTCGACATGACCGTAACGGACGGGGTGATCCCTCAAGGCAGTGGTGGGGGAGTCGCCGACGGGAACGTTCCGGCGGCGGACAATCGCATATTCATCAGCCCGCTCGCCCGGCGCCTCGCGCGGGAGGCGGGGGTCGACGTCCAGTCGATCACCGGCTCAGGGCCTTCGCACCGCATTGTGCGGCGTGACGTCGAGACCGCGATCAGCCAGCAGCGCGACGGCACGTCTGGCAGATCACAGCGGGTTGCCACCGTGCAGGCGCCCGAGCCGCTGCCCGGCGCGCAGGACCGCGGAGCCCTGGGGTCCAGCGCCTTCCGCGATGTTCCGCACTCGCGGATGCGGCGGGCCATCGCCGCTCGGCTGAGCGAAAGCATCGCAAGCGCTCCGCAGTTCTACCTCTCCGGCGAGCCGCGGGTCGACCGCCTCTTGAGACTGCGACGTGAGCTCAACGAGTCGGCTGAGGTCCGAATCTCCCTGAACGACTTGGTGATCAAGGCCGTTGCGCGGGCGCACGAATTGGTGCCCGAGATGAACGTGATTTGGACGCCGGACGCCGTCCGCAGTTACGCGTACGTCGACGTCGGCGTGGCGATTGCCACCGATTCGGGTCTGGTCACGCCAGTCCTGCGCGACGTCGGGGGCCAGCGGGTCACCGCGGTCGCTACAGCGACGCGCGACTTCGCGGAACGGGGGCGATCCGGTCGGCTGCAACTGCACGAGTTGGCGGGGGGATCGATCACCGTCACAAACCTCGGCAGGTACGGCACGCGCGAGTTCGCGGCGATAATCAATCCGCCGCAGGCCGCCATTCTCGCTGTGGGCGTCGCCGTCGAGCAGCCGTTGGCCCACAACGGCAAGCTCGCCGTAGGTACGGTAATGCGTGTCACCCTTTCGGTCGATCACCGCCCCATCGACGGTGCCACCGCAGCTCGGTGGATGCAGGAGTTCGTCGGCCTCATCGAGACGCCGGTCCGCATTCTCGCCTGATCGAGAGCCTGGCAGATGCACGCCGAGATGCCCTACCGAGGTGCGGCGCAGCCTATTGACCGGTAACCGTTCACCGGCCTCGGCGACGCGGCCTCAGCAGTTTCGCAAGGAAGAGGTGCACCCGTCGTCTCACCGCCCGGGACGGTGCTCGACGTCGTCCTTGCGGGGCTCCGGGGGTTGCCGTCCCGTCGGGCACGGGTCTTTGCGGCCAGCCCCGCAGTCGGTACTCCGGCTCGAACATACGGATACTTAACGAACGGTTGTGGTCGCGAGGGTTGTGCTCATGAGTTCGAGCCGGCTGCCCAGTATCCGGCCGATGCCTTGGACGCCTCCGCGGTGTGCGCATCTCCGAAGCCGGGTGCGAGTGCGGTGGCCGATCCAGCGAGGTACTCGTGGTGATCGATGCCTAGTAACCGGATCCAACTCTGCTGGCCGAAGGTGAGCGCGATGAAGCACCCGAGTTCCACCAATTCCGGCTCAGAGAAGTAGCGGTGCAGCCGTGCCCACAGTTCGTCGCTGTCTAGTCCCCAGGCGATCGCTTCTGCGTAGGCGAGCGCGGCCTTCTGCCGGTCGTCGTACCGGTCCGCGGACTCGAAGTTGAGCAGCTCGTCGTACTGGGCCTCGGTCACCCCCGACGCGGCGGCTTGCACGGACCGCTGGTTGCCGCAGAACTCGCATCGAACGGTGCGCGAGATGTAGACCCTGCACAGGTCCTTCAGGGCGTGCTCGCATACGCCCTGGCGGAAAAGCGCGTCCCAGGCGTCAGCGAATGCCCAGAACGCATTCGGGGCGTGTGCGCGCACGGCCGAGCTCTCCGGGCGAGGGGTGCCCTGCTCGGCGCACCGCCGCATCTCCTCCTGCATGCGCTGGTCCATCGCTTCGAGCGGCACATAGCTGATGCGATGTCTACCGGCCATCGGCCTTGCAGCTCCTCGGTCTCATCAGCGCGTGTGCGCTTGGCGTGGGATCCGCGATGACTGCAAACGTTAGCAGGTACCGTGCCGTCGGGGAGCGAGCGGAAGACCACGGGGAGGCGATCGGATGCGCGCGCGAGTGGTTGCCGGAACGTTCAGCCCCTCCGTCGCGCTGCGCGTGGCGCGCCAGCTCGGATGGCTCGACGCCGCTGACCTCGAGGTCGAGGAGGTGCCGGTGCGCTCCTCGCCGGAGCAGTTCCGGGCGCTGATCGACGGTGCGCTCGACGTGGCGTTGACGAATCCCGACAACGTCCTGGCTTATCGGTTCTGGCCGGACAACCCACTGAGCCGCACGGCGGACGTGGCAATCGTGGCCGGCATCGACCGCGGTCTTGGGCTCGGCCTCTATGCCCGCCGGGGCCTGCACCCGGACCAGCTGGGTCGGGCCGGGCTGACCGTGGGGGTGGACGTGTCGACATCGGGATTTGCCTTCGTCCTCTACGCGATTGCCGAGTCGCTAGGGCTGAACCGGTCCGATCAGAATGTGCTGGCGCTCGGGTCCACGCCGAAGCGGCTCGAAGCGCTGGTGGCCGGCAGGTGCGACATCACGATGCTCAACGCCGGCAATGAGCTTCGCGCGGAGGCGGCGGGCTGCCGCCTGCTCGCCCGGGTCACCGACGTCGTCTCGCCCTACCTCGGCACGGTCCTGGCCGTGGTGGGCGACGATCGCCTCGACGCGGCGCGTCGACTGGCCGGGGTATTCCGCCGTACGGCGGTCGGGATCGTCGACGGCACCCTGGATGAAATCGCCGCTCACCAGGCACGGGCGGCGCTCGACTTGAACGCGGTGCTCGCCCGGCGGTACGTCGCCGGTCTGAAAAGTAAACTCGACGGCCTAGTGACCGACGAGGTGACATGGCGCTCGGACCTGTCCGGTGTCGTTCAGTTGCGGCGGCGGTACCACCCCGGGAACGTCGACTGGCTCGACGCCGCCATGGCTGCGGACTCAGGCCTCGTGCGGGCTTGAGGGGAGCTCCCGGCGAGAGAGTCGCGGTGCTCGCACCTGACGACGGGCGAGCGCAGCCCCTGGGGCCGCCAGCGCCGAGCCGCGCACGGGTAGTCGCCAAGTGAGACGCCCTTCGGCCGCGCTGGCGCTGCTGGTCGTGCTCCTGACCGGCTGCGGCGGCTCCACCCCTCATCCAGCGCCCTACCCGGCCGCGAGCTCAACGGGTAAGAGACCCGGGGCGCTGCCGACCGCGCCGGATCCGCGCACCGCGGCAGCCCTCAAGCACATCGCCCAGATGTTCGACGACAACTACCAAAACGGCGTCTACCCATCGGTGTACGCGAGGTGGGACCGGGCAAGCCAGGCCGTCATTTCCCAGGCCGACTACGTGCGCCGCCACGCCGAGTGCGCCTCCAGCGCCGGCGCCCCAGCGGTGGTCGAAACGGTGTCCGCCGGGCCGCGCGGCTTCTGGGTGGTGCGCTACGAGATCGGTGGCGAGCAGTTCGTCGACTACTGGACCTACCAGGCGGCGCACTGGCGCTTCGACCTGCTGCGCAGCAATCCCAGCTCTGTGAGCCTCTATCGAATGTCATTCAGCCAGTACGCGAAGGCGGTGGGTTGCCGGACGTGATCCGGCGAGAAAGCGGCGAACGCACGTCTGGGACCGAAGCGCGGGTTGCGGTTTGCGATCCACGGGCTGGGACGCCGGTGTCCGCAGCGCATCGACAAACCTCCCAGGTCCTCCGCCGCCGCAGAGGAGAACGCGACGTCCCATCAACCTGAGTGGATCGCGTCGTCCTCCACAAGCATCACGGCGGACGCGGTCACGGCAAATGACCTTGACCGCCCGCCCTCCGGACGCGTTCGAGCGATCCGTAAAGCCGGCGGGGCTAGACCCGGGCAGGGGCGTTCGCGGCGACGGCGGGTTGGCGGGCCAGTTGCACGGCACTGAATACGAGGACGACCAGGAGGACGGCTAGCACGGCGGCGCGGGCAGCGCCGGTTCCGATCTGTTCGTCGAAGACAGTTACCCCGAGCACGATGGCTATGAGCGGGTCGACGACGGTCGTTGCGGCCAGGCTTGCCGTGATCGGACCGGCGCGGAACCCGATTTGAGTTAACAGCACACCGGCGAGGCCGAGGACGACGACCGTGTAGAGCTGCCAGGTCAGCAGCACGTGTAGTGGGGAACGTGCGACAACATCGCTGACGGCCTTCAACAGGGCAGCCGTGCCGGCATAAATGACGCCGACGGCTATGCCTAAGAGCGCGGCCGCCGTCTGTGCGCGCGTGCGGGTGCGCCCGACCGTCAAGAGTCCCGCCACCGCGAGCGCGGCCGCGGCTGCGGCGACGAGCGCTGGGAGTCGATCTACGCGCTCTCCCGGGACGGTGCGCGCGGCGGTGAGTGCGACGAACGCTGCGAGGACCGCTGCGAGGGTGACCGCCCAAAGCAGTTCGCCGCGCGTGGGAACGCGCCGGTCGAGGGCCGCGCGGATCAGGACGGCAAAGACCAGCGCGACGACGAGGAGAGGCTGGACGACACTCAGGCGTCCGAGGTGTAGGGCAAGCATCTGTAGCCCTACGCCGCCGATGTCGCACGCCACGCCGGCGAGCCACACGCGGTCTGTCACTGTGAAAGCGATGAGGCCCGACACGGCACGTGAGGTCAGCCCAGTGGCGTCAGGG
The DNA here is from genome assembly GCA_025924515.1 of Jatrophihabitans sp. Taxonomy (GTDB): domain Bacteria; phylum Actinomycetota; class Actinomycetes; order Mycobacteriales; family Jatrophihabitantaceae; genus JAICIE01. The sequence continues at coordinate 29,779 of JAICIE010000002.1, read as the reverse complement.
GCATGCCGAACGGCGAGATGCTTCAGGGCGCTGGACCAGGCGAAGCACACCGCCGCCGAGACGCTGGCGATGACGACCCATCCGCTCCACACTCGGACCCCTCCTTTCCCGAAGCGAGCATTCCCGCACGGCTAGTGTGCCCGGCGAGCTGAGGTCGCAGGCCAGCTCGAGGCCGCCCACCCAACCGACCCGATCACACCCGGGCGGACGCCGGACGTGCCAACTGGTACGGCCCCGGCGCCGTCGAAGCGACGCGGGACATGCGCGGCTGCTGAAAGGAGCGCGGCCGGTATCTGCACGCCCGGTAACTTCGGAGTCAAATGACGAGAATCGTGCACGTAAGTGACTGCTTCCTTCCCCGGCTCGGCGGCATCGAGCGTCATGTGCACGACCTCGCCGTCCGGCAGCGGCGACGCGGCGATCGGGTGACCGTCCTGACCTCGGTTCCGCCCGACCCGGCAACCGCGATGAACATCGACGTGGTCGGTCCGCTGGACGCGCGGCGCGCTCCGCCTGGCCGGATCGCTTATCTCCAGTCCCGGGCCACTGCGGCGCAGCTCGCGTCCCTGGCACCCGACGTGGTCCACGTGCACCTGTCGGGTGTGTCGCCGTTGGGGCTGTTAACGCTGCGGGCCTGCGTCGCAAGAGGCACTCCGGCTGTAGCAACGCTCCATTCGTTCTTGGGGCCGGCGGAGGCTGCCGCGGCGCGCGTCCTGGGTCTCGGGTCGAGGACGGGGACGTCCGTGGCGTGGTCGACGGTCAGCACTGCTGCGGTGGCGTCCCTGCGCCGGATCGTCGGGACGAACACGCCGATTAGCGTCGTGCCGAACAGCGTCGATTCCCGATTCTGGCGCAGCGCTGCTGAGTCCGTCACAGGCTCAACCGCGCCGGGCCGACTCGCCATCGTCAGTGTCGGGCGTTTGGCACACCGCAAGCGGACCGACCGCCTGCTGGCGATCGTCCGACGCGCGAAAACGCTGATCGCACCAGCGACGCAGCTTCACACAGTGGTCATTGGCGACGGGCCGCTGCGGGCCTCGCTCGAGCGGACCGTTCGTCTCACCAACGCACACGAGTCCGTCACCCTGCTCGGCGCTGCCGACCCGCACCAAATCAGAGCGGTGCTCTCGCGAAGCGACGTGTACGTCGCACCGGCGATTCGTGAATCGTTCGGCATCGCCGCCCTAGAGGCACGCACCGCCGGGCTGCCTGTGATCGGCTTCGCATCCTCCGGGATCGCCGACTACATCCATCACGGTGAGGACGGGCTGCTGGTCGACAACGACAGCGCGATGGCACGGGCAATCGCATCCCTAGCCGACGATCCGCGACTACTGCGGCGCCTTCGAGACCACAACAGAGCCGTCCCCCCGTCGATTGACTGGCGCGACGCACTCGCCGGCACAGATGCCCTCTACGCCGAAGCCCGAGGGGCGCAAATCGGCGCGGCGCAGCCTGTTCTCGCCTCCTCCAGATCGACCAATTAGGTGTCAACGGTTGTTTTCTTCCATGCGCACCCCGACGACGAGGCGTTGCTCACCGGCGGCACCATGGCCCTCCTGTCTGCCCAGGGTCATCGGGTGGTCCTAGTCACGGCAACCGACGGATCGCGCGGCCTCGCTGGCGCCTCCTTCAGCCACGGCCACGCCCTGGCAGGAGTCCGCAGCGCCGAGCTCACGTGCGCCGCCCACCATCTCGGATGTCACCGGGTCGTTGAGCTCGGCTACCGCGACTCCGGCATGGAGGGCCCAACAGAGGCGAACAGCTTCGTGGAAATCCCGCTTTCCAAGGCGGCACAAGCTCTCTCGAAAGTGCTGACCGGCGAGTCGACCGACGCACTATTCACCTATGACCCCCTTGGCGGCTACGGTCACCGCGACCACGTCCGCGCACACCAGGTCGCACAGCTGGCAGCCGATCTGGCCGACGTGCCCGTCGTCTACCAAGTCACCGTTGACCGGCGACTGCTCTTACACGCCGTCCGCATCGCGCATTGGCTCAATCGCGCTGACGACCAACTACAACCATCGCGCTTCCGCACCGCCTTCACCGACCCCCAGCACATCACGCACCGAATCGACGTCAACCGGTTCGCCGAAGTAAAACGGCGCGCCTTGCTCGCGCACACCAGCCAACTCGGCGGCGGCGAGGTAACGAGGACGATCGCACTCATGACGCGACTACCCAGACCTGTCTTTCGCGCCGTACTCGGCACTGAATGGTTCGTCATGCAACTGGCCAAGCCCAGCGCGGCTGACATCCTCGCCGAGTACCGACTCCCCGGGGGAGCACGGGGTAGGTAAATCGCCGCTGCTTGGGATACGACGGCCTAGGCGGTGGCCGAAGTTCTCACCGGCGACCGGTGCTGCTCAGGTTCAGTACCTGCCGCGGATCGACCATCAGATAGTTTCATGCGCGGCGCCCGAATCACTGATGTTCGCTCTGGTCGCGGCGGTTGCCGTCACGTTCTCCGACGCCGGAGGTGCCGCCGAGCGCGATGCCGAGTGTCCGCGCACATCGCGGTGCTGGCTCAGGACGCGCGCATAGAAGGATCACGCGGCGGATGCCGAGGAGGACGGCTCCGCTTCTTGTCAGGCGCTTGCCTCGACGTGCTCGCGAGCGCGGAGAAGGTGTAGGGCGCGCATAGCCACGGTGACGCGGGTGACTGGAAGGCCTTCGGCGGCGAGCTGCCCGCGTGCCGCGCGCTGGACCAGGACTCGGACTGCGCCGGAGTCGCTGAGCTCGGCTTCGGCTGCCTCCACCTCCTCCTCGGTCGGGCTGAGGACGGCGTCAGCTTGAGTGGTGGACTCGTCGTCCCACCAGGGGCCGGCTTCGGCGACCCGCATCGGCGAGCGGGTCGCCGGATCCCGCGCGACCATCAACCGCGATTCTGACGAAATTCCGTCGGGTCCTCGGGGCCTGGGGGAAGGACGTCCCACTTGACTCGGGTAGACAGGTCTGTCTAAAATCTGGTGCTAGACAGACCTGTCTACTCACCAAGGAGGACAGCATGTCCGCGATGTGCGTTCCCGAAGTCGCGCCGGCCGTCACGAAGGCTGCGTCAGCCCGACCTGGCGCGCGGACGCCCTCAACGCCTGGCGCACGGTGGCTCGTTGTCCTGGTCTCGCTGGTAGTCACGTTCCTCGCCGGCTCGAGCGCGCCGACGCCGCTCTATGCCACCTACCAGCGGCAGTGGGGTTTCTCCCTCGTCATGACCATGGTGATCTTCGGCGTATACGCGCTCGCCGTCCTCGCGAGCCTCCTTACGGTCGGCCGGCTCTCGGACCACGTCGGACGCCGGCCGGTCATTGTGGTCGCGACCGTCCTTCAGGTCCTCGTGATGTTGCTGTTCGCGGACGCCCACGGCATCGACGCACTGCTGATGGGCCGTGTGCTCCAAGGCCTGGCTACCGGAGCCGCCGTAGGCGCGGTCGGGTCGGCGATGCTGGACATCTCACCGCGGCTCGGTGGCCTCGCCAACGCCGCCGCACCCGGTGCGGGGACGGCGATCGGCGCCATCGCATCGGGCCTGGTCGTCGGATACCTGCCTGCGCCGACTCACACCATCTACTTGGCGCTCGCCGCGGCGCTGGTGCTGCAACTCGCCCTGCTGACTCGGCTGCCCGAGACGTCTCCTCGCCTGCCCGGGGCCATCGGGTCGCTGCGCCCTGGCATCAGCGTCCCGCCTGCCGTACGACAAGCCGTGCTGGCCGCGGCCCCGGTGCTGTTCGCGGTCTGGGCGCTGGCGGGCTTCTTCGGGGCTCTCGCCCCGTCGCTGCTGACCACGCTGTCCGGGTCGCCGTCCGTCGTGCATGACGGGCTCGGCTTCTTCCTCCTGGCGGGTGCAGCGGCGGTCACGACGCTGCTGCTTCGCAACACCGCGCCGCGCACCGTGCTGACGGTTGGAATCGTAGCCTTCGGGCTCGGCGTTGCCGGTGCGATGGCGAGCGTGCTGGCCGGTTCAGCCGTCGCGTTCATGGGCTCCGCCGTCATCGCCGGCGTCGGCTTCGGCAGCGGCTTCCAGGGCGCGCTGCGCACGGTGCTCGCCGTCACTCCGGCTGCAGATCGGTCCGGCGTCTTGTCGACCGTCTATGTCTTGTCCTATCTGGGATTCGGTGCGCCGGCCGTGCTCGCCGGTTGGCTCGTCGTACACGGTCTGCCGCTGGTGGATGTGGCCGTCGGATACACCGTGTTCCTGCTGCTCCTGGCCGCCGGTACGGCGTTGACCCTGCGCGAGCGGTCCGTCGAGGACGCCGTCCAGACTGCCGGGACGGCATCATGAGCGCCATGGCGACGATCACCGGTCAAAGCCGATCGGCGCGCGAGCGGTTGCTCGCCGCGGCGGACGAGCTGTTCTACCGCGAGGGCATCCACAGCGTCGGCATCGACCGGATCATCGACGAGGCCGGCGTCGCCAAAGCCTCGCTATATAAGTGCTTCCGCAGCAAGGACGACCTCGTCGCCGCTTATCTCGAAAGCCGCAGGCGGCGGGTCACGGATCGGGTGGAAGCCGCGGTCGCGGGGCACACGGATCCGCGCGAGAAGATCCTTGCCGTCTTCGACTCCCAGCTCGAGTCATCCGAACGGCCGGGCTTCAACGGCTGCGCCTTCGCCAACGCGACCGCCGAGACCCACTCCACCACGGTCGACGAGGCCACGGCCAACTACCGGCAGTGGTTCCTCGACCTGTTCACAGAACTCGCACGCGACGCCGGCGCCTCCAACCCCGCGATCCTCGGAGCTCAGCTTCGCCTGCTCTACGACGGGGTCACACAGAGCGCCCGAATCGACCGAGACCCGCACGCAGCCGCCCAGGGTCGGCAGGTCGCCGTCCTGCTCCTGGACTCCGCCCTCCCCAAGCGTCGCCGCCGCATCCGCGCGGAGTGACAGCGCCCAGCTGTTTCACCAGCTCGAGCGAATATGGGCTCGGTCGCACGTGGCGACGAGCGCTATCGACATCGCATGTACTGCGTTGTGGATCGTATCTCCATTTCTGGGCTGCTAGACCTCAACCGACGAGATGTCGATCCCCCCGGTCTGGCCATGCAGTCCTGGGTCGTCGACATTCGTGACTGGTCGGGTCGCCGCATGAGCTGGCGACGAGGCGCGTCAGCAAAACCTCCCGGCGCACTGCCCACGCCCCGTGCGTCCCCACACATGCGGGCTGAGCCGGTAACCGCGGCGGTCTTGAGCTAGCACCATGGAGTTCAGGTGCGACCGGACGTTCGCGCGAATAACCGCCGCCCGGCGCAGGGTCATTAGCTCGCCGCTGCCGTGGAGTTCGCCGACCTTGACCGCCCCCAGCCCCCGCACGTAATACTTCACCTGGAACCCGCCGTGAGGATCCAGCGGAGACCATTCGCGGGTCACGAGTACGTCGTCGAAACACAGCAGCCGGGTGCAGGTTTTCCGTTGAACGCCGGTGATCCGGGCGCAGTCGCGAAACCCGACGCTGGGCGCGAAGGCCTGCCCATATCCCGGCACCCCGAGGCGGGGGTGCGCCGGCATGATCACACCGGGCCGCGCCTTCTTCAGCGGCGCCACCCAGGTGTCCGGCGCGCCCTCGGGCGCGCCGCCGCTCCACTCCTCGGGGTACTCGCCGAGGAGCCACACGTTGCCGCTGCGGTCCTCAGCGGCCAGGGTCAGCTCCGATTCCTGGAGCGCGTCCTGATCCCAGTCCTGCTCGTAAACGACCCGCGCCGCGACGCCGGCCACGTGTTTCACGACATCGCTGACGCGCATGGTGGTGCGGTGCGCATGCAGGTCGCCGTTGTCGGCCTGGGCCGTCCCGGACACGGTCGTCGACAGACCAGGCGTGAGTGGCAGCCACGGGTTACTACTTCTCGGGTGGGCGGGGAAGTTGTCCGGAGAGAACGGCAGCAAGGCATGGCAGAACGGGAAGCGTGTATCGCTCCCAGCGGGCGGGTGCGGCTTCGCGGCGGAGGCCACGGATGGCAGGACGGCCAGCGCGACGACTCCCGCAACGAGCGCGGCAGTTCCGGCGAGCGCGACGCTGCGTCGACGAGCGGTCATGCGGAAGCCTCCTGCGGTTCCGAGGGGTGGACACGCCAGCGGCGCCTCGCCGCGAAGCGCAGATACAGGGACGGGACGACGAAAAGGTTCAGCAGGGTTGACGTCAGCAGACCGCCGATAATGACCGCCGCCAGCGGGTATTCGATTTCATAGCCGGGTCGATCGCCCAACGCGACCAGCGGCACTACCGCCAAGCCGGTCGCCAACGAGGTCATCAGGATTGGTGACAACCGCTCCTTCGCCGCCCGGAGCACGAGTGCAGGCCCGAACGGTTCGCGCTCCTCCCGCTCCAGATGTTGTGCATGGTTGACAAGCAGGATTCCGTTTCGAGCCGATATCCCGAACACGGTGAAGAAGCCGACGAGCGTGCCGAGGGAGACCAATCCGCCGCCGACAACCGCCGCCAGCACTCCGCCGACCAGTGCCATCGGCAGGGTCAGCAGCACGAGCACCGCCAGCCGCCAGGACCCGAAGGACGCCTGCAGCAGCAGGAGGATCGCTAGGCCGGCTAGCACGGCGTTGCGCCACAGCGTCGCCTGCGCGCTCTCCCGCTCCTTGTACTCGCCGATGACCTCGGCGTGGTACCCGCGGGAGAAGGAGGCGCCGTCGACCGCGCGTTTTATGTCGCGATACACCGAGCCGAGATCGCGCCCGGACGCCTCTGCGGCCACATCGATCTTGCGCGAGTCGTTCTCGCGCTCGATCACGTTCGGCACTGGGGCGATCCGCACGTCGGCGACGTCGGCGAGCCGGACCACCCGCCCCGACGGCGTGTCGATGGGGAGCTGGCCGACCGCGTACACGCTCGAGCGCAGCGCGGGGGTACTCCATACCACGGTGTCGTAGGCGCGCCCGGTGCGGAAGACGTCACCGACCTCCTCGCCGGCCACCAGTGTCGAGGCCGCCCGCCGCACGTCCCCCGGCTTGAGGCCGTATCGCTTCACCCTGGCGAGGTCGACGGTGACCTCGAGCTGTGGCTCGTCCACTTGCAGATCGGTGTGGACGTAACTGACGCCGCGGATCTCCGCGATCGCGTGCTGGATCTGCTCCGCCTTGTCGCGGAGAACGTGCAGGTCCTGCCCGTAGATTCGCACCACGAGTGGTTCCTTGGCGCCGGTCAGCACCTCCTCGATGCGCTCGTTGAGATAGGTCAGCGCGTCGCGGTAGACGCCCGGATACCGGCTCTCGACCTTCTCGATCAGCGCCAGCGTCTTCTGGTAATCGACGTCGGGGTCGAGACTGACCCAGTTCTCGCCGAAGTTGACGCCTGCGACCTCCTCGCCGAGGAACGCCTGTCCTATGTGGGTCCCGAAGCTGCGTACGCCGGGGATCGCGCGGATGTCGCGGCTGAACCGCTCCGTCGTCCGCACCTGTTCGGCGACGGACGTGCCCGGAGGCGTCAGCCAGTGGATGAGGAAATCACGCTCCTTGAAGGCGGGGAACAGAGACTGTCCCAGCCCGGGCAGGGCGAAGGCTGCGACGGTGACCAGGACCAGGCAGACCGCGTAGGCACTGGCAGGTCCCCGCATGATCCGGCCGAGCGCGGCGGTGTAACCGCGCTGCAGCACTCGCACGAGAGGTGATTCGTGCCGCTCCACGGGGGCTTTGCGCAGAAGGACCAGCGCGAGCGCCGGCGTCACCGTCAGCGCCACCGCCATCGACGCCATGATCGCCAGGGTGTAGGCGATGGCCAGTGGACGGAAGAACGATCCGGTCAGGCCCGGAAGCAGGAACACCGGCACGGCTGCCGCGACGATGATCAGCGTCGCATAGATGATCGGCTTCCGGACCTCGAGCGAGGCATCGAGGATCATCGACGCCGTCGACCGCGGGCTGCCCTCGCGACGCGCCTGTCTGAGGCGCCTGAGGATGTTCTCCACGTCGATGATCGCGTCGTCGACGACGGCACCGAGCGCGATCACCAATCCAGCGAGCGTCATCGTGTTGACGGTGGCGCCGAGTGCACCGAGGACGAGCACGGTCGCCATGAGCGACAGCGGGATCGTCAGCAGGCTGATGAGCGCCACCCGCCATTCGAAGAGGAACAGCATCAGAATGACGACGACGAGGATGAATCCGATGATCAGCGCCTCGGTGAGGTTGTGGATCGCCAGCCGGATGAAGTTCTCCTGCCGGAAGACGTGCGTGTCGAACTGGATGTCGTGCAGGCCGGGTTGCAACGAGGCCAGCGCGTTCTCGACGTCGTGGGTGACGGCCAAGGTGTTGCCCCAGGGCAGCTTCTCGACGACGAGCAGCAGCCCCGGACCGTCGTTCACCCAGGCGTCGCCGGCCAGCGGCTGGTGGTCCCAGCGGAGGGTCGCGATCGCGCTCAGCGGCACCCGCCGGCCGTCCTGCGTGGACACGGTCACCCGGCCGAGATCGACGGGTCCCTTCACCGGCAGTTCGTGCCGCAGCCCGATGCGCTGCGCCGCCGTCTCGACCCAGCCGCCGGTGCCGATGACGGAGCCGCTGGAGAAGCGCAACAACCCCGAGTCGACCGAGTCCCCGGTGACCTGCATGACGTCCTCGAGCGTCACGCCCTGACGCCGCATCTTCACCGGGTCCACCTGGACGGTCAGCATCTGCAACCGCTCGCCCCAGATCGCGACGTTCGCGACGCCGGGCACACGCAGCAGATGCGCGCGCACGGCCCAGTACGCCGTCATGGACAGGTCCATCAGCGCGCGGCTGTGCGACGACATGCCGATCTGCAGCACTCGGCTCGTTGCTGCGACCGGTGGCAGCATCACCGGGGGAGCCGCCCAGGTGGGCAGGCTCGGTGACGCGACCGCCAGGCGCTCCTGCACGAGCTGCCGCGCCTTAAGCTGGTCCGTTCCTTGCTCGAAGATCAGGAGGATATCTGACAGTTGCGGCACGGATTTCGACCTGAGGTCATCGAGACCGTCGACGCCCGTCAGCGCCTGCTCGAGCGGGACGGTGACGAGCGATTCGACGTCTGCAGTGGTGAGTCCGTTGGCCATGGTCTGGACCTCGACCTGGGGCGGCGCGAACTCCGGGAAGACGTCGACCCGCATGTGGCCGAGCTGCAACGACCCGACCGCCATCAGCACGACGGCGACGAAGACGACTAGGTACCGCAGCCGGAGGCTCGACGAGACGATCCACCGCATCAGGTGGAACCGTGCGATGACGTTCATTCTTCGCCCGGCACGCCTTCCTCGGACCCGCGCAGCTCCACGGCGCCGAGCGTGACGACGCGCGTGCCCGCGGCCGGACCGGCCGTGAGCACGGCGGTCGAACCCGCGACGCGGACGACCGTGACGGGCGCCCGCTGGTAGGTCAGGGGCGCGATTTCGGTCCACACCCAGGTGCGGCCACGCTCGTCGTAGAGCACCGCGGCCGCGGCCACGGTGAGCCGGCCCGAGGCGTCGGGACGCATGGTGGCCGTCTGAAGACCCACCCGCTTCGCGGCGTCGGCCGTCAGTCGCACGCGGTGGATCCCGGGCTGACCGGTGACCTCCGTGATTGTCGCGGGGCCCTTGGCGGCGCCGCTCTCCTCGGCGGCGTCGTGACGGGCGCACCCGGCGATGGTCACGGCACCGATGAGGACGATCGCGGACACAGTTACTTGCGGACGGCGCATCTGTCAGCCCTCCTGAGGATGCGGGTGCCGACGGGTCTCTCGTCGGGGCACGGTGACCGCCCTCCCCACGACTGCGGGCAGGACGAGCAGGGTGCTGAGCAGGGCAGTGACCAATCCGGCCAGAGCCACCACCGCGAGCGGCTGGAGCAACTCCGTGCCGGCGACCGCACCGGCGAGAGCAAAGGGCAGCAGCACGGCTGCAGTGAGTAACGCCGTCAGTGTCACCGGGACCACCTGCCGCCGGGCGGCGGCCACGGCCGGCGCGTCGCCGACAGCACGGACGAGCGGCACGGCCATGCAGAAGGCGGCGGCCACGGCTGCGAGCGTGCCCAGCAGCCCCGCCGCGGTCGTGATTCCGCCGACGGTCGGCGCGGCGAGGACGGACCCAACCGCGCCGGCCGGCGCGAGCACCAGGACCATCAGCGCCGTCCGCCAGCTGCCGGCCACCAGCTGAAGCAGCAGGAGGATGGCTACCAGCACGGCCAGGGCGATCAGCGTGACGCGCCAGTGCTCGCTGTCGTACGTCAGCTCGCCGCTGCGTACTTCGGCGTGGAACTCATTCGCCATGGGCAACCGCTCCAGACGGTCGCGAACGTCGGAGATGACGTCGCCGATATCGCGGCCGGACACCGATGCGGTTACGTCGCGGTACTTGGAAATGTCGTCGTGCTTGATGGCGGTCGGCTGCGGAACCATCCGCACCTTGGCGACGGCGCCGAGGCGGACGTGACCGTGTCCGGGAACGTCGAGCAGTAGGTCCGCCACGTCCTCCGGTGTGCGCCGAGCGTTCGGGATGCCCCAGACGACGACGTCGAAGATCTTCTGGTCCTCGTACAGGCTGCCGACGGGCAGGCCGGCGAACAGGGTCGCTGACGCGCGGCGGACGTCACCGGGCGTGAGTCCGTACCGCTGTGCCTTGGGCAGGTCGACCTGCAGCGTGATGTCGGGCTCCATGGGTTGCGCGACGATGTGCGCATTTCCGACCCCCGGCACCTTGGACAGCAGCGCGCGGATCGTCCCCGTCTCGGCGGCCAGCTGCGCCTGGTCGGGGCCGTACACCCGGACCACGACAGGCGCGTCGCCCTCCTGCCGCTGAGTCGCCGCGATCCGGTCGGCCGGATAGGTCGCCAGGCGCGCGCGCATCCCCGGGTAACCGTCCATGACCTGGCGCACCGCGGCCACTGTGCGGTCGTAGGGGGCGCCCTCGGCGACGTTCGCCCAGATCTGCGCCGAGTCGACGTCGACCGGCTGATCGGCCATCAGCGCCCGTCCGATGTGCGCACCGACGCGGGTCACGCCGGGAAGCTGCCGCAGCTGCGCGACCGCGCGAGTGGTCATCCGGGACATCTCCGGCAACGAGGTTCCTGCGGCCGCCTGCCAGGTGATGGTCAGCGCCCGGTCCTGCGCGGTCGGCAGGGCAGCGCGGGACGAGCCGAGTTGCGGCACGACCGCGGCGCCGGCGATCAGCAGAGCCAGAACCGCGATCGCGGTGGCCCGGCGAACCGACGCGCGCCGCGCGAGCCGGTCGTAGCCGCGTTCCAACCTTGCGAGGACGGGGGCGGGTCGGGCCGCCCGTCCGCGCCACAGCAGCGAGCCCAAGGCCGGCGCGGTCAGGTGGGCGACCACCGCCGCGACGGCGACGGAGAGTGCGTAGGCGGCGACCGCGGAGCGGGCGAAGGAGCCGGCGACGCCGTCCAGGGCGAGTGCGGGAACGGGGAGCAGCAGCGCCACCAGCGTGGCGTAGACCAGCGGCGCCCGGGTTGACCGGGTGCGCTCGATCAAGGTCTGCTCGGTGTCCACAGCGGTTCCGCGGCGGAACACCTCCGCCCCCCGAACCGCTTCGGAGACCAGGACGCATGAGGCTGCGACCATGCCGCCGATCGTCATGACGTCGAAGGTGGCCCCCACGAGGTAGAGGACCCACGCGGACCCGACGACCGACAGCGAGACCGAGACGAAGCACAGCAGCGCCAACCGCCAGGACAGCAACAGTGCGAGCAGCACGGCCACCAGCAGCAGCAGGGCCGCGAGCGCACGCACCCCGAGGTTGTGCAGCGCGCTGTCGATGTAGCTGGCGGGCCGGTAGACCGAAGTGTCGATGGTGATGCCGGACAGGCCGGGACGCATGTCGTCGAGGGCGTCTTCGACCGCCTCTGTGACCTCGCGGGTGTCGGCGCCCGGGAACTTCTGGATCACCAGCATCAGGCCGCCGCGGTCGCCGACCACCGCGTCGCCGACCAGCGGCTGGTGGCCCTCGACCACCGAGCTGACCTGTCGGAGCTGCACGATGCTCTTGCCGGTGTCCTCGATGGTGACCTGCGACAGCGATTTCGCGGTGGTGATCGGCGTGACATGTTGGATCCCGAGGCGCTGGTTGGTTGTGTCGATGAACCCGCCGGTGCCGGGCGTCGACGCCTCGACGAAGGTCAGCGGCGAGACCCACAACGCGTTGCCGGTCGAGCTGACGACCTGCTGCAGGCTCACGCCGTAGCGGCGCAGCTTCGCCGGGTCGACCTGGACCTGCAGCTGCCGGTCGCGCTGGCCCCAGATCGCGACGTTCGCGACGCCGGGAAGTCCCTCCAGCCGGGGCTTGATCTTCCAGCGGGCCAGTATCGAGAGATCCACCAGAGAGAGATCCGTGGCGCCCAGCGCGACCATCAGCACCCGGCCGGTCGCCGCGGTGGGTTGGACCATGACCGGGGGAGTGCCGACCTGCGGCAGCGCGTGCGCCTGGGTCAGGTGCTCTTGCACCATCTGCCGGGCTTGCAGGAGATCCGTGCCGGCGTCGAACCTCATGTCGATGGTGGACAGGCCGGGCAGGGACTCCGAGTCGATGGCGTGCAGCCATGGCACCCCATTGAGCAGGTCCTGCTCGAGTGGCACCGTGATCAGCTGTTCGACCTCCGCGGCGGACAGCCCGAGCGCCTCGGCCTGCACCTGCACCTGTGGAGGCGCGAAATCGGGATAGGTGTCCACGTCGGCGGAGCGCAATTGCGCCATGCCCAGTCCGAGGACGACGACGCTGAGTCCTATCACTAGCGCTCGGAACTTGACGGCGAGACCCACCAGGACAGCGATCACGTTGGCACCGGACTCCCACGGCGGACGGGCAGAGTCACAGGGTCGCCGCTGTTACGGGACCTTGTCGTCGGCCCGAAGGCCCCAGTCAGCGCGTCCTACCGATGGCCCAGGCATCCGTCTTAAGGCGGTGTCCTGCTCCTCCTCAGGTATCGGGCCGCCGTCAATCGGACGGCAGGAGCCCGCCGGTCGGTTGCACGAGACCGGCCTCGTAGGCGGCGATGACGAGCTGCACGCGGTCGCGTTTGTCGAGCTTCGCCAGCACATGGGACACGTGCGTCTTGACGCTGCTCTCCGCGAGATGCATCGACGCTGCGATCGCGGCGTTGGACATCCCCTGCGCAACGAGGCGCAGGACGGCGAGCTCTCGCGACGTCAGCTGGCTGAGGTCGGTTGCGGGCGCGGACGAGGCGGGCGGCAGGCGCCGGGCATAGCGGTCGAGCAGGCGCCGGGTGACGGCCGGCGCCAGTAGAGCCTCTCCGCGTGCAACGACCCGAACAGCGCGGACCAGCTCCTCCGAGGTCGCGTCCTTGAGGATGAATCCGCTCGCGCCGGCCCGCAGCGCTTCGACGACGTACTCGTCCAGGTCGAAGGTCGTCATGATCAGCACCCGCTGTGGTCGGCCGCGGCCAGAAGCGGTGAGCCGGCGAGTGGCGGCGATGCCGTCGAGGCGGGGCATGCGGATGTCCATGACGACCACGTCGGGTTCGAGGCGCTCGATGAGATCCAAGGCCTCGACGCCGTCGGCGCCTTGCGCTACGACTTCGATGTCGCTCTCGGCCGCGAGCGACATCCTTAATGCGATTCGCATCAAGGGTTGGTCGTCGACCACGGCGACCCGAATCGTCATTCGGCGGCTCCCGCGCAGGTGATCGGGAGACTGGCGAGGACCCGAACACCACCGTCACCGGCCGGGGCGACCGTGAGCTTTCCGCCGACCAGGGCCGCCCGCTCCTGCATGCCGATCAAACCTTGTCCGGTGTCAGGACGCGAGGGCATGCCCCCGCCAGTGTCCCGCACCTCGACCTCGAGCGCCGACACGGCGAAATTGAGGCGAATGTAGGCGTGACATGGTCCTGCGTGCTTGAGGACGTTGGTCAGTGCTTCCTGCACTATGCGGAAGGCGCAGAATTCGAGGCCGGCCGGAAGCGGGCGTAGCTGCCCTGTGACGCTAAGCTCCACCGGAACGCCCGCTTCGACCGTGCGCCGCACGAGGCCGTCGAGCTGCAACAATCGCCGCCGGGGATCGCGCCCGTCCTCGGCGGACGGCCGGAGCACTCGCAACATCAAGCGCATCTCCGTGATGGCGTCCCGCCCGCAGAGCTCGATGGACTGCAGGGCCGACCGGGCTTGATCCGGCTGCACGTCGAAGACACGGACGGCCCCCGCCGCGAGCGCCGTGATCACGCTGACCTGATGCGACACGACGTCGTGCAGGTCGCGCGCGATCCGGTTGAGCTCTTGATTCACCACCTGCCGCTCGTGAACCGCGTGCGCCGATTCGAGACGAGCAGCCTGTTGGCGGAGCAACTCCGTCCGGGTCCGACTCACCTGGACGCCGTAGCCCAGCGCGCACGCCGAGCCGGTGGCGAGGACATATGAGAAGAAGACGTCGTCGAAGTCGGTCGGCAGCCCGCCGTAACGGATGAAAGCCGCCCCGACAGCACCCGCGATCGTTGCAAAGCTCGCAACTGCAGCCGGCAGCGCCTGCCCGGCGGTGGCGAGCGTGTAGACAGCGACCAGGAAAGGCAGGGGCGTCGGCCGTCCAGGCTGGTTGAGCGCTTCATACAGGCAGAAGCTCCCCGCGCTGACCGCCAGCACAAGGATGGGCGCGCGGCGCCGCCATACGATGGCCAAGGCACCCACGCAGCCCAGTACCCAGCCCATCGGGTCGACGTCAGCAGGCTCGTTCGCGATCTGCGCGATCGCTAGCGCCATCAACAGTGCCGCCGCCGCAGCATCGGCGACGCTGCGCGACCGTGGTGCCCAGGCGCGACCTATCAGCGTCGGGCGCACCCACGATCGCGAAACCGCAGGGGTGAGATTCGCAACGGTGGGCGCGCCTTGTGCAGTTTGCTCGACCGTCGCGGCGGCATCGCGGCGCCATCCGAACGGCCGAGCAACGCCGGAGCCGCATCCCGGCTGTGACACCGGGATCCCGCCTATCAGCACTCCTTCAGCTAACTCTGCGAACCGCCGGTCCGCAAACCTCCGTCCGTATGACTTCAGGACTTTCCTTGAGGTCATTCTTTCCTGCTGCCGTACCCATGGGCCATTCCCGATGCGCAAAAATGGCTGCTTGTACGGTTTCTCGGGACTACCCGCATACCGCCTTATACGGTCATCAAGGCGCCACTGTCCTGATATTGCGGATGGCCAACTGCGGGCGATCTCGGATCACGGGTCCGCGTATTTTGTTGCCTCGTTGGCGGCCATCTCCGAGGCCCCTCCGTGCCGCCGCGTCCGAACTGGAAGGTGCGAAGCCCGGTGCGTGGGTCGAGTCCGAGCGGGCACCAGCCGTCGTAGGACAGGAGCGAACCAAGGGCCTCGGTTACTGCTTCGCCGAACTCGGGTCCTGCCACGCTTCTCCGACGAGATCCCAGAGCTCGTCGCGGACCGCCCGGATCGAGGCAGTCATCGCTCGATGCGTCAGAGCGCTCATCCCTAGAACTAGGGATTCGGGAGTCAGTTGCGTCCAGAGACGTGGTGTTTGATGTACGGCCGGTGAGGTGTCGTGGTGATGTGAAACGGCCACCGCGCGATCCTCAACGAGTTCCGACCAGAGAGCTCGAGACGAGGAGCATCGCGATGACCGCACCATCCATTATTGACCTGTCAGGTTGGCTTTCCAAGCAGGTGCAGCAGGCGTCGCCGGATCAGCTGCGGCAGCTGATTGCCACGTTCGTGCAGGCGTTGATGGGCGCCGAGGCGGACGCGATCTGCGGCGCCGAGTACGGACTGCGCAGTAGCCAGCGGATCAACAGCCGGAACGGCGATCGGCGGCGGGAGTGCGACTTCAATCGGGCCCGTTAACGCGAGACCCGCCGGCTCAAATGGCCGGTCGAGGGACGTCGACGGGAAGCGTGCCGTGCGATAGCGATCGATCGGCGCACATACTTGAGCATTAGACGCTGGTCGCTATCGACGGATCCAGCGTGCGTATCGGGCGCTGCGCCGCACGCCAGCGCGGGCTGACTACTGGGCGCCGGCGATGTAGGTGGCGTGCCGGTCGAGGATGCTCGTGCCGGTTACCTCATGGTCGTTCTTGGATCGGCGTGGGTGGCGTACCGGTGTCAGCCCGGGCCATCGGGATGGGCGAGGTCGTATGCCCGGGACACCTTGCGAGGGACGACCATTCGCCAGGCGTCGACGACGAGCTCGCGGGCTTCTGTCGGGTCGAGCTCCGCGAGGTCGGCGTGGACCCAGTTGAACCGCACGTCCGACGCCGACGGCAGCTGGAACTTGTGCGGCTCGTTCGCGACGAGCACCGCGCGCTCCTCGCTCGGGAACGCGAAGCCCATTGCCTGCTCGTCGAGGGAGAATGCCACGTAGACGATCTGCTTCACCCGGAACTTCAGTCGGCCGTGGACGTAGACCTCGTAGGAGCGCTCCAGCTCCACGCCCAGTCGACGAACGTCCTCGAGCACCGCCATGCTCACACCCTCCTGCTCGTGACCGGGTCGCCCGCGGCCTGCGGCTCTCGACAGCTCAGGCGCGATCGGTCAGGCCGGCCGCGTTCGGCATCGGTGTCACGGGCGCGGCGGCAACTCCTGCAGGATCCAGCCGTTGCCGTCCGGGTCGTCGAAGGTGACGAACTTTCCCCATGGCTGGGGATCGACATCGCTCGCGGCAACACCGTGGTCGAGCAGGTGCTGGCGTGCTGCCGAGGCATCGTCGACAACTACCTGGATGCCGCGCTGTGTGCCCGGCTGCATCTGGGTTATGCCGGTACCGAACGCGATCGAGCAGGCCGAGCCGGGCGGCGTGCACTGCACGAAACGGAGCTGCCCTTCGACTTGCTGATCGTGATCGGCGGAGAAGCCGAGCTGGTCGACGTAGAATCCCTTCGCGCGGTCGACGTCGGCCACCGGGACGAAGATAAGTTCGATCTTCCAGTCCATAGCACCCAGGTTAGAGCGGAAGTCTGACATCCGGTCACCCCGAACCTGCGCGAGTGTGCTGAGCCTGCGTCCTCGCAGCCTCGGTCGGCCCGTTCGAGCCGGCCGCGACGCGCTGACGGCTCGATCCGCGCGGTCGCTCACCGAGCCGAACCGGCTACCGCATGATCTTGCCCGCTGGATCGTACGAAATCAGCGCATACGCCGGACATATCGAAGTCGCCGTCCGGGCGAGTCAGGTGACCCGTCACGCCGACCTTCCACAGCGAGGGTGCTTGTAGTCCACTTGGGACATCGGCAACTCAGTGCGCTCGGACGGCGGCTACTGAGCGGATGTGCCGGTGGCGGCAACGGCCAGCGTCTTGCTGTCAGTTCAGTTGGGCGGGAACTTGCCGGGGAGACGTCGACGTCTCTGACGGCAGAGGTGAAGGGCGGTGGCGCATCGCCTATCTGCGGTGACTGGCGTTTCCGCAGCCGTCTCGATCAGCGTTCTTGCCGAGTGCGCGGCTGGCGGGCACGCTGCTGGCCGAAATCCTCAGCTGCCAACTTGCGAACGAGCTTCGTGGGCGCTGGTCGGATTGAGCGCCGCGTGCCCACGAACGTGATCAGCCGTACGCGACCCAGGCTCCTAGTGGGCGCCTGGGTGGGGCGATCGGGGCGAAGGTCGTGCTGTGTGTCCGCCGGTCGGGATGGTGTGGGTGAGCAGGTGCAGCAGCGTTTCGGTGAGAGCTTCCTGCGCTTCGGCGCGCGAGCCATGCTCGAGGATCCAGTGGCGGAGGACCGCGTCGGTGAAGCCCATGTATCCGGTCAGGCACAACCGTGCCCATGGGGTGTCCTCGATGGTGTCGGCGTTGTTGGCGAGCATGCGTTCGAGGATTGCCTTTCGAAGGGTGCGCCCGGCGGGCGTCTGTGATCCGCCGTCCGCGCCGACGGTCGTCAGCCAGGCATATCGATTCGCCTCCACGGCGTCGAGGAATGCATTCACGTTGTGTCGTACGCGTTGCTCGATTGCCCGGTCGGGTGCGCGGGCCAACATAGTGGCGGCGCTCTCGGCTATCTCCATCGCGACTGCGTCACGCAGCGCGTCGATGCCAGGGAAGTAGTGGTGCACCAGAGCTCGGGTGATCTGGGCGGCGGCCGCGACGTCGGCGGTGGAGACGTCGCGGCCACGCTCGGCGAACAACTGGCGCGCGATCTGGATGATCTGGCGGCGACGGGCCTCTGGGTCCAGGCGCCGCGGCTTAGCGTGCATGTTGACAAGACTCCAACCTGTCGTTTGAATGCGTAACAATAGCGGGGAGCGACGGAAGGCGGAGATGTGAAACGACTCGCGATCGTGGTGGCTGCTGGCGCAGTGGTTGGGATCGGGCTCGTCCCCGCGGCTCAGGCAGCGCCGCCGGAACCGCCGCTGGCGTGTCAGGTCATCCCCACGGTTCCGGCGTCAAACACCGGAACCGCTCAGGCCCTAGCCAATAAGGTCGCGGCGTACGAGCGCGTCTGCGGTTTCCCGCCGCCCGGCTTCTAACTCCCGGTGGGGTCTCGCGCGCGCTGCTCGGGCGCACGCGTCACACCCACCCGTACCGGCTGGGCGCCGAACAGCACAACGGACGGGACCTCTCCATGGAGAGGTCCCGTCCGTTGTTTCAATTTGCGCTCGCGGTCGCTCGCCTCTCTGCCCGGCCTCACGAGCGACGAGGGCGACCGGGGCAGCCACCACCAAGGCCTCGCGGGCACCGTCTAACCGAACGCCCCGCGCGATATTTGCCGCGGCACAGACCTCCCGGCCGGATTGGATGATCGCCGAACTGATCGCGCATGTTCACGAGGACACCGGTTTTTGTTGCGGTCTTTGATCTCCCACGCTTGCTTGGCCGAGGTGGCAGGCGGTGCTCAGGCGACCGGGCGCGCCCAGGCCGTGAGGCGGCGCAGCAGCTGCAGGACGGACAGCCACGTCACCAGCTCGACGATCGAGGCGGGAGAGAGGCCACTGTCTCGGCACGCTGTCGCGACGTCTTCGGTGACCCGCGCGGGGCTATACGAGCCTGCGCGTGCGAGCGCCAGCAGCGCCGCCTGCTGCGCGTCGTCGGCCGGGATGCGGTCGTTGTCGGCTGCGAACGCCGTCGCGTCGGCGAGGCGTCGCGCCGGCACGTCCGCGGCGTCAGCGAGGGCCGCGACGTCGCCTGCGAGGCGCTCGTCCTGCACCACGGCCGCGAACACGGTGCCGGCGAGCAGCTTGGTCACGATGCCGACCTCGGACGAGCGCGGGTCGAGGTTGTCGAGCAGCACGGTGGCGATGCAGCGCCGGATCCGACCCGAGCGCAACGAGGCGAGCACGGGAAAGTCGTGGCCGGTTTCGCGACGCAGGACGTCCGCGACGGCGGATGCCGAGCTCGGCGTTCCGCGCTGCCAGCGCCTGTCGTAGCGGATGGCCGCCGGCATGAGCGGCAGCAGCCGCAGCTTTGTGCGCAGCCCGTCGGCAGCCGGCGTCGGTCGCGCCGGCGCGGACGGGTCAAGAAGGGCGCCGGTCTTGCCGGCCGACCACCCGGTTCCGAGCGTGGGCGCGATCTCGTCGAGGACGTCCTGCTCGAGCTCGACGCCGACGACGTCCATGAAGGTGTTCAGAAAGCCCATCAGGACGGCGCCCGCGGCGACCCACTCTGCCTGCTTGTGCCCGTAGACGTCCTCCAGCTCCTGCCGTTGGCCCGACGTCATCGAACTGGGCGACGAGGCGAGCCCGTGCGCCACCGCGACTGTCGCGGCCTCTCCTCGCGGCAGCGACGGGTGGCTGGCCAGCACCGCCGCCGCGACCGTGTCCAGGGTGGCGCCGCGACGCAGCGCGAACGAGCAGCTGTGCGCCGAGCAGTACGAGCACCCGGCGGTGCGGCTGGCGACGTACATGGCGAGGCCGACGGCCGATGGCGGCGGACCGCCGACGCCGAGCACCGGAACCGGCAGGTTGAGCAGGTTCGGCACCAGTACGTTGTAGGTCCGGAAGCCGGGAGGCCAGATCTCTAGGTACCGGTCGCAGTTCGGGACGACGCCGAGCACCGTGTCGACCAGCTCGAGCAGCGGTCCGTAGTGCTGGCGCAGGACGGGCCAGTCGACCGCGGCGTCGTGCAGCAGCGGCGTCAGCGCGACGCCTGTTCCTCTGGCTTCCAGGTTGACGCTCACGCAGCTGATCCTCCCGGTCGGCGCCGCTCGCTGGCGGCGGAGTCGTTTGCTCGTCGGTGTTGCCTGTCCGCGTGTTGGGCAGACCGTCCGGTCGCCCGCTTCGTGAGCTGCGGGTGGATCGCCGCGAGCACCGCCCGGATCCCGCGCTCGGTCTGGTCGGCGAACAGGTGACCGCTCGGGTCGTTGGCGATCTGTTCCGCGGCGATCCCGCTCATCACGCTGCGCACCAGTGCGACGTCGTCGAGCGCGGTGATGCCGGCAGCCGCCAACCGGTCGATGAGCTCTTGCAGGACGGTCAAGGCGATCGCGTGGCTGTCCGGGCTGGGGTCGAAGCCGGGTACGGTGCCCTGGAACATCAGGTGGTAGGCCGCCGGTCGCGCCACGAGATGCTCGACGAACGCCACCGCGAGGTCGACCACGCCTGTCACCGGTTCGGCTGCTGCGGGTAGCCGGTCGAAGCACTGCCGCAGGGCCGCGAAGCCATCGGCGAACAAGGCGTCGAGCAGCGCCTGCTTGGTGGGGAAGTAGTAGGTCAGCGACTGCTGCCGGATCCCCACGGCGCGGGCGACCTCGCGCACGCTCAACGCCGCGACGCCCTCCCGGGCCATCTCCGCCCACGCGGCATCGAGGATCTTCCGCTCGGCTCGAGCGCGGCGAGCGGCGGCGGGTCCCATCCCAGGATCTGTCATTGACAGATAAGTCTGCCGATGCCATCGTCATCCCGTCAAGACCTGTCACTGACAGACGATCCAGGGAGTTTCAATGTCCAAGCGCATCGCTCACGACGACGTCACCATCGACATCACAGCCCCGCCCGACCAGGTCTACGCGCTGGTCTCCGACATCACTCGAATGGGCCAGTGGAGCCCGGAGTGCGTCCGCTGCACCTGGGCCACCGGCGCGGCAGGACCCGCGGTTGGGGCCCGCTTCAAGGCCAAGAACAAGGGCGCTCGCGGGCCGGCGTGGTTCAACAAGCCGCGCGTCACAGTCGCCGAGCCGGGCCGTGAGTTCGCCTTCAACCGCAGCGGGTTCGCGATCGGCTCCTACACCTGGCGCTACGTCATGGAACCGACGGCCACCGGGACGCGCGTCACCGAGTCCTTCGACGCCGAGCGCCCGCTCGGGTCGGCGATGAGCTGGCTGACGGAGAAGTGGGTCGGCAGCAGCGACCGCGACGCCGACCTGCACCAGGGCATGATCACCACCCTGTCCCGCATCAAGGCCGCAGCCGAGCAGTCGGCCTGACCCGACCGCGCGACCGATCAGCGGCATAGACCGGACGCTGGGTACACCAGCCGCGACTACGCCAGCCTCGCCGGCGAACTCGACGTCACGCTCTCGGTCGGGCGCACCGGCCAATGCTGGGACAACGCGCTCGCCGAGTCGTTCTTCGCCTCACTCAAGGGCGAGTGCCTCGACCAACGCTCCTGGCCGACCCGCACCGCGGCACGCCACGCGATCGTCGACTACATCGGCTGGTTCAACGGCACCCGACTGCACAGCGTGCTCGGCTACCTTGATACCGAATCAGTTGGGAGCGGCTACCGGAAAGCAGGCCCTGGCGAAGGTAGCCTGATCAAGCCATCGACCCTGTCCGTCAAAGCGGGGCAACCTCAGGTATGACCGGCCCGGCTATGGCGAGTCGACCTCACAGACTGGGCGTCGGGTGATCAATGCGGCGGCTGACGTCGAAGGCATCGCTGACGCCCTGGGTCTCGGACCGTTTGGCGTGTTCGGAGTCTCGGGTTGCGCCGGGCATGCATTGGCCGTCGCGGTTGGCCCTGCCGACGCGCGTGCTGCGATGTGCCGCGGTCGTCGTGAGTGCACCGCTTGCGGCGCGAGATCTCGCGTTCTTCGAGGGCATGGCCGCAGACGTCGAGCAGTTCTGGCGGAACGTCCAGGCCCGAAATGTCGACGCGTTGTGAGCGGAGTGGGCGGACTTCGTTTCATGGAGCGACGCAGGCCTGCCCGGGCTGTCGGTCCCCGACCCGGTGGTCGAGATGCTTCGCCAGGCCTTCAATGAGGCCAGCCGGCAAGGCCCTGAGGGATATCTGCAGGACTGGCTTGCGTTCTCTGAGCCGTGGGGCTTCGAGATGTACGAGGTCGCGGTTCCCGTCAGGATGATGTTCGCTCGGGGCGATCGCAGCATGCCGGCACAACACATGGAGTGGTACCAACGGCATCTGCCGGATGTCGAGGTCGTATGGGTCGACGGGGATCACTTCGGACCGCGAGAAGAGCCAGAAATGGCCTTGATCCAGTGGGCCGCCCTGCGGCCTATGACAAAGACCAGTCAGCGTCGACAAAGGTCGCCTCGCTCCGGCCGTGGCACCCCGGGTGCTCGATCGCGGCAACGATCCTGCGGCTACTAAACGCACGGACATCAGCGTGAGTCGTTTTGCGTCAAGCCTTTTGCCGGTGCCGCGCTCGCCCGTGGGCTCCTGCCCGCCCTCACCGGCAGACACGCGGCCGTCGAACCGAATGAAAGCCGCCGTAGGCATGACGACGACCGACCTCGCCTGACGAGCCGTGACCGCACTCGACCGCCACCCCTGCAGGAATCCTCCACCGGCCCAGCCCGGGAAGACCAAGGTCGGGCTGATGGCAACGGTCAGGACACCTGCAGGGTTCATTCCGGCCGATCCGCGCGTCGTCGAGGACGAGTACCCCGAGTGATCTAACGGCTGGCGGCACGCGCACGGCGGGAACGCCCAGACAGGGCTGGCCCGCCCTCCAGATGCTGCAAATCCAGAGGGACCGCCGGGAAATCCCTGCCGTGCCGAGACGGCTGGTCGGTGAAGCGTGACAGGGCACACCGTGGAGCAGTCAGACGATAGATCGACTGCGGCTCGGGCTCAGCGGGTGAGGGTGCCTTCGATCGCATCGATGACCTCGGCTGCGTCGGGCTCCGTCCGTGGCTCGAACCGCGCGACTACCCTGCCTGTTCCATCAACGAGGAACTTCTCGAAGTTCCAGCGAATGTCAGCCGGTCCGCCCGCAGCGGTCAGCGTGGCATAGATCGGGTCGCGGTCCTCGCCGTTGACCTCAACCTTGCTCGACATCGGAAACGTCACGCCGTACTGCGAGCTGCAGAACTCTGCGATATCCGCCTCGCTACCAGGCTCCTGACCGTGAAACTGATCGCACGGGAAACCGACGACCGTGAACCCCCGGTCGGCGTAGGTTCTTTGCAGCCCCTCAAGCGCGGTGTATTGCGGTGTAAGGCCGCATCGGCTGGCCACGTTGACGACGAGCGCAGTTCTGCCCCCGACGAGTGCGCCGAACGTGGTCCGCTCTCCGTCGATCGTTGTCACGGGCAGCTCGGCGAGTTCGCTCACCACTACTTTGTATCGCATCGCCGACACAGGCGATCGCACCGGCCGCACCGCGCTCGTCCGGGCGTTTCCACTGGCCAGCGCGCTCGGCGCACGGGCACTGAGCGCCCACGGGATGTCACGTGCCTGGGGGTCGTAGACAGGCAGTGCAGGCCGCCCGACAATGGTGTCACTCGCTCTGGGCGCTGGCCGGTCAAGAACATCCTGCGCCGCGAGAGCCGGACCTTGATATGGAGCGCCCCTTAGAGGTCGGACGAGAACTTCGACTTCAGCTGGCGGAGCTCACCGCGAGCCGGCCGGTCAGGTCGGCGGCCATCTTGTTCAAGTCGGCCGACCGCAGCTACGGCATGTGCGAGGTGTGTGGGGAGCCTCTGCCGACGGAACGGTCGAGGTCCGACCGTGGCAGTGTATGTCCAGGAGGATTTCATGCACAGGCGAGGACCGGGCACTGGCTCGGTCGCGCGAGATCCGCGCGAAGAGAATCGGGTGCTGATCAAACGCAGGGCCGGACCTGCGCCGCGGTCCGGCTGCGAGCATCACGTGACGTCACGGGTAATCGGCCGGCCGACCGGTGGGCCGAAGCGACACGATCGATACCGGTCGAGTCAGTGGCACCGGTGCTCATGTAGACCGGAAGAATGATCCCGGCGCCGTTGATGCCTGCGGCCACCCCTGGCCGACCATGAAGGGAAGGAACTTGTGATGACTGAACCCCGGCCACCGTTCCCGCCGTTCGACCTCGACAGCGCCCGCGCGAAGGTGCAGGCGGCCGAGGATGCCTGGAACACCCGCGACCCGCACCGGGTCAGCCTCGCCTACACCCCCGACTGCATGTGGCGGAACCGGGATCAATTCATCGACGGTCGAGAGGAAATTGTCAAGTTTCTCACCGCAAAATGGGAACGCGAACTGGAGTATGTGCTCCGTAAAAGCCTATGGGACTTTTGGGTAAACCGCATCGCCGTCCGCTTCCAATACGAATGCCACGACGCCACCGGTCAATGGTGGCGCAGCTACGGCAACGAACTGTGGGAGTTCGACGACCAGGGGCTCATGCGTCGCCGTGAAGCAAGCATCAACGACCTGCCGATCGCCAGCCAAGATCGCCGGTGGTTCGGTCCGCGCCCAGAGCATGAGCGCGGGTCAGGATACGACATCCCGCTGAAGTAGCCGAGTCGGCAGTCCAGACGCCGAGCCCAGCGCAAGGCTAGGAAACAGCCTCGAACGGAACGCCCGGAGGACGTCGCGAGGCGGACGGGGAGGATGACTGACCTTCACCGCACCACTGGCGTTGACCCTGCGGCCCGTTTCGCGCTGACGACCGTCGCCGACGACGCCGGTGAGCGGCGGCAGGCCAACCGGGCGGTCGCCGTCAGCGCGATCGGCCTCGCGGTGACCGGCGCCATGAAGCTGCTCATCGCTGTGCTCACCGGCTCGATGGGACTGCTCGGCGACGCGCTGCACAACCTGTCGGACGTGTCCACCAGCCTGCTGGTCTTCCACGGCTTCCTCGCCTCGAAGCGGACACCGACCGACGGCTACCCGTACGGCTACGAGCGGGCCGAGGACCTTGCCGGGGTCGGCATCGCGGTCGTCGTCTAGGCCAGCGCCGTGTGCGCCGCGTCGAGAGCGTCCGCAAGCTGATCGCGCACGCTGATGGCCGACGCCAAGCACTCCTGGCTCGACGCGCGTCCTCCGCTGGCGCGTTGGTCGGCCTGGTCGCCGTCGCGTTCGGTCAGCGGTGCAGTGACCCGGTGGCCGGCTGGCGGTGACCGCGTTCATCGCGCACGTGGGCTGGGAGGTCACCGGCGACGTAGTGCACCGGCGATGGACGGGATGGAACCCGACCTGGTCACGGCCGCCGAGGCCGCCGCCGGGAACGTTCCCGGCGTTCGGCACGTCCACGCGCGCGGCTGCTGGACCGGCCGGACGCTGCGGCTGGAACTCGAGGGTTGGTCGACGGCGCGGTCAGCGTCGCCGAAGCCGACCGTATCGGCGGGGCTGTGGCCGAGGCGTAGGTCACGCGGTGCCCGAGGTCCGCAACCTGACCTGGACCGCCCGCAGTCTAGGCGAGTCATTTACGCAATCGAATGCATAACGCGGTCAGCGGCATCAGCCCGCGGTTTTGTGACCGCACCCATGAGGCGTGGCACGGCGGTGATTCGGCCGGCATCGCGAGCGGTCGGAAGAGCCGATCCGCCCGCAGACCGACGGTAGGAGGGATCGCAGGACCAATACGGCTGACTGGTGGCCCAGCTTGGCCCATGGGTGCCTACGAGGACCATCCGAGTCGCTGGCTGCTCACCCGATTCCGTTGCGCTGTGCCCATACCGCGGCCGAGGTTCGGTCGGTCACGCCAATGGCGGCGAAGACGTTGGTGAGGTGCGATTTGACGGTCTTTTCGCTGATGCCGAGTCGCCGGGCGATGGCCTTGTTCGGGTAGCCATCGGTCACAAGTGTGAGGATTTCGCGCTCTCGTGCGGTCAATGGGTGGGCTGGGCTGCGGTTGGTGGATGGGGGAAGCAGGGCGCGAGCTGCTCGGGCGTCGAATGGGGCGTCGCCCGCCGCGGCGGACCGGACTCCGGCCAGCAGCGCTTCCGGTTCGGCGTCCTTGAGTAGGTAGCCGACGGCTCCGGCCTGCACGGCAGCGGTGATCCGCTGTGCCTCCGAGAATGATGTGAGGATTACGACTTTGCTGTTGGGCGCGGTCGCGACCAGCTGGCGGGTCGCCTCGACCCCGTCGATCCCCGGCATGGACAGGTCCATCAGGACGACGTCGGGGTGGGTTTCGCCGGCTAGGCGCACGGCCTCGACTCCGTCGGGAACCGCACCGAGCAGCTGGATGTCGGGTTGGGTCCCCAGCAGGTCCGCCAAACCGTTTCGGATGATGGGGTGGTCGTCGACGATGAGAACGGAAATGCTCACGACGCGACCTGTCGATGAGCGGGCAGATTCAGGCGCACGGTGGTTCCGGCGCCGTCGGATGAACTCTCGATGTCCAGCTCGCCGCCGTTGGAGCGGGTCAGATCGGCCAGCAGCCGCAGTCCCTGCCCTCCACCGTGCGCGCCGTTGGTGGTTCGGGTCAGGCCCTGACCGTCGTCGGCGACTTCGATGCGCAGCCGATCGCCGACGAGTTCGGCGGTGACGGCAACGGTCCGTGCGTCCGCGTGCTTGATGACGTTGCGAACGGCTTCCTGCGCGACGCGGAAGGCCAGGGTCTCCACCTGGGGGTCGAGCTTGGGAAGGGTGCCGATGTCGGTGGTCACGGCGATACCCCGCGTCGTCAGGCTGCCGCGGAGGTCCTCCAACGCGGCCGCGAGGCCCGCGTCGTGCAGTTTGGGCGGAGCGATGGTCACGACGAGGGTGCGCAGTTCGCGGACCCAGCTGCGCAGGTCCTGCCCGGCGCGGCGCACGACGTCTGCGGTTGCTGTGTGGCTGTCGGCTGCGGCCCGATCGGCGACTGCCGACAGGGTGTAACTCACCCCGGCGAGGCCCTGCACGACGCCATCGTGCAGGTCGGCTGCAATGCGTCGACGTTCCTGGTCGCTGGCGGCGAGCGCGTCGGCCAATGCCCGTTCGCGGTCGCTGCGGGCGCGGCGCAGCCGGGTCGCGAGGCCGTAGGCGAGCGGAATCTGCACCGCATAGAGCACCACCAGTCCCGCGATCAACGCGGGAAGCGCGCCACGCATGATGCGTCGGGAGGAGGCGTCGATCGCGTCGTAACGCTGGTAGGTCTCGAACAGCAGCCGTCGCCCCGACGAGGTACGGACCCCGAGGTAGACCTCGAGGAGCTTGCCGAACCGTCGTTCGTCGCGGTTCTCCGGCGCGGTCAGGTTGCTGACGACGGCCACCGGGGACGCGCCGGCGATCGCGCGCTGCTCGTCCTGGCCGAGAGCGAACCGCCGGCCGATCAGCGAGGGGTCGTCCGAGTAGACAACGGTTCCGTTCGCGGCCCAAACCTTCACCCGGACGACGTCGTGGTCGATGACGTGCGCGCGTACCAGCGCGTCGAGACGCCGCCGGGCGGGCGTGCCTCGCACGAGTGCTGCGTCGGACAACGCCGGCCCGACGACATTGTGCGCCTCCACGCCGGTCAGGACGCGGGCCTGGCGGACTGCCTCGTCCTGCGCCTGGCGGCGCCACAGCAGCATGACCGCCGTCGCGATGACACCGACTGCGAGCGCACCGGCGAGCAGGAACCCGATGACCGGGATAGCGACGCTTCGCGCGGAACGGTGCCCGACAGACGGCACGGACCACTCCCTGAACGACGGCGGCGGAGTGCCCATCATGACCGGCCGGTGTGCCGTGCGGGTTGGCCGGAACCGCGGCCGCCCGCGCGCTGCGGTGCGGCGGAGCCCGCGGCGGCGGCTGACGTCACGGGCTCCTGGACCGGATCGGAGACGGCTCAACTGGGAGTGATCACCCAGACGTAGGCCATCGTGTACGGGGTGGTCACGTTGGTGAACTTCAGCACAAACGTGTAGGTGCCGGCCTTCTGCGGGGAGCCGCTGAACACGAACTCACCGGGCCGGAAGGGGCTGATCAGCGAGATTCCCGGCGGCAGCTGCCCGGACTCCACCGACGCCGTTCCGCCCTGGTAGAACCCGAGCGCGGTGGTGGCAGAGTCGTTCACCGGCCGTGGTGCGAGCACCTGGCTGGCCGTGGACGCCTGCAGCAAGGTGCCTCCCTTGGCCGGGGTGACGCCGAGCTGACCGGCGCGTCCGCGGTTGTTGAACAGCGCGCTGATACCGACCGTGACCGAGCTGCTCTGGCTCGGCACCGTGACCGGGAACGACACGCTGGTTGACCCGGCTGGGAGGAACACGGCCGCCGGAACCGAGGCCAGCTTGCTGTCGCTGCTGGACACGGGGATGGTCACCCCGCCGGCCGGCGCGGCCGTCGTCGCGGTGATCGTGGCGGTGGCCGTGCCCGCGCCCACGATGACGGCGGGAGACAGGCTGACCGTCGACACGTCGAACGCCGGCGGCGGGGTCGGCACCACCGTCAGGGTGGCGCTCTTGCTGACGCCGGCCGAGGTCGCGGTGATGGTGACGTCGGTCGAGGCGCCTACGGCGGTCGTCGAGATCGGGAACGACGCGGTCTGCTGGCCGTTCAGAAACCCAACGGACGCCGGCACGCTCGCCACTGCGGGATTCGAACTCTGCAGTGCCACGGTGAAGTTGTTGCCGTCGGCCGGCACCGACACCGTCACCAGGCCCGTCGAGCCCTGCGTGCCGTCGGTGCTGGCCGGGCTCAGCGCGAGCGTCGTGAGATCGCGCGACGGGTCGATCTCGACGTGGCCGCTGACAGCGGCCCCGCTCAGCGACGCCGTCAGCCCAACCACCGTCGCGGCGGTGACGGAACCGGCGGTCGTCGGTACCTGCGCGAGCGTCGACCCTGCCGGGATGGAGACGCTAGCCGGCACCGGTAGCGCCGGTGAGTCGCTCGCCAACGCGACGGTGACCCCGCCCGGTGGCGCCGAGGAGGTCAGCGACACGTCGACGGTGACCGCGTCACCGCTAGCGGCCACGCCCGGGAACGCCGTCACCGACGACAGCGTCGCGGTGCCCGCGGGGCTCACCGTCAGGTTCGTCGACGCGCTGGTCGTCCCGAGGCTGACGGTGACCGTCACCGGCGTGACGGCCGTGACGGTGTTCGCGGTGACGGCGAACTGGCCGAAGAACGACCCGCCGCTGATCGAAACACTGCTCGGGGCGGTCAGGCTCGCATTCGAGGCCTTCACGCTGAGCGTCTCTCCGGCAGACGGCGCCGCCGGTGAGACCACGACCTGGATACCATCGGTCGCGCCGGCAACGACGTTCGTCGAGTCCGGCGAGAGTTGGATCGGCGGCGTCGTCGTGGTCGAACTGCCGCCACTGCCGCTGCCGCCGCCCCCGGACGCGAGCGCGGGTGTAGCTGTGGCTACGAGGGCCGCGAGAATCACTGCAGAGCCCGTCAGCGGGCGGATCAGCGCCCTTGCTGAACGACCGGTTGCGAACATTATGAGTAGGTTTCCTCCCGTGAAAGGTCGGACAGCAGGCCGCGCCCGACGGGCCGACCCTCCCCTGCAGCGGGTAGTAGTGGCAATCGGACCTACGTCCTAAGACCTGTGCCGGACGCGGACGGCGCAGCGGCGCCGGAAGGAGTCGGCGCTGCGGTCAGTCGCTGCTTTGCGAGCGAATCTCAGCGATGTTTTTAAGCCATGTTGTCGCGCGAGCCGTAATGTTGGGATTCGGACTAGTAGAAGGAGAGCTACCTGGCGAACGAGATGCGTGGCTTGCACGAGACCAGGCCGGCGGCCCGCGTGTAATTGTCCGTCAATCAGCCTCGGTAGGGCGGCCGGGTCGGGCGCCCGAGCGCGGGAAGGTAGGGCGCAAAACAGTGTGCGCCTCGTACGCTGCGGTCGAGTTGACCACGATGCTCGCGTATCCCTCGGC
>JAICIE010000001.1 GCA_025924515.1 Jatrophihabitans sp. | reverse complement strand
TCGGTACGGGCACGGCGGCACCTCCGGGTTCCGTTGCCCAGCTATTCGATCATCGTCCGCCGGACGGCGGGACGGTGCCACTGCTCTGGCTGACTCCGGCCAGGTCGCGCGGTCGCTCCCTACTGCCGCCCGGCTGCGGAGGTTGCACCATGCGAGCATCTCCGATATCGAACTGCGCTACCTCCAACAGCCAGTTCGCTGGCCGTCCTTCGACTCGAGGTGGGATGCCGGGACTACCCTGGTGCCGCAGCCGCGCCCCGATGAACAGAACCGCGTCGGCGGCCGCGCTGGACTCTCGCAACGGTCTGTTGCCGGCGGCAGGTCGTCGACGCCGGCGTTGACCCCGCACGAACCTCGGCTCGTGAAGCGGTTCGAGCCGCGCAGTCGAAATAGTCGACTCCCGATCGACGCCTGGCTGACAGGGCACGTTCTTCCGGCTCACGAGGAGGTCTCAGACCATGAAGGTCATGAACCTGGGTGCGGCGGATGGGCTGCCGCCGGTGGACTGGGCCGCCGTCACCGAGAAGTTGGAGACCGGTTCGGCGCCGGCTCCGGACGCGTCCAACTCACGTACGACATGGCTCTCGACCATCAACGACGACGGCAGCCCACATCTGACTGCTGTCGGCGCGCTATGGGTGGATGGCACGTTCTGGTTCCAGACCGGCCCGGCCACACGCAAGGGACGCAACGTCGCCCGAGACCCCCGTTGCTCGCTCGCCGTCTCGGTTCGCGATGCGGATGTCGTGATCGAGGGGGACGCGGTGCGAATCACGGAGGCGGGCGCTTTGGCGCGGATTGCCAAAGGGTGGGCCGACCAGGGTTGGCCTGCTGAGCCCGACGAGAGCGGAGCGGGCATCTCTGCTCCGTACAACGCCCCGGGGCAGGGGCCACCGCCGTGGAACGTGTATCGCATCGCGCTGCGCTCGGCGACTGTGGTCTTGGGGACCGCACCGGGCGGCCTGACCCGCTTCCGGTTCTGAGCCTGTATGCCGAACGTGCCGGGCGACATCGTCCTCGTCGGCGGGAGCAGCGTTCCAAATGCCCTGACGATCGGCGACGTGGACCTGCACCTCCGCGTTCCGGCGACCGTGCCGTTCGCCGACGTTGTCGCGCTGCTCCGGGAGTCACACGCGGTGCTTTCCGCGGATGCCTGGGCGCCGACGCTGGCTGTGTTCGCCGTGGCGGCGCCCGTGCCGGCGGGCCTGGCGGTCACACCTGTCGGCTCCGAGCATGACGTGCGCTTCACTCGGTGTTGGCGGCTGCTGTCGGCCGATCCCGCGCTCCTCGCGCAGTACAACGCGTTGAAGCGGTGCGCCGCGGGCACGCCGGCGTACGCCGCGGCGAAGTCAGCGTTCTTCGACCACCTCCTCGAGGTGTGGCCAGGTCACCCCGACGGCGGCAGCGCCTCCACCCCCGCACGATGACCGAAGGACGACCCAGTTACCCGAGCCGACCAGTCCGCCGGACGGCGTGGTGATCGACGTCGGGGCGACCGGGCTTTGGCGGAGGTGGCCGGCACGGATGGGCGGGTCACGATCCCGACATCGCGCCGCCGGACGTGCCCGGACAAAGAGAGCGTCCGCCGATAGTCCCGGAGCAGCAGCGCACCGCCCACGTGGGACCATCGCGACGTGCTTCGGCCCTCGTCCGGGGATGGCCCTTCTCCACCACCTGCCTCGCAGTCACCGTGCAGCGCGTTCGTCGCCGTATCGGCCACCGTCAGTCGGCTTCGTGGGAAGGGGCGGCCGCAGACGTTGCGGATGCCGCCGCCGCTGGCGATCGCAGGGCACCGTCCTCGCGCCGAGTCAGCATGCGCACCGCGACGTGATGATCATCGCCGCGAGCCACCTCGGTGGCCCTGCGCAGTACCTGATCCGCGTGCAGTCAAAGGCACGGTGATGCGAACACCGCGCTCGACCGAGACGCCGCAATGACGGCTGACAGCTCACATCTCGTCGGACGCCGAGGGCTGTCGATGCCGGAGGAGGACCGTGAGGCGCTCGCCCAGTACTGGACGCGTCTGCAAAAAGTGCGCGCGGACATCGACAAGGCCCTGTTGGCTGACAGCGACATCGCGCTGACCTGGGCCGCGGTGAGCGATGGCGACTGACGTCGTCGAGGGCGTCGAGTCGGCGCTGTCGGCGATCGCCGCCTACGACGGGCGGCTCAGGGCGTTCATCGACGTCTACCACGACTCGGCGATGGCTAGCGCACACAAAGCCGCGGAGGAACTGGCGTCCGGGAAGCGCCGCGGCCCTCTGCATGGAGTGGCTGTCGCCGTCAAGGACAACATCTACCTGGCCGGAAAACGCACGACGATGGGCTCGAGGATTCACGCGGACTTCGTTCCGACGGTCGACGCCGGGGTCATGACGCGGCTGGCGTCGGCCGGTGCAGTGATTGTCGGGAAGACCAACATGCACGAGTACGCGCTGGGCGGGACGACGGACAACCCGCACTGGGGAACCTGCCGGAATCCGTGGGACTTGACGAGAATCCCGGGGGGCTCGAGCGGCGGTTCTGCGGTGGCCGTGGCGACCGGCATGGCAGTCGCGGCACTGGGCTCGGATACCTCGGGATCGATCCGTATTCCTGCCGCGATGTGCGGGGTCGTCGGTCTGAAGCCGACATACGGACGGGTCAGTCGGTTCGGTGTTTTCCCGGAGGCATGGACGCTCGACCACGTCGGACCCCTGACCCGCACGGTCCGCGACGCGGCCGTCCTGCTCGACGCGATCAGCGGATACGACCCGCGCGACCCCGGCTCATTGAATTTGGCGCCCACTTCGGTGGCGCAATCGCTGCGCGACAACTGCGAAGGAATGGTCATCGGTCTCGAGGAAAAATACTTCTTCTCCGAAATCGATGAGGTGATCGCGTCCTCGGTGCGCGAGGCGATACGCGTCCTCGAACGGCTCGGAGCGACATTGCGAACGGTGTCCCTTCCTCGACTTCGGCATACCGAATTCGCGCTGACCGTCATCGACATCTGCGAGACCAGCGCTGTGCACCACGCGAACTTGCGGGACCGTCCTCAGGATTTCGGTGCCGACGTGCGGCTGCTGCTCGAGTTCGGTGAGCTGCCGTCGGCCGTGGAGTACCTGGAGGCTCAGCAGGTCCGCCGAGTGCTGCGGGACGACCTGAGCAACCTCTTCCAGGACGTCGACGTCCTCGTCAGCCCTGCCCTGGGCATGCGCACCCGGGCGATCGGCGACCCGTACCCCATGCTCGAGGACAAGCCGGTCCCGGGGATCGACGAGATGAGCCGGCTGCTGGGCCCGGCGAGCCTGCTCGGCCTCCCGTCGGTGTCGGTGCCTTGCGGGCTGGCCGATGGCCTGCCGATCGGACTGCAGATCATCGGACCGGCGCTCGGGGAGCGGCAGGTGCTCGATGTCGGCAACGCCTTCGAGCTGACACGGCCGCTCGGCGATGTACGTCCGACGGCGTACCTTGCGGCGGCTGCCTGACCGTTGGTCCCGCGCGTCCGGGCGCTGCGCTCTGCCAGACTTCCGGACATGTCGGTGCTGACCCGGGCCGAGGCCGCCGCCTGCAACGCCGTGGCGGAACAGCCGCTCGTCGAGCTACTCGAACAACTCGTCTGCGTCCCGTCAGTCGGCGGCACATCCGCTGAGGTCGATATCCAGCACTTGGTGGCCGACCGGCTGGATCAGCTCGGGTGCGAGGTGGACCGCTGGTCGATCGACCTGACCGAGGCGGCCACCGCGGCGGACGCCCCGGGCCAGGAGGTCCATCGCGAGGAGGCCGTCGGCGTCGTCGGGACGCTGCCCGCCGCCGAGAGCCGTGAGCCGGCGCTGATTCTCTGTGGGCACACCGACGTCGTCCCCCCGGGCGACCCGTCGATGTGGCCGCACGACCCCTTCACGCCGCACCGGTCGGGTGACAGCATCTCCGGGCGAGGCACCTGCGACATGAAGGGCGGCGTCGTCGCCATCCTGGGCGCCGTGGCGGCCGTGCGGGCGGCAGGTGTCCGGTTGGTACGCCCTGTCGGCGTGCACGCGGTCGTCGGCGAGGAGGACGGCGGGCTGGGTGCGTGGGCGACGTTGCGCCGCGGACACCGCGGCGACGCCTGCGTCATCACCGAGCCGACCGACGGGTCGATAATCACGAGGAACGCAGGTTCCATCACCTTCCGGCTCGAGGTGCCCGGGCGAGCGGCGCACGGGTCGATGCGCGATCAGGGATTCAGCGCCGTCGAGCGGTTCGCCGACCTGCACGCCGAGCTTCGCCGGCTCGAGGCGGAGCGTCAGGTCGGCGCCGACCCCCGAACATTCGGCACCCGGTTCCCGTACGGCCTTTCCATCGGACGAGTGTGCGCGGGGGACTGGGCCAGCTCAGTGCCGGACCGGCTCGTCGCCGAAGGGCGATACGGCGTCCGGATCGGTGAGCCGGTCGATGCGGCGCGGGCTGCCTTCGAGGACCGGGTCGCCGCCTTCTCGGCGCGCGACCCGCGGCTGGCCCCGGTTCGGGTTTCCTGGATCGGAGGTGTCTTCGCCAGCGGCCGGCTGCCCGAAGGGCACGACCTCCTGACCAGGACGCGGGCCGCAGTCGCCGACGCCGGCGCCCCGAAGCCGCCGGAGCGAGCACTCCCCGCCGGCACCGATCTTCGCCTGTACGCCGCCGCCGGGATACCCACCGTCGTGTACGGACCCGGCGACCTGCGTCTGGCACACGGCCCGCGAGAAGCCGTCAGCCGCGCCGCGCTGCTCGCCGCGACCCGTGCCTTCGCGCTGCTCATTCTTCGCGCCGCCGGTACCCATTGAGACACCGTGATGTCCGCGGGGGGCCGGGTTCGAGTCGCACCCGGCCAAGTACGGTGGCTGGACTACCGGGTTGATGCAGGCGGGAGCGCATCATGGTGTTGAGTGACTTTGCTCGTTATCCGTTGCTCTTCGGGCCGAGTCCGGTGCATCCGCTCGACCGGATGTCGGATCATCTGGGCGGTGCGCGGATCTGGGCCAAACGTGAGGATTGCAACTCCGGGCTGGCCTTCGGCGGCAATAAGACCCGCAAGCTCGAGTACCTGGTGCCCGACGCCCTGGCGCAAGGAGCAACCCACCTGGTTTCGATCGGCGGAGTGCAGTCCAACCACACCCGCCAGGTCGCCGCGGTCGCAGCCAGGCTGGGTCTCAAAGCACGGCTCGTGCAGGAGAGCTGGGTCGATTGGCCGGATGCGGTGAACGACCGGGTTGGCAACATTCTGCTGTCGCGGATCATGGGCGCCGACGTGGAGCTCGTCGAGGCGGGATTCGGCATCGGCTTCAAGGAGAGCTGGGAGCGCGCGCTCGAGCAGATCCGTGCCGAGGGGGGCGTTCCCTACGCCATCCCGGCGGGAGCCTCGGACCACCGTCTCGGCGGCCTGGGTTTCGCTAATTGGGCCTACGAGGTGGAGCACCAGGAGCAAGAACTCGGCGTCTTCTTCGACACGATCGTGGTGTGCACCGTCACCGGGTCCACCCACGCCGGCATGATTGCGGGCTTCGCCGGACAGGACCGAGCCCGCCGAGTCCTGGGTATCGACGCATCGGCGAGGATCGACGAGACGCGTGCCCAGGTCGAGAAGATCGCCCGGAACACGGCCGAGCTCATCGGACTCCGTCGCGAACTGCGCGACGAGGAGATCAACGTCATCGAAGGATGGGCCGGGGATTACTACGGCATCCCTGTCGCGTCGACCCTTGCGGCCATCCGACTCACCGGCAGGCTCGAAGGCGTGATCCTCGATCCGGTGTACGAAGGCAAGTCGATGGCGGCCCTGATCGAGCTCGTCGAAACCGGCGAGATCGGCCCCGACTCGAACGTGCTGTACGCCCACCTCGGCGGCCAGCCCGCGCTCAATGCCTACAGCGCGTTGTTCAAGAACCGGTAGCGGTACACCGGAGCGCTCCATCGCGCGCAGACGGCCGACGCGCCGCGATGTCGCCCGATCCAAGACACCCCGAGGTCGGTCAGGAGGGCTTGCGACCATGAAGCTGACGACCGTCACGCACGTCTCGGTCGACGGCGTGATGCAGGGGCTCGGCGGGCCGGATGAGGACCGCAGGGGCGGATTCGAGCGCGGCGGCTGGGCCTTGCCCCTCCTCGATGAGCAAGGCGGGGGGTTCGTCAACCAGGTCTTTCAGCGCGCCGACGCCTTTCTGTTCGGGCGGTGGACCTACCAGGTCTTCGCCGGCTACTGGGGAGCGATCACAGATCCGGAAAACCCCATCGCAGCGGCTTTGAACCAGCGGCCGAAGTACGTCGCCTCTACCACCCTCACCGACCCGCAATGGGCGGACACGACCGTCCTCTCCGGTGATGTCGCGGGCGCCATCGAGCAGCTGAAAGCGAAGCCGGGAAGCGAGCTGCAAGTCCACGGCAGCGGCGAGCTGGTCCGCTGGCTCTTCGACAACCGGCTTGTCGACGAGATCACCCTGATGATCTATCCCGTCGTGATAGGGCAGGGAAGGCGGCTTTTTCCGGACACCGGCCCGGACGCCGCGCTGCACCTGGTCGACTCGCGAACCACGCCGAACGGGGTAACCATTCAGGTCTACCGGCCCACTGGCCTCCCTCAATACGCGACGGCGACGGGAGGCTGACGCGCGGGGGAGAGGAACGCCTTCCGCGCAACGTCGCGGCGCGCCAACTGAGGATCAAGTCGGCAGAAGGAGCGCATTCCGTGATCCTGCCCGCGGTTCGGAATCCGCGGTTCGTAACGATCCGCCGCGGCGGGACCCTGACCGATCTGGAACACCACCTCCTCGCTCTGTGGGCTGCCGCGTGCGCGGAGCACGTCCTCGGCCTGTTCGAATCCGCTGAACCTGCGGACCTGCGACCCCGGCGCGCGGTC
This sequence comes from Jatrophihabitans sp., assembly GCA_025924515.1. Taxonomy (GTDB): domain Bacteria; phylum Actinomycetota; class Actinomycetes; order Mycobacteriales; family Jatrophihabitantaceae; genus JAICIE01. Next base: position 70,475 of record JAICIE010000001.1, on the reverse strand, counting down.
GAGCACGTTCGGGGCTGGGTGCGGGGCGAGGTGACGATGATGCAGGCTCGTGCCGCGGGTGGTCATGCAATGGCCGCGGCCCGAGACCTCCGAGGGCCGGCCCGACACGCAGCATTCGCAGCGGGTCAGGCCGCCGTTGTCGCCCATGTCGCCGCACACGAGCTGGGCGCCGCCGCCTACGCGATCAAGGCCGCACGTGCCGCCGCGCCCGAAGGCGAGGACGACGCCGCCGGGCGACGCGAGTGTCGATGGCAGCGCGAGCAGCTGCCCGACGCCATTCGCGAGCTGGTGCTGGACGACCAACGGTTACGCAACGACATCTGCTGGTCGGTCTTCGACTGCTGAGCCGGCCTCGGTGCTCCGCGGGCGGGTGAGCGCCGCTGCAGCCTGGGTTGCCCCGCACCCATCGTCCTGACTCCGGTAGAACTGGCGAAGTGCAGTTCTCGGTCAACATCCCGAATTTCGGCGACTTCGCCGACGCCCGCATGGTTGCGAAGGTCGCGTCGGCGGCCGAGGCAGCCGGCTGGGATGCGTTGTTCGTCTGGGACCACGTGGTGCACGACAAGCACCTGCGCCAGGGGCAGCCCTTCGGCGATCCCTGGATCCTGTTGGCGGCCGCGGCGCTGGCGACTTCGCGGTTGCGCCTGGGCACGCTGGTGACCCCGGTTGCGCGCCGCCGTCCGGAACAGCTCGCCCGCCAGGTCGCCACGCTTGACGTCCTGTCCGGCGGCCGGGTCATCTTCGGCGCCGGGTTGGGCGGTCCGATCGACGACGAGTTCGCAAGCTTCGGGGACAGCACCGACCCGGTCGTTCTGGCCGAGCGGCTCGACGAAGGGCTCGATCTGTTGGCCCGCTACTGGTCTGGTGAGACGGTGGACCACGACGGCGTGCACTACCGCGTCCGGCAGACCGCGTTACTGCCGCCCACGGTCCAGCAGCCCCGGCCGCCGGTGTGGATCGCCGGGTACTGGCCCAATCGCCGACCGATGCGGCGCGCGGCCAGGTGGGACGGCGCCGTACCGCTGTTCGTCAACGCCCGACACGGCGAGACCCCGCTGGTGGAGGACGTGCGGGAGCTGGCCGACTACATCGCACATCAGCGCAGCGATCGGGCTCAGGGCCCGTTCGACATCGTCGTCGGCGGAGCGAGTGATCCGGGTGCCCCGGTCGACTGGCTCCGGGCCCTGCAGGAAGCCGGGGCGACCTGGTGGGACGAACGCCAACTGCAGTCGAGCCCCGACCACTACCGTGTCGACGCGGTGCTCCGCCGCATCGACGACGGGCCGCCTAGGCTCGCCTAGCCGAAGCCCAGATCACTCGAACGGCCTGCCGCCAGCCTGCCGGCCGGCTCAGGGACCGCAATGTCAACGACAGGGATGCGCTGGCGTCGCGTGAAGTCGCCGATTATGGCCAACTGTCGCTCAAGGTCGTTCGCCGCCACGATCAGCGCGTCGCGCCGGAAGCTGCGCGTGCGCTCGAGAAGCCATCCGGAGGTGAGCAGGAGCATCGCGACGACGAACGCCGCGACACCGGCGATCAAGCTGGGATAGCTCGGCACCAGGCCGGTGGTCAGGTAGTCCGACACCGGCCGGACCACCAGCGCGACGCTTGCCGCGAACCAGGGCAGCGACAGGAACAAGAAAGCGGAGAAAGGGTAGACGTCCCGGTAGAGCCGCAGCGACATCCGCAGAATCGACACACCGTCGCGGTATGTCGACAGTTTTGATTCGCTGCCTTGCGGGCGTACGCCGTACGTCGCCGGAATCTCGCAATAACCGAAATCCATGGCGGCGGTGTGTGCTGCGATCTCCATCTCCAACTGGAAATGGCGTGAGCGGATCGGCAAGGAAGTGACAAAGCGCCGGCTCATCGCCTTGTACCCGCTGAGCATGTCTTCGAGCCGAACCCCGGTCAAGCGTCGCTGCAGGCCGGTCAAAACCCTGTTGCCGAGGCGATGTCCGGCACGGTACGTACCCGTGATGTTCGAACCCTCTGCAATCCGCTTCACGTTGACGAGGTCGAAGCCCTCACAAACGACCAGATGCACGAGGCGGGCAGCCACGGCGGGGTCGTACGTGCCGTCACCATCGACCATGATCACGACCTCGGAGCGACACTGCTCGAACAGCCGTCGGACCGCCCGGCCCTTCCCCTGAATGGGGACCTTCACGACTTCCGCGCCGGCCGCGAGCGCTTGCTCCGCCGTCGCGTCGGTGCACACGTTGTCCGCAACGATCACCCTCGCCCGCGGCAGAACCTTAAAGAATCCTGCGACGACAGGCGCGATCGTCGCTTGCTCGTTGTGGCATGGAATTATGACCGACACATCGCCATCGGCGCAGCGACATACGGTAGGACGGGCCGCGGGGGCGGCCAGGGAAACCACGACCGCCATGTTAGTTTCCGGACGTGGGTGACGTCGGATCAGCGACCGGCGCACTCACCAATTTCGCAGGTAGCGCCGCGCAGAGTGAAGCTGAGAACGGCACCTGGTGGGGTTTCGGCTTCCGGCTGAGCCGCGTGGGACGCCCATCGATCGTTGTTCTCAGTTACCTCTTGCTCGCGTGTCTGGTGTACTGGCCGGTTTCGCCGTTCTCCGCCACGAAGATAATCGACTGCGCCTGCAGCGATCCGGTACAAGAGGTCTGGTTCCTGCATTGGGCGCCGTGGGCGGTCACGCACGGCTCGAACCCGTTTTTCACGCACTACCTCAACGCTCCTCGTGGGGCGAACCTGGCTCTCAACACTTCGTTCCCGCTGCTGGGTCTCGCTGCAGCGCCCATCACTTTCACGGCCGGCCCGCTGGTGACCTACAACGTCCTTCTTCGCCTCGCTCTGGGGCTGTCGGCGGCGGCCATGTACTGGTTACTGCGCCGGTACACCGCCTGGTGGCCGGCCGCCTACGCCGGGGGATTGCTGTTCGGGTTCTCCCCGTACATGATCGGACACGCGCACCGCCACCTTTTCCTCACGTTCCTCCCGCTGGTGCCGCTGTTCATCGCCGTCGCCGACGACTGGCTGGTCCGGAACAGGCGAAGCCCGTACGTCTGCGGCGCCCTGGTAGGCCTGCTGACCGGCATGGAGTTCCTGATCTCGCCGGAGGTCACCGTCCTGACCGTCTTGGCGGTGGTCTGCGGCCTGGTCATCCTCGCCGTGCGATACCGCCACGAGGTGCGCCGTCGACTCGCGCGACTGGGAAGGGGTCTTGGACCCGCGGTAGGAGTTCTCGCGGTGACGGCCGGTCCGGCGATCTACGTCTTCTTGCGGGGCGCGCAGCGTCCGGTCGGCGCGCTGCACCGAACGACCGACCTCTACCGGTACCGAGCGAATCTCGCGGTACCGTTCGTGCCGACCAGCGGCCAGCTGATCGACCCGACCACGGTGGGGGACCGCTTCGTCAACCACAGCGTCGTCGAGAACGGCTTCTATCTAGGCCTACCGCTCCTGGCGCTCGTGCTCTTCGCGGCAGTGCGCTACTGGCGTAATCCGTTCGTCCTTGCGGCGGCCGTCGTCGGCGCGCTCGCGTTCGTCCTCGGGCTCGGGTCAACGCTCGGCTTCCGTGGCCGGCCCCTATTGTCGAAGATGCCTTTCGACGCCGTCGCGCGGCTGCCGTTGCTGAAGAACATCGAGCCGGCACGGTTCTCGCTGTTGGTGCAGCTCGCTGCGGCGATCGTCCTCGCGGTTGCGCTGGACGAGATCCGGGGGAACAGGGCCGGCAACCGGGCGGGTGCCACGGCTCGGCCCGCCGTTCGCTCAGCGGCTGCAAGCCTGCTCGCCGTGGTGGCGCTCCTGCCGCTGATACCGCAGCTACCGTTACGGACGGCGACGGTTCACGTGCCGAAGTTCTTCACCTCCAGCGCCGTCCGCGCCATCCCGCAGGGTTCCCTCATCCTCACCTATCCGTACAGCAAGTCACCACAGAACGATCCGATGCTGTGGCAGTCGGCCGCGAACATGCGATTCCGCATCTTCGGCGGAGACGCGTTCGTCCCGACGGCCGACGGCACCAGCACCTGGCGGCCTGATCCTCCGTCGCCGCCGAACATCGACTCGCTGTTGGGACTCCGTCGGGCTCGCGTCTCCGACCGGGCGCTCGAGCGGCGACTGACGCAGTTCCTGCCGCGCTATCACGTTGCCGGAGTGCTGGTCGACCCCGCGGCCAACGGGGCCGGTCGGGTCATCCGTGTCGTCACGGCGGCGCTGAAGACCGCCCCGTGGAGCATCCAGGGCATCGAGTTGTGGCTTACCGCGCCGCGGTGACGGCCGAGCTCCGCGCACACGTCGACGAGAGGCGGACTCGGGCTGGGCATCCTGGGAGGAAACCGGCGTCAATGGGATGGTGCGCGTTTCAGGATCGCCTCGGCCTGTCGGAGGACGGGTTGGTCGACCATCGTCCCCTCGAATCGGAAGACGCCCCGCGCCTGCGCGGCGGCCGCCAGGACCCGTTCGGCCCAGTGCAGCTCTTGCGGTGTCGCCGTGAACGCGCGCTGCACTACAGGGACCTGCGCCGGGTGAATGCACGCCTTGGCGGCGAAACCCACCTGGACCGCGTCGCCGGCCTCCGCGGCCAGGCCGTCCAGGTCCTTGATGGCGAGGAACACTGAGTCGATCGCTGGCTTACGAGCGGCCCCGGCTGCGAGGAGAACGGACGAACGGGCATGCCGGGCCACGTCGCGATAGCGACCGTCGTCCATGCGGCTCGAGCGTCCGCCGAGTCCGGCGAGGAGGTCCTCGGCGCCCCACATCAGGGCGACTACGCCGGGGAAGTCGGCGATCGTAGCGGCGTTGAGGACAGCCCGCGGCGTCTCGCAAAGGGCGACGACCTCCAGCGGAACCAGATTGGCGACCTGGTCCGCGGACTCCGTCTTGGCCAGCATCACTCGCCGGTAGCGGGTGTGGGTGAGCGTCTCGAGGTCCGCCGCGTGGTCATCCGTGCCGGCGGGATTCACGCGAACCACGGTGCGCTCCGGATCCAGCGGTGCCCGGCGTAGCGCGTCGCGTGCAGCTGGGCGATCGGGCGGGGCAACGCCGTCCTCGAGGTCGAGGATCACGACATCGGCCGCGGCGGCTGCCTTCGCGAAGCGCTCCGGCCGGTTGGCGGGACAGAACAGCCAGGCGACGCCGTCGGTCATCGCGTGGCGTCACGGGCCGCAGATGTTCCAGGCGCCGTGGGGGAGCGGCGCATCATGACCTGTCGCACCGCTATCGCCACAACTGCGCCGTCCTGTTTTTTCCCGGTGTGTTCGAAGGTGACGATTCCCGTGGCCGGCCGCGAGGACGAGAGCCGCTTGTCGCGCACCACCGTGGCGCCATACATGGTGTCTCCGTGGAAGAGCGGATTGGGGAAGCGCACGTCGGTGAACCCGAGATTGGCCACGGTCGTTCCTCTCGTCAGGTGGCTGACGGACATCCCGACGAGGGTCGCCAGTGTGAACATGCTGTTCACCAATGGCCTGTGAAAAGGCTCGAGATCCGCTGCGAAGGCGAAGTCGACGTGCAGCCCCTGGGGATTCATCGACAACGTGGAGAAGAGGATGTTGTCGTACTCGGTCATCGTGCGCCCGGGCTGGTGTGCGTACACCACGCCGGGCTTCAGGTCCTCGTACCAAAGGCCCCGCTGCTCCTCGAGCGGCCACCCGGTGCGGTCTTCTTGACTCATGAGCAACCTCCGTATCGATCGTGGTGCCGGACTGTGCACATAGCCTTCGGCCGGACCCCTTGGCGAGCGACTCGCCCAGCCGCCAGGCCACGGCCGCTTCCGCCACGCAAGCTCGGTCAGACGGCTCGGGCGATCCAGGTGAGGCTGCGGACCTCGGGAAGGTCATGAGCGATGCGGTCGGCGGCGTTGCGCCCGAGAGCGTCGCTGGCGGCGACGGTGGTCGTGGCGTCGAGCCAGGCTTCGATCTCGAGACGGAGGGTCCGTCCGGTCCAGCGGGCTCGGGCGTGCGCGTGACGGACGCCGTCGATGCGCATGACGGCATCTTCTGCACTCGTGACGATGTCCGGATCAACGCCGTCCATGAGCCGGTGAGTGACATCAGAGGTCACTTCCCAGCCCACGTGGCAGATGAACAGAGTGACCACGAGGCCCGCAACGGGGTCGGCCCAGGGGGCGCCTGCCAGCACGCCGATCAGGCCGAGTAGGGCCCCGGCTGACGACAGCGCATCGAGCCAGGAGTGTTTGGCGTCGGCGATCAGGGTGGCTGAATTGATTCGGCGGCCGACGCGGAGTTTGTAGCGCGCCACGACCTGGTTGCCGGCAATGCCGATGGCGGCGCCGGCGATGCCCCAGCCGACGTGGCTGGTCGTCCCGTGTTCCAGGAGCTTGTGAACGCTCTCGATCCCGGCCAGCACGGCGCTGGCCCAGATCACGACGGCGATTCCGACGCCGGCGAGGTCTTCGGCGCGATCGTAACCGTAGGGATAGCGCTCGGTCGCAGCTCGACGCGAGATCCGAAAACCCAGGAATACGACCAGACTCGTGGAGACATCGGAAAGATTGTGCAGGGCATCGCCGAGCAACCCGACCGAGCCGGAAACAAGTGCTACTGCCAGCTCCAGCAGACCCGTGACCGCTAACCCGGCGGCGCTCCAGCCGACGGCCCGGTTGGCGTGCCGTCGCTCAGCGGCGTCGTCGACAACGGTCGGCAGCGGGAACGCCGCGGCTGATTCGCGCAATCCGCTCGTTTGGTGCACGCGTCCAGCATGGCAGCCGATCCCGGCGGCGGAAATCGAAGGGCTGGCCGTGCATCTTCTCCGACGTTTTGCAGCGGTCCGACACCGAACGTGGAGGCGTCGGCCGCGTCACGGCAGGCTGGCGGCCCATCCGGTAATGCCGACGACGCGCAGGACCAGCACCCGGCGAAACGGCTGCCGGCCGCGATACTGCGGAAACGCGCGGACCAGCCCGGCGGCCAGGTCCGCGCCTAGGGCGGTCGTGCCCTCGTCCTGCCAACGCAGCTCAGCGCGCACCCACCAGAGCTGTGACCAGTCGCCGCGCACCCAGTGCTCGACGAGTAGTGAGGCCCGCGGGTCGGCCGCCAGGTTCCGCTCGCGCTGCAGCACCGACGACGACTTCGGCTTCACCCGATCGACGGGTACGCCGACCCACCCTGCCTCGTTCACGACGTACACGACCGGTACCGCGTCGACGCCGCGCTCGCGATGCACTGTGCACAGGACTCCGTGGTCGTGCGCGGCCAGCCGCGCACGCGCCTCGGCGACAGGCAGCGTCATCGAGTTCGACCGGTGCGCATGCGACCTGGCGTGATGGCGAGTCCGGTGCGGACGTCGGCGAGGACACGGCCGGACGCGAGCCCGGTGGCGTGCTCTGCGACACCTCGACCGTCGTGATTCTCATCGCGGACGACGACGCAGCAGCGTTCTGGGACAACGCGACGCGAGCGACCAGGACGGGTAGCCACGCCGACTGTGGCGATCGCGCGCAACATCGCAGACTCCGACCGACGGCGTGGGTGCGCAACGATATCTCGACAGACCGAAAACGCCGAGTCGGCGTCCTCGCTGGCGGCCACCTCCGGAATGCCGGCTCAGCGGCCCTTCAGCGCCCGCAATAGGCCGTGGTAGGCGTCTTCAACACGTAGCGTGTCAGCATGCGGTTCGATGTCCAGGCGATCCTGTTCGACATCGACGGCACTTTGGTCGACTCGACCGGAGCGGTCGAACGCGCGTGGCGGACGTGGGCGGCTCGGCGCGAGATCGACGCCGATACGATCCTGCGGGTATGCCACGGCAGGCGCAGCGAGGACACGATCGCCCGCTTCCTTCCGGACGTGCACCGGGCCGCGGCCGTGAGTGAACTCGCTCAGTTGGAACTCTCGGACCTGGACGATGTCGTCGCGTTGCCCGCGACACAGACGTTGCTGAAGCGGCTACCCGATGATCGGTGGGCGGCGGTGACGTCGGGTTCTCGATCGCTGATGCAGGCCCGGCTGCGAGCGGCGGGCCTGCCGCTGCCGGACGTCTTGATCTCAGCCGAGGCTGTGAGCGCAGGAAAGCCCGATCCCGAGGGATACCTGAAGGCCGCCGCGGCGCTGGGGTACGACATCGCGCAATGCCTGGTGATCGAGGACGCCCCCGCCGGCATCGAGGCCGGACGCGCCGCCGGTGCTCATGTCCTCGCGGTGGCCACCTCCCACAACAGCGATCAGCTCAGCGCGGCGAGCGCCGTCATCCCCACCCTCGAGTACTGCACCGTGGAGTGCTCGGACCTGCTCGCAGTGACGACGCAGGTCTGACGGTCGCGGTCCGCACCCACCCGGCCGTCACAGCCGTGCGACTTTGTTCGACGGCCGTTTTCTGAGCGTGGCGCGCCTCGCGGACGGCATGTCGTCGCCTGCTTTCTGAGCCGAGCGAATCGCGGCGACGACGGCGCGAATACCTCGCTCGGTCTGATCGGCGAATAGGTGGCCTCGCGGGTCGTTCGCGATCTGTTCCGCAGCGATTCCGCTGATCACGCTGCGGACGAGTGCGAGGTCGGCGGGTTCCCTGACCCCGGCCGCGGCAAGTCGTGAGACGAGTTCGCGCAGGACGGTGAGCGCAACCTGATGGCTGTCCGGCGTGGGGCGAAAGCCGGGGACGGTGCCCTGGAACATCAGGTGATAGGCGGCCGGCCGAGCGACCAGGTGGTCGACGAAGGCGCTGGCTACGTCCACCACGCCTTGGTCGGGATCCGTGATCGGCGGGAGTCGGTCGAAGCGTTGTCGGAGATCGGCGAAGCCGTCTGCGAACAGCGCATCGAGCAGTGCGTGCTTGGTCGGGAAGTAGTACGTGAGTGACTGCTGCCGGATGCCGACCGACCGGGCGACCTCGCGGACACTCAGCGCCGCCACGCCCTCGCGTGCCATCAGGGTCCACGCGGCGTCGAGAATGTCTCGTTCGGCCCGGGCTCGGCGGGCACGCACGTCGGGCATCTTCGAGTCTGTCATTGACAGGTAAGCCTCCCGGGTGCCAGAGTAGCGACGTCACGCTTGTCTGTCACTGACAGGTAGAAAGGAACAGCCACGGGTAGCCCTTGCGTCGGTACGACAGAGGGCAGCCGAACGAAAAAGCGTCCGGCCGATCACGACGCCGGAGAAGAGGGACCATTGATGTCGAAGAGGATTCCGCACGGCGCCGCAGTGATTGACATCTCGGCCTCGCCGGAAAAGGTGTACGGGCTAGTCTCCGACATCTCCCGTATGGGGGAGTGGAGCCCTGAGTGTATCCGCTGCGCCTGGACGAAGGGAGCCACCGGACCAACGGTCGGGGCGCGATTCAAGGCGAAGAACAAGGGCAGGCGCGGCCCGGCCTGGTTCAAACACGCCCACAGTCACCGCCGCCGACCGCGGGCGCGAATTCGCCTTCAACCGCAGCGGTCCCGGCATCGGCTCCTACACCTGGCGCTACCTCATGGAGCCGACGGCCAGCGGCACCCGCCTGACAGAATCGTTCGACGCCGACCGTCCTCTCGGCTCGGTCATGACCTGGATCACCGAGAAGTGGACAGGCAGCAACGACCGTGACGCCGACCTGCAGCGTGGCATGACGACCACGCTCGCCCGCATCAAGGCCGCCGCCGAAATGGCCTGAGCCAGTCGCCGCGGTTACAAATGCCCGCGATCTGCGAAGAGCGACCGCGACGTGCGAGCGCACCTGAAATACACGCTGCGTGCCCGGAAGGCCCACTCGAGATGAACCCTCGCACCCGACGGTGGCCGAACGCCCAGCATCGACCGTCTGCGCATGGCGACCGACAAACCCTCCTGGAACGGGATGCGGCCTACCGGACGCATCCACACGGTCTTCGTGTCGGTTGCCGGCTGGCGGTGCATCCGGTCGGCCTCGTGGCCAGGATGGCGTTCAGTCGGGCGGCGGGATTGCGGTCACGGAGGTCAGTCGAAGGGTGGAGGCTCAGGTTCATCCGCTGGAACGATGCGGTTGCCGCGGAAGCTGCCTAGCCTCAGGTGCGTGATCGAGGCCGTAGGATTGACGAAGCGGTACGGCGAGAAGGTCGCCGTCGACGGGCTGTCCTTCGAGGTGCAGCCGGGAATCGTTACGGGTTTCCTCGGCCCGAACGGCGCCGGCAAGTCCACGACGATGCGCATGCTCCTCGGCCTCGATCGCCCCACCGCAGGATCGGCGAGCATCAACGGACGACCGTATGAGCGGTTGAGGGCGCCGTTGTGCGAGGTGGGGGCCCTGCTCGAGGCTCGGGCCATTCACACCGGCCGCTCCGCCCGGAATCATCTGCTTGCGCTGGCCGCGACACACGGCATCGGTCGGCGCCGGGTGGACGAGGTGCTTGATCTCGTCGGCCTCACCCAGGTCGCTGGCAAGCGCGTGGGCGGGTTCTCGCTAGGGATGGGCCAGCGCCTGGGAATCGCCTCGGCCTTGCTCGGCGACCCGCACACGTTGATCCTCGACGAGCCGGTGAACGGGCTGGACCCGGAAGGGATTCTGTGGATCCGCACCCTGCTGCGGTCGCTTGCGGCCGAAGGCCGAACCATCTTCGTCTCTTCCCATCTCATGAGCGAGATGTCGCTTACCGCGTCGCACCTCATCGTCGTAGGTCAAGGGCGGCTGATCGCCGATGCCAGCATGTCCGAGTTCACGGCTTCTGCGGGCCGCACAGTAGTACGGGTGCGCACGGACGAAGCCCCGCGGCTGCGGGATCTGCTGGCCGCTGACGGCGTCAGCGTCACCAGCACCGAGCGCGATCTGCTCACGGTCAGCGGGCTGTCGAGCGCGGAGATCGGCAAGGTCGCGGCGGAGGCGCGCATCGCACTCGTCGAGTTGACACCGCAGCAAGCCTCGCTGGAAGAGGCATTCATGGAACTCACCCGCGATGCCGTCGAATTCGGTACGCCGATGGAGGAGGCGGCGCTGTGACGTCGATCGCGATGAACCCCGACGCCCGTCTAGCGGTCACCCAGTCCCGGGCTGTGGTCTCAGAGTGGATCAAGTTCCGCTCCCTGCGCTCGACGTGGTGGAGCATCGGAATCGCGCTGTTGATTTCGATCGGACTCGGCATTCTTTTCTCGGACCTGCGCGGCAACGACCTCGCCAGCCACGGCGGGTTCGAACCCGATCAGACCGCCCTGACCCTGCGCGGCTTCTACCTGGCGCAGCTGGCCGTCGGCGTGCTCGGAGTGCTGTTCATCAGCGGCGAGTACAGCACCGGGATGATCCGCGCGACGCTCTCGGCCGTGCCGAAGCGGGTCCCGGTGTGGGCGGGCAAGATCGCAATCTTCGCGGCGGTGATCTTCGCCGTGACCTTGGTGGCCGCCTTCATCGCATTTCTGGGCGGACAGGCGGTGCTGAGCGCATACCAGGTGCACGGCATCTTCCTGTCCGGCCCGAACGGCAACATCGGCTTCTCTCCCGGCTCCGCCGGCACCGTGCACAGTCTCGGCGTGTCGATCAGCCATCCGGGCTCGATCCGGGCGATCTTCGGCGCAGCGCTGTACATGGTCGGCATCGGTCTGCTGGGCCTCGGCTGCGGATTCATCCTGCGCAACACCGGCGGCGCGATCGCGGCGCTCTTCGGCCTAGTGCTCGTCCTGCCTCTGCTGGCGCAGGCTCTGCCCGGCTCGATGCAGCAGCACGTGACCAAATACCTGCCGCTCATCGCGGGAACCGCCGGGATGAACACGGTGTCCAGCACCGATCAATTGGCTCCGTGGGCAGGTCTCGGCGTCTTCGCGCTGTACGTCGTCGCCGCGCTCGGCATAGGCCTGCTCGTGTTGCGTCGCCGCGACGCCTGAGAGGTACGCGCGAAACTTGCCACATGTCGTGGATGCGCCGGTCTCATCCCAGCAGATCCCGCCATCGGCGTGCGAGCGGCGGCGATCAGCTGGTCGAGCAGGACCGTGATGGGCTCACCCAGTTGGCGGTGACGGCGGAACGCAACCGCATCGCGCGCGAGATGCACGACATCGTGGCGCACAACCTCTCGGTGATGATCGCGCTCACCGACGGCGCCGCGCTGACCCTCGAACGTGACCCGGCCCGCGCCCGGGCGGCAATCGACCAGGTTGCGGCGACGGGCCGGGCCGCGCTCGCCGAGATGCGCAACACCTTCGCGCTACTGCGTTCGGGGCTCGAGGACGCCGACCCGACGCTGCACCCGGAGCCGAACCTGGCGGACCTGGACGCGCTGCTCGAGACTGCCCGGAGCACCGGCCTGCAGGTCACCTACCAGATAAGCGGCTCGACGGAGGGGCTCTCCACCGGCCTGCAGCTGGCGGTCTTCCGGCTCGTGCAGGAAGGCATCACCAATACGGTGAAGCACGCGCCCCGAGCGACCCGGCTGCAGGTGTCAATCCGCCGGGGGCAGGAGGATCTACGCGTGGTCGTCGACGACAACGGCGGCATCGGATCACCGCCCGGCGCAATCGGGCAGGGACTGATCGGGATGCGAGAGCGCGTCTCCCTGCACAACGGGCGGATCTTCGCCGGGGCGACCACCAGCGGCTGGCGGGTGAGCGCATGGCTCCCGCTCGATCGCCAAGCCGGACGGACGGCGCGCACGTGACCATCCGGGTCGTCCTGGCCGATGACGAGCAGCTGCTCCGCGTCGGATTCCGCATGATCCTCGACGCGCACGGAGACTTCGATGTGGTCGCCGAGGCCGGCGACGGACGCGAAGCCATCGCCGCGGCTGGCGCCCACCGTCCTGATGTAGTCGTCATGGACGTGCGCATGCCCGAGCTCGACGGCATCGCCGCCACCGAGGCAATCGTTCGGCAGCTGCCCGTGGTTCGGGTTCTGATACTCACCACCTTCGACCTGGACGAGTACGCCTTCGCTGGGCTGCGAGCGGGGGCCAGCGGCTTCTTGCTGAAGAACGCGCCCCCGGACGAGCTCGTCGCCGCGATCCGCACCGTCGCCGCCGGCGACGCGGTGGTGGCGCCGCGGGTGACCCGTCGACTGCTCGACACGTTCGCAGAGCGGATGCCCACCAGCACGCAGGCGGCCCGAGACGAACGGCTCGCGCAACTCACCGAGCGTGAGCGCGACGTGCTGCACGCCCTCGCCGTCGGCCAGAGCAACCAGGAGATCGCCGCCTCGCTGGTCCTCTCGGAAGCGACGGTGAAGAGTCACGTCAGCAGGATCCTGACAAAACTGGACCTGCGCGACCGGGTCCAGGCGGTGATCTTCGCGTACGAGACCAAACTGGTCGAACCCTCCTGATCCGCGCCGCTGGGCGGGCTCGCAGTCGCCCAAATCCTGGTTTGGGCTCCCGTCGTAGGTGGACGGCCCCCGGGGGCCGCTTCGATGGCCCGCGAGCAGGGCGATCTGCGGCGTGTCGGCCTGCCAGCGCGCCACGGCAGCAGGTACTCCTTCCGGGTCGATGGCTCGCCGAACAACCCGCTACAGCCGGTCTCCGAGCAGTGCGCCCGCTGCCGGCTGGGTCGGCCGCCGGGTGGCTGCGGCTATCGCCGCCGGGCGGCCGTCTGCACCGCGGCGCAGAACCGGCGCTGATCGTCCAAGCGGTCGCTCAACGGCACGAGGACGTGCCGGCGCCCGGCCGCCCGCACCGCGGCGGACAGCGACGCGGCAACGGCTGCGCGGCGCCGTCGGGCGCCCCAGGCGACTACCGGCCGGAGCAACAGCGCGACGAGCAGCCCCGCAACGAGCCCGCCGATGAGCAGCACGGTCGGCAGCGTCAGCCGGCCGAGGTGCGGCGTGGGCGGCGAGAGCCGCAGGTAGCCGAGCACGGCGAGTGTCGCCAGCCATACCGCACCTGCGGCTGCGACCACCAGAAAGAGCGTGTGGACAGCACGGGCGCCCGCCCACCACCGCGGCCGGCGCGGCCCGGGCGGAGTCGCTTCAGAGACGGCCCGCGCGAGCGCGGCCGGCAGTTCGTTGCCCTGCCGGTCGGTCTGCGCGCGCACGGCCGAACCCCACCCGTCCGGCAAGCCGGACGTGTGGGCGTCGGCCAGATCGCGCACCGCATTGGCGATCTGCGCGCGTTGGATGCCGGCCCCAGCGGTCGGGACGGACAGCCGCGCAGCGGCGACGCGGACCCGGCGCAACGGATCCGGGCGCAGCCGTGCCACCCACCGGGTGAGCGGCCACCCGACCGACCGCTGTGCATCCCGGCGGTATTGGCCGGCCGCGGCGGCGGCCACCGCAGGCACCCCGGCAGCGCGCTCCAAGGCCGCGAGGAAACCCTCGTCTGCCTCGCGGGTCCGCCGTCCGCCTTCCCGCACGGGCCCGCACAGCGGCGCCAGGTCGGCGACCACGGCGTCGATGTCCGCGTGCAGCCGCTCGACGGACGCCCGGGTGGTCCGCACCCGTCCGACTAGCGCACCGCACAGCGCGTCCAGCCCCGCACCCTGCACGGCCGAGGTCGCAACGACGGGCGCGCCTGCCAGGCCGTCCTCCGCGAGCAGCCGACCGAGATGGCGCACGCAGGCGTCGACCTCGCTCCCGGCGAGCCGGTCGGCCTGGTTGAGCACGACCATCATCACGTCCCGGTGACTGGCCAGCGGGCGCAGGTACCGCTCGTGCAGCGCCGCGTCGGCATACTTCTGTGGATCGACGACCCACACCAGCAGGTCGGCGACGGCCGCCATCCGCTCGGCCTCGACCCGGTGCTCGGCGACCGTCGAGTCGTAGTCCGGCAGATCGATCAGAACGAGCCCCGCCAGTTCCGCTGCGCTGTCGACCCAGTGGCGGTCGCGGACCTCGAGCCAGTCGAGCAACCGGGCCGCGTCCTCGGCGTCGTCCTTGTCGCCGAGCGAGGGCCACACCGCCGCCCGGGAGCGGCTCGTCATCGGACGCCGGACGCCGGTCGGCGCGAGATCGGCTTGCACCAGTCGGTTGAACAGCGTCGACTTGCCGCTCCCGGTTCCGCCGGCCAACGCGACCACCGTGCGCTCGGGAGCGAGGCTGCGCCGCGCCGCCGACCGTGCGAGCACCGTCCGCGCAGCCGCGACGAGGTCGTCCGCCGGAGCGAGTTCGACCGCGCGCGAGAGCGCGTCGATCCGCTGCCCGAGATCGGCGCGGGCCCGTCTCATTGGGCCGCCCGGACGGCGCGCGCTGCCGCACGCAGCCGCGCTGCGGTTCCCGGCAAGGGGACCGCCGGCTCCAGCAGCGCCCGGAATCGCGCCGAGTCAGCCGCGAGAACCTCGTCGAAGCGGGTGAGCAAGCCCTCCCGGGCCTTGTCGGCCAGGGTCCGAACAGCTTGATCGCCGAAGATCGCCTCGAGAACGCGCTGGCTGACCGCCGCGGTGCCCCCGGCGATCGCGACCTCCCCACCGGTGAGCCCGCCGGTGTGGGCGAACAACCCCACGATCAGCAGCGAGCCTGCGCCGTTGACCCCGTAGGACGCGAGCCGCGCCACCCTGCGCCGGTCCCCGCCCTCGGCCGTCACAAGTTCGAGAACGTCGGCCTGCCAGGCGCGGACGACACCGGGAATGTCAGCGAGCGTCTCGCGCGCGGCACGGCTGAGGTCCTGCCCGGCCGCCTGCAGCAGCCGGCGTCCCTCTGCCCGCCCCGACCAGGCGTCCGCAGCCGCGCCGGCGGCGCGTTCGACCGCGTCCTGCAGCAGCGCCTCGAGGTTGTTCTCCAGCGCTTCCTCCACCGGACTCGCCGGCGCCCGGCCGGTGAACGCCGATGTGATGCGGTCACGCAACCGTCCCATCCCGGACTCGACCGTCCGCATGAACTGTCCGGTGCCGAGGAACTCCTGCCAGCGGCTGAGCACCTCCCCACGCAGAAGGGTCCCGTCGTCGACCTCCCGCGCGACGATCGACCGTGCCGAGACGTAGGCGCTGTCGAGGTCTCCGCCGAGCTCGCCTGCCGCGCGTTCCTGCTCCTCGACCGCGCCGGCCAGCGACGCGGCGCGCACCTGCAGGCTGTCCACCGCTCCGCGCAGCGTGCGCCGCATCAGTTCCGCGCGGGCTCCGGCGTCGGCGGCGAGCGCGTCGATCCAGTGCCGCACCGGCGCCACCGCGGTGTCGGGCAGCCGCCCGCCGTCGAGCTGTGCCTCCGGCACGATCAACAGTTCGGATTCGGCTAGCCCTTCCCGGTCGAGCAGCTGCCGCAGGTGGTCGCTCACCTCCGTGAGCGCCTCAGCCGGCACCCGGTCGAGAACGACTGCGAGGGCAGTCGACCGTTCCCGCGCCACCCGGAGCAGCTCCCACGGCACCGCGTCCGCGTACCGCGCCGCGGTGGTCACGAACAACCAGACGTCGGCGGCGGCGAGCAGCTGGCGGGCCAGCTCGCGGTTCGACTCGACGACCGAGTCGATGTCCGGTGCGTCCAGCAGGGCGAGCCCGCTGGGCAGGGTCTGCACGGTGGTCACCTGCAGCACTCCCGCCCGGTCGACCGGGTCGCGGCCGCCGGCAAGGACCCGGATCAGCCCCGGAAGCAGCCGGTCGTCGCCGAACCAGCCGGCATCCGCCGGGTTGAGGACGAGAACCGGGGAGCGGGTCGTCGGCCGGAGCACCCCAGCGGGGCTGACCGAGACGCCGACCAGGGTGTTGACGAGGGTCGATTTGCCGGCGCCGGTCGACCCGCCCACTACCACCAGAAGCGGCGCGCCCTGCTGCTCCAGCCGCGGCAGAACGTAGTCGTCGAGTTGCCCGACAAGCTCCCCCTGCAACCGCCGGCCGGCCACTGCGCCCGCGGTGTCCAGATCCAGCCGCACCCCGAAGGCCGCCTCGCGCATCTCGCGCACGGCGGACAGGACGTGCGGACTCAGCCCAGCGTCGGCCGTCATCGCGTCCTCTCACCCTAGGTTCGCGGCTCTCGACTGTGGCCGAGCAGCCAGCGCCGGCCCTGGTCAGTGCGGGAGCCGAGACCGTCGCCGTCCGACCGGAACGCCACGTCCTGAGCTGCATCCCCGCGCCGTGCGCCGTCCTACCGTCAGAGCGTGCCCGGCCTCGGACCGAGATGGGAACGGGAGACCCGGCGGGTGTCGAATGCCTTCCGGACCGGTCGCGTTGACCGGCCCGGTCAGGTGATGCGCCGGTACCGATGCTCGGGGCGGCCGGTCACGCCGTAGCGCAGCTGCAGCTTCAGCACGCCGTGCCGCTCGAGATAGGTGAGGTAGCGCTGTGCGGTGGCGCGGCTGATGCCGACTGTCTCGGCTACCTCGGCGGCAGAGAGGTCGCGCCCGCTGGCAACGACGGCCTCGCGCACCAGTTCCAGTGTCGGTGCGGAGTGGCCCTTGTCCGGGCGGGTCAGCGCTGAGGACGGCGCTCGCAGGATCCCGAACAATTTGTCGACGTCAGCCTGCTCGGGCTCGCTCCCGAGTCCGGCGATGTGGCGCCGCAGCTGCTGATATGCCGTCAACCGCTCGGCGAGCGCGGCGAACCGAAAAGGTTTGACGAGGTAGTGAACGGCACCGAGCTGGATCGCCTGACGGACCGAAGCGATATCCCTCGCCGCACTGATCACAATGACCGCGGGAGGATCGCCGTCCTCGAGCAATGCCCGCACAACCTCGAGACCGTCGCCGTCTGGCAGGTAGATGTCCATCAGCACGACGTCCGGCCGAAGGGATCGGCCGAGGGCCAGAGCTTGCTCGGCCGAATGCGCTTGACCCACGACGGCGTAGCCGGGCACCCGCTCGACGAACGCGGCATGGATGCCGGCGACGCGGTAGTCGTCGTCGACGACCAGCACCGTGAGCGCGTCCCCGGTCATGACAGGCTGTGCGCCCGCACCTTCGTCGGTTCCAAACTCTGCGGGAGCCGAACGGTGAACCGCGCGCCGGGTCCCTCGGAGACGTCGATCGAGCCGTGCAGCCGGGTCACGAGTCGGTGCACCAGCGCGAGCCCGAGCCCGCCCCGGTTCCCGTCCGACGCGGCCTTCGTGGTGTAGCCGTCCTGGAAGATGAGCCGCGTTGCATCGGCGGGCACGCCCGGGCCGTTGTCGGACACCGTGACGGACAGCTCGCTCGGCCTGTCCAGAATTTCCACGACGACGCGCCGAGGTGCCGGCACGGCGGTCAGGGCGTCGAAGGCGTTGTCGACCAGGTTGCCGACGATGGTCGTCAGTGCCTGAATGCGTTGCGGTGAGTCGCCGAGCCAGGTCTGCGGAGAGACCACCAGGTCAATCCCGCGTTCGCTCGCTTCGGCCGCCTTGCCCAATAACAGGCCCACGATCTGGGGCGCCGCGATGTGAGTGCGCAGCGTGTGGTCGAATTCTGCCGCGGTACCGCGAATCTCGGTCACGTAGGTGAGGGCCTCATCCGATCGGCCCAGCTCCAACAGCCCGGCCACCGCGTGCATGCGGTTGGAGAACTCATGTTGTTGGGCACGAAGCGACTCCGTCAAACTTCGCTCACCGTCGAGTTCCTGCAGCAGCCCCGCCATTTCCGTCCGGTCACGAAGTGTCACAACCGACCCGTGCGGTCGTCCTCCCAGCCGAACCGGCATCCGGTTGATCATCAGGCAGAAGTCATCGGTGAACACGAGATTGTCCTGACGCGGGTCGGCCCCGGAGAGGACGTCCCGTAGCCGCCCGTCGGGCAGGACCTCATCCAGTCGGCTGCCTACGGCGCTCGTCGGTACGTGAAGCAGGCGTTGCGCTTCGTCGTTCACAACGCTGATCCGGCCGGCGGCGTCGAAGGCAATGACCCCCTCTCGGATGCCGTGCAGGGTGGCTTCCCGCTCCTGCAGCAGCCGTGCAATCTCATCCAGTTCCAAGCCGAACGTTCGGCGTTTCAACCGCCGCGCCAGCGCCCAGGAGGCGAGCGCGCCGATAGCCAGTGCCAGAGCGAACCAGGTGGCATAGGAGGGCAGTTCGTGCCATAGCGCGCTGGAGACAGACCGCTCCCGAATCCCGACTGAGACCTCGCCCGCCATCCGTCCGTCGGGGCCGTAGAGCGGGACCCGGGCGTTGGCCGAGCGCCCGGTACTGCCGTTGTCGATGCCGAGATGCACGCGGCCGTCGCGCGTGACGATCGGCTCCGTCACCTTCCGCCCGACCAGCGCCGGGTGCGGATGCGAGTGCCGCACCCGGTGCAGGTCGATGACGACCACGTAGGACGCCCCGGTGTTGCGTTCCGCGGTGGTGGCGAAGCTCTGGACGGCGGCTGCGCAACCGGGCCCCTCCCGCGCCAGGCAGCTGCGGATCAGCGGAACACTGGCCACAGTTCCAGCGATCGAGGCGGCTCGGTCTTGATATTGCACGTCGAGGTGGATCCGCTCCACGCGAGCGAACAGGACGAACCCGACCAGCACGGTCGCCGTCAAGATTGCCAGCTGCGCCACGAAGATCTGGCTGGAGAGCTTTCGCATGCCGAACCGCACGGTGCCCATGGTGCGCCCATTGTGACGGCACCTGCGGCGACGGAACAACCGCACCGCGCCGGCGCAAAACGAGCAGAACCGCGATCAACGCGGGGAAGACGGGATTCCGCCAAAACGGCGACGTGACGGGCGTCTCGTCCTTACGGTCAGCACCCACAACACGAACGGTCGACGGAGAGGACGAGATGGTGCAGCGAGCAGACCAACGTGTCCGGGCGGTGGGCGACCCGGGCGCCGCGTCCGCCGGCGCCGCGCAAATCGAGATCACCGGCCTCACCAAGCGGTTCGTGACCCGCAAAGGGGTCCCGTTCACAGCCGTCAGCGACGTGACCTTCACCGTGGAGCCCGGACAGTTCTGCGCGATCGTGGGGCCGACGGGGTGCGGCAAGTCCACCACACTCGGCCAGGTGTCAGGCCTGGAGCGGCCGAGCGCTGGCTCGGTACGGGTCGGCGGCCGAGAGGTGAACGGCGTCACCCGTGGCGTCGGCTTCATGTTCCAGGCCGACGCGCTGTTCCCGTGGAAGACCGTGCTCGCCAACGTCATGGTCGGTCCGACCCTGCACGGGATGGCGAGAAAGGACGCCGTCGAATTGGCCCGGAACTGGCTGCGCCGCGTCGGCCTCGCGGGATTCGAGGACAGGTACCCTCATCAGCTCTCCGGTGGGATGCGCAAAAGGGTCGCGATGGCGGCAGCGCTCATCAACGAACCTCAAATTCTGCTGATGGACGAGCCTTTCGGTGCGCTCGACGTGCAGACCAAGGCCATCATGCAAACCGAGCTGCTAGGGCTTTGGGAGCAGCTGCGCCCATCGGTTCTGTTCATCACACATGACCTCGACGAGGCGGTCGCGCTGGCCGACCGGGTCCTGATCATGACAACCAGCCCGGGGTCGATCAAGCAGAGCTTCGACATCGACCTGCCACGTCCGCGGGGTGAGGTGCAGGAGATTCGGCACGAGCCACGGTTCCTCGAGCTGCAGGGCCAGATTTGGGCGTCGCTCAGAGAAGAAGTCGAGCGCGCGTACGCGCAGACGGCCGGTGCGGCATGACGACGACGACGACATTTACCTCGTCGGCGACGCCCGTCGCAGCCGACGAGACGAGGGACGGCTTCCAGGTCGCGGCTCGACGAGCTCGGCGACGGCGGGTCCGACTCGTGTGGCTGGCTCGCGTGCTTGTTCCGGTCGTCGTCATCGGAGGATGGCAGTTGTTCACTGCCACCGGGATCGTCGACAAGTTCTTCTTCGGCCAGCCGTCCGGGGTCTGGCACAGCCTGGTGCACCTGTTCCAGCACGGTACGGCGTTCGGCTCGATCTGGCTCAACCTCTGGGTCACAATCAAGGAGGCGCTTTACGGTTTCCTCCTCGGTACCGCGGCCGGAATCCTCCTGGGCTTGTTACTGGGTCAGAACCGGTTCCTCGCCGATGTGATCGGCCCCTACATCAAGATCCTCAACTCGATACCGCGCATCATCTTGGGCGCCATATTCATCGTCGCATTCGGCCTCGGCACCTTTCCGAAGGTTCTGCTGGCCGCCGTCCTCGTCTTTTTCATCGTCTTCTTCAACGCCTTCCAGGGTGTTCGCGAGGTCGACCCCAACCTCGTGGCCAACGTGAAGGTTCTCGGTGCCTCACCGCTGCAGGTCGCGCGCCATGTCACCATCCCGTCTGCACTCACCTGGATCATCGCCAGCCTGCACACCGCATTCGGTTTCGCGATCATCGGCGCGCTGGTGGCCGAGGTGCTCGGCGCCCAGCACGGGATCGGGCTGCTGATCAGCCAGGCGCAGGGTCAGTTCGACATGAACACGGTCTTCGCCTGCATGACGATCACGTCGGTGGTCACCCTGGTCGCGGAGTACCTGATCACGCTTCTGGAGCGGCGCGTCCTTGCCTGGCGTCCGCCGAGCCGGGCCGAGGCGGCGAGCATCTGAGCACGACAGCCGACTCCTATTTCCCCACTCACCCGTACCGAAAGGAAACTCGCATGATCAAACGCGCACTCTGTCTGGCGGCTGTCGGAGCCCTGTCGCTGGGCGTGGCGGCCTGCTCCAGCGGCAGCTCGGGCAAGTCGGCCGGCGGCGGTTCGGGCACCGACCCGACCGTCAAGGTGATGGTCGGCGGCATCGACAAGCAGATCTACCTGCCGTACCAGCTGGCGCAGGACCTCGGCTTCTACAAGAAGTACGGCGTCAACGTCCAACTGTCCACCGAATCACAGGGCGGCGTCGGAGCCGAGGACGCCATGGCCTCGGGACAGGTGGACATGGCCGGAGCCTGGTACATCCACACCATCGACTTCCAGGCCAAGGGCAAGGACGTCATCGACGTGGTTCAGCTTTCCGGCGCGCCAGGTGAGCGCGAGATGTGCGGCACCGGCAGTGGGGTGCATACCGCTGCGGACTTCCGAGGCAAGAGCCTCGGCGTGACGGACCTTGGGTCAGGTACCGACGAGCTCACCCAGTTCCTGGCCGCTCAGCATGGCATCTCGCACAGCCAGTACCACACTCTCGCCGTCGGCGCAGGAGCCACGGCTATCGCCGCGATCCAACGCAAGTCGGCGCAGTGTGTCATGACGACCCAGCCCACGGTCGGCTCGCTGGAGGCGAAGCATCTGGCCTACCCGGCTATCGACCTTGCCACCACGAAGGGCGCCAAGGCCGCTCTCGGCGGCGCCTGGCCGGCCGCCGGCGTGCTGGCTCGCGCAGACTGGGTGAACTCGCATCAGTCGGCGGTCCAGAAGGTCGTCGATGCGCTGGTCGCGACGATGCATTGGATCCACACCCACTCGGCGGCTGACATCGCCAGCCACATGCCGTCGCAGTTCGTGTCGAACAGCACGATCACGAAGGCGCAGTATGTCGCCGGCCTGACCACCGACAAGGGCCAGTTCCTCCCTGACGGGATCATGCCTGCGGGCGGCCCGAAGACCGTGTACGCGATGGAGAAGGTGCTCGGCGTCGACGTCGCCAAGGTGACCCTGGCCAACACCTTCACGAACAGCTACGCCCAGAAGGCGAACAAGCTCGAGGGCTTCAAGGTGACAACCGCTCCCGCCACGTCCGCAGGCTGAACCGATCCCACGGGTGACGGGTTCGACCGCTGGTAGCGGTCGAACCCGTCGGCCCGCAGCCGTCGGGCTACCAGTCGGGTCTGAGCCCGAAGGACGCCGAGCCGTCAGCGCCCACGTTCACGGCCAGCACCTGATGCAACTGGACGACGTTTCCCTCGAAGCCGAGGCGGGACCCCGCCATGTACAGCCCCCACACCCGCGCAGTCGGTAAGCCGACTTCCTCGACGCAGGCGTCCCAGTTCTCGACGAGGTTGGCGGTCCAGTGCCGGAGGGTGAGCGCATAGTGTTCGCGCAGGTTCTCCTCATGACGCACTTCCAGCCCGCAGTCTTGCGCCGTGGCGATGATGCGCCCTACGCCGGTGAGTTCGCCGTCGGGAAAGACGTATCGATCGATGAACGCACCGGGCATGGGGCTGGTCCGGTTGTCGGGCCGGGTGATGCAATGATTCAGAAGACGTCCGCCCGGACGCAGCTTGCTCTTGATGAGCCGGAAATAGCCCGGGTAGTTGGCCACGCCGACGTGCTCCAGCAATCCGATCGAGCTGACCGCGTCGTAGCCTGTTCCCGGCGCGTCGCGGTAATCGCCGTGCAGGATCGTGACGAGGCGGGACAACCCGGCCCGTTCGATCTCCGCTTCGGCCCAGGACGCCTGTTGTGCCGACAGAGTGATCGCAACGACCTCGACGCCGTAGTTCGCCGCGGCATGACGGGCCATGCCACCCCAACCGCAGCCGACGTCCAGCAGCCGCATTCCGGGCTTGAGCGCCAGCTTCCGCGCCACGAGGTCGAATTTCTCGGTCTGAGCATCGTCGAGCGAGGTATCCGCAGTGGGGAACACCGCGCAGGTGTACGCCATGGTGCGGCCGAGGACGTATTCGTAGAACCGGTTCGACACGTCGTAGTGCTGGCCGATCGATTCGCGATCGCGACGGCGGGAATGCCGCAACCCGTTCAGCGTGCGACGAATGCGTGCCGGCGCCTCCTGCGGTGGCGGTTTGGGCGGCAGGAGTTGGCGCACACCCAACTGCTGGGTCAGTGCCGGTAGTTCGGAAACGGCCGGTCGGCGGAACTTCCAGTCGGCGAGGGCGCGCAACGCCACGTACGGGTCGCCCGGATGGGCGCCGATCAGTTCGAGCTCGCCGGAGACGTAGGCGCGCGCGAGCCCCAGATCTCCCGGCGCCGTGATCAGGTACCGCAGTGCACGGTCCGAGCAGAGGCGCAGAGTCAGACCGTCGTCGGAGGCACCGACGACCGAGCCGTCCGGCGCCTCGACCCGCATCGGCACGCTGCCCGCGGTTACTGTGCTGATCAGGTCCGCCATCGTCATCGCCGTCCGACCACCTTCTCGTACATCCCGGTCAGCCGGTTTCCCGGATCATATGACCGCTTCGCCGACTCGTACGTTGCTCCGCCATACAGGGTGTCGAAGGTCTCCCGGTCGTAGAAGACGTCCGAGTACAACGACTTGTGGCCGTGCAGCTCGCCGAGCTTCAGTTCGATCGCGCGGTTGACGTCACCGTCACGGCGACCTTGAGCGATCGCCACGGTCCCCCAGAACCCGACATTGACGTACGTGGTTCCAGGGTCGAGCGGGTACAGCGGCCACGATCTCCGGGCGCGCAGCGGGCACAGCCAGACGGGGCTCATGCCGACCTGGTCATCGAACCAGCGCAGGAATTCTGCCGTTCGGCTCAGCGGTATCTCGACGTCCTGGACGACCCGCTCACGCAACGGTTGGTGGCGCAAGCGATCGAGTCTCGCTGCCACCTGGAACCGGCCCTCCAGCGCCACCAACCGGTGGTACACGTCGCTGCGGCGCAGCCGTCGCGGCCACACTCGTCGCACCAACGGTCGCCCGAGCCCGAACGCCGCGGAACACCAGAACCAGTCGGTGTCCCACCGCCACAGGTAGTCGGCCACGGTGAGGCAATCCCGTTCGCGTTCGCGGATGGAGCGGTAATAGATGTGTTGACCTGTGTAGTCGCTCGGCCGACCAGCATCGGCCCACGCTCCGAGGGTCAGATACGACTCGGTCGGCGCGAACATGACCCCGTCGAGGAAATCAACGGGCTCGTCCTCCCACATCCCCTGCTTCGCGATCACATCCACGGCGGCGGTCAGTTCGTCCAGGTCGGTGAAACGCACGTGCCGCAGTGCGACGAACGGCGCCACCGGCTGCAGCGCGATGCGCAGCCGCACCGCATAACCCAGGCTGCCGTACGAATTCGGGAAAGCCTCGAACAACTCGGGGTGTTCGGTCGGGCTCGCGGTGACCACTTCCCCCGTGCCGACCAGCACGTCCATCTCCAACACCGACTCGTGCGGTAGGCCGTGTCGCAACGACGTCGATTCGATCCCGAGACCCGTCACCGCGCCGCCGACCGTGATCGTTCTCAGTTGCGGCACGACCAACGGCATCAAGCCGTGGCCGAGGGTCTCCGCCACCAGGGTCTCGTAGGTGCACATCCCCTGGACGTCTGCCGTCCTCGACTCCGGATCCACACTGATGACCTGGGCCAATCCGCCGACGTCGAGCCCGGACCCCGCCCGGGTGCGCGTTCGGAACAGATTCGAGGTCGGCTTGGCCAGACGCATCCGGCCGTCCGGTAGCTCGGTGAACCTCGCCTGCAGGTCGCGGACCGCGCGCTGATGCGCGGGGGCACCGACGACAGTCACGGCGACCAATCTAGGGGGCGGCCCTCCCGCTGATCACGGAGACCGCGCCGCCCTACCGGCTGGCACGGATCCGCGCCGCGTCCGGCGCCCGCCGAGCGGTTCGCTCTTGGCTCTTTGCCAGCTTCCCTCGGCCACGACAGAATGCGGCCTTCGGCGAAGACCCTGTAGGGGGTCCGCATGCAGCCGGATACGACGACCTCGCCGATCGAGCGGGGTCGGCCGCCGCTGGCGGGTCGCACACCAGCCGGGGGCAGGACGAACGGGCCCGCGACCGCGCCGACCTCGGCAGCTCACGCTGCGCCGGCCGCTCAGGCGCCGTCCGCGGACCGGTGCCGGCACCGGACGGCAGCCGTCCGACGCGGCATGGTCGACGGTGTTCGGTTCCCCGACGCTGCCATCCGGCTGCCGCACGGCGGTCGCCGCCGAGCGTGTCGGCCAGCTACAGTCCCGAGCCCGCCAGCGTCCGCGCCCTGGCGCTACGCGGCGACGAACTCTTCGTCGGTGGCTGCTTCGATCGAGCGGGCGACACGCCGGTCGGCTCGGATCGCGGTGGCAGGCAGCGGGCTCTACATCGGCGGCTCCTTCACCGCGGCCGGCACTTGTCCTTCTGACGTGTGGGTTCCCGGGTTCGTCCCGGGCGCTGGAACGGTGTACTCAGCTGCGCCGCGTTCGCGTGCCGTCGGGTCGGAAACCGGCCGCACGGCCGACTACCGCAAGCGCCCGAACGGCTGGTCCGGCCACCGCCTGGGCCAGCGGAGACGGCAGCGCGAACTCGTCGCGGTGCCGGTCGATCAGCACGGCGAATTGCAGCGGATTCTTCGGCAGTCCGAGCTTGTTCGCGTGCCCGGTGCTGGCGATGCGGCAGAACGCGTCGAAGAAGTCCTCGATCAAGTAGGACGGCGTGAGCCGGACGATAACGTGTGCCGGCTGGTCGCCGGTGTTCGCCCACGCGTGGGCGGTGCCCACCGGAACCGCGACGTCTTCCCCTGCCGCCACGCTGCGCTTCTGGCGTCCGATCTTGACCGTCAGTGAACCGCTGATGAGCGCGAAGGTCTCTACCTGGCCGGGATGGCGGTGCGCGGCGGCAAGCTTGGCCTGGGAACCCAGATGCAGATCGAACTCGCAGAACTCGCCGCCGGTAGTCGCGGCCGTGGCCCGGAATAGGAATCGCTCGCGGGTGATCGGGTTCTCGAAACTATCGCCGACCTGAACCACGGCAGTGCCTTTCTGAAGTCCGGACAGTGATTACGCCTTCATACCGGACCGGCGGGAGAAGATTCCTGCGGACGCCTGCGGGTACTTCACCCACCCCACGGTGTGCAATGACTGCAGGACGCGTCGGCGGCCGCGCTGCTGTTCGTCGCTCGCCGCGTGAAGCAGCCGCACGTGCGGCGAGGAACGGGAGATGCGAGCTGCGATGAGAGCGGTAATCGTCGAGGCTTTCGGGAAGGCGCCGCACCTGCGGGAGGTCCGCGAGCCACCGTGTCCGCGAGACGGCGCGGTGATCGACGTCCGGGCGACCGGGCTCTGTCGTAGCGACTGGCACGGATGGGTGGGTCACGACCCCGGCATCGCGCTGCCGCACGTGCCCGGGCACGAGTTCGCCGGCGTGGTGAGCGAGGTAGGCGCTGACGTCAAGCGCGTGCGAGTGGGCGATTGGGTCACGGTGCCGTTCGTCTGCGCGTGCGGGCGATGCCCCACCTGCCGGGCCGGCGCCGGGCAGGTGTGCGAGGACCAGTACCAGCCGGGTTTCACCGGCTGGGGGTCGTTCGCTGAGCGTGTCGCGATACCTCGCGCCGACCTGAACGCGGTCCGGCTGCCGGAAGATCTGCAGTTCAGCACCGCGGCTGGTCTGGGTTGCCGCTTCGCCACCGCATACCGGGCGATCACCGCGCACGGACGGGTGGGCGCCGGCGACACGGTGGCCGTCTTCGGCTGCGGCGGTGTCGGACTGGCCGCCGTCATGATCGCAGCGGCACGAGGTGCCCGGGTCGTCGGCGTGGACCTGTCCGAGCGCGCCCTCGCGATCGCGCAGGCCCTCGGGGCTGCTGCCACGGTCTGCTCGGCCGACCCCGCACCGGCCGTCCGCGACCTGACCGATGGGGGACCGCAGGTGTCGATCGACGCGTTCGGCTCGGTCCAGACCTGCCGCGCCGCGATCGAGTCCCTGCGACCCCGCGGCCGGCATGTGCAGATCGGGCTGCTGGTGGGGGCAGCCGCAACCCCTCCGGTACCGATGGGGATGGTGATCGCCAAAGAACTCGAGATTTACGGCAGCCACGGCATGGCCGCCGGCGACTACCCGGCAATGCTGGCCGAGATCGCAGCTGGCCGGCTGCGGCCGGACCGGCTGGTCAGTGACCGGGTCGGCCTGGACGCGCTGGTCGGACGCGACGGCGCGTTGGCGAGGATGGGCGACTCCCCACCAACCGGGACTCTGATCGCCGAACCGAGCCGTTCGCACTGACCACGACCTTCGGACGGCTCGGCCCAGGCGCCGACTGACCGCCGGTGGACCGCCGACCGAGCTCTTGACGTCCTAACGGCATTAGGTAATACTTCTGGGCTATGGCGTCCGAGGCAGTTCCGCTCGACCGCCGGCACCGGCGTCGGCTGCAGACGATCCAAGAGGTCCTCGATCACGCGATCGAGATCATGGCTGACGAGGGCGTCGCCGGGCTCTCACTCGGCGAGATCGCCAGGCGGATGGGAATCCGTCCGCCGTCGCTCTACGTCTACTTCCCGTCGAAGCACGCCCTCTATGACGCGCTGTTCCAGCGAGGGTGGGTGTTGCTTCTGGAGGACATGCGGAGATATGGCCGGGAGCAACCGCCCGACGACGGCGACTTGGCGGCGGTGCTCACTCGGTTCGGACAGCGCTTCGCGCGCTGGTCGGTCGAGCACCCGGCCTACGCCCAGCTGCTGTTCTGGCGTCCGGTGCCGGGATTTCAGCCATCGGACGAGGCGTACCAACCCGCCGTCCGGCTTTACGACGATACGTTCGCACAATTCCGCACCCTGCAGGAACGCGGCCTGATCCGTCCTGATGCCGACCTGACCCTGGTGCAGCAGCAGTGGACCATCGTCATTGCCGGCGTCGTCAGCCAGCAACTCGCCAACGCGCCGGAGGAACCGTTCGACCGCGGTCGGTTCACCACGCAGATTCCGGCACTCGCTCTTATGTTCGCCGACCATTACGCCGACCGGCGCGACACCCGCGCCACGACGTTCACGCGGGGCAGGAGGAGAAATGCCAGCAAAGGTTGACGAGATCGCGGATCGCATCTACCGGATCTCGACGTATGTCCCGGACATCGGTCCGACCGGATTCACCTTCAACCAGTTTCTCGTCGACGCGGAAGAACCGTTGCTCTACCACACGGGGATGCGCGCCCTGTTTCCGAGCGTGCGCGAGGCCGTCAATAAGGTTGTGCCGACCGAAAAGCTCCGTTGGATCGCGTTCGCCCACGTCGAGGCTGACGAGAACGGCGCGATGAACGAATTCCTCTCGGTCGCCCCGCAGGCGCAGGTCGCACACGGCGCCCTCGGGTGCGTGTTGTCGTTGCAGGACCAAGCGGCGCGGCCGCCGCGGCCGCTGGAGGACGGTGAGGTCATCGACCTCGGCGGGGCCGGCCTCGGCCACCGCGTCGTGGAAGTCCCGACGCCGCACGTGCCGCATAACTGGGAGTCGCACATGTTCTACGAGGAGGTGTCCGGCACGCTCTTTTGCGGCGACCTGCTGACTCAACTGGGCAACGGCCCCGCGCTGGTCGGCGACGACCTGATCGACGCGGCGACCGAGGCCGAGGACGTGTTCCACCAGACCTCGCTAGGGCCGCTGGTTCCGGCGACCTACCGTCGCCTTGCCGCGCTCAACCCGAAACGGCTCGCGATCATGCACGGCTCGTCCTACGAGGGTGACGCGCCGGCCTTGCTGCGCACGATGGCCGATGTGTACGAGCAGCGCTACGGCTGTGCGCGGCTCGAGGTTGAACCCCAGCCGTTGCCCGGACACGCCCTGGCATTCGGAGCGCAGTCATGACGGCCCCGACGACGGCAGCGTCGACCACGCGGACCGGGCGCTCACCCAACCTCGACCGAGACACGGCGAAGCGGCTGATGACGACCGAGTACGGCCGCGTGGTCGAACAGCTCAACGCGCTGTCTGACTCCGACTGGTCGCGACCGACCTGCAACTCCGGTTGGCACGTCCGCGATCTCGTCGCGCACATGACCGGCATGGTCGCCATGGCCGCATCGGTGCCGGAACAGCTGCGCCAGACGCGGGCGGCGAAGAAGCGGTTCACCGGCGGCGACTTCATCGACGCGCTGACTGCGGTACAGGTCGACAAGTACGACGGATGGGCGCCGCGACGGCTCATCGCGGAGTACGAGCGGCTGGCACCGAAGGCGGTGAAGGGACGGACCCGGATGCCGGGCTTGATGCGCCGCCGAACGATCCCGGACGAACAGGCGATCGAACCGGGGCGAGTCTACGAGTGGTGGACCTATGCCTATCTCGTCGACGTCATCCTCACGCGCGACCCGTGGATGCACCGCGGCGACATCGCCGCTGCCACTGGGTGCCGGCTGGTCCTCACGCCAGACCACGACGGCGTCCTGGTCGCCGACGTGGTGAGCGAATGGGCACGGCGGCACGGCCAGGCGTGCTCGTTGACTCTGACCGGCGCAGCCGGCGGGAGGTGGATGTTCGGCGAGAAGGGACCCTGCTACGAGCTGGAGGCCGTCGAGTTCTGCCGAATCCTGTCCGGCCGCGGCACCGGAGAAGGCCTGTTGAGCACCCGCGTCCCGTTCTGATTACTTCGAGTAGCCGATCCCGGCAGTCGAACTGTCGCAATTTGCCCGAATCTGCTCCGGGCCTGACACTGTGGCGGGCGGTTCGTGCACCCGCGCGGACGATCGGAGCAGGAGGACGTAGATCATGACGCGCAGGGCGGGGCTCCGCCGAGCCGGTCTGGCGGTGACCGCGCTTTTCGCGGCGATGATGGGCTCCGCGGTGCCGGCGTCCGCTGCCACCACGACCCAGGTGCCGACGCTGAGCAACTGGGGCGTGTGGAAGAGCTGCGGCTCCGCCTATCCGAGCCAGAACTGCGGCGAGGTACGGGCGACCGCCGAGGATCCCACCACCCGGACGCTGTTCGCGGGAGGGGACTTCACCAGCGCCATTGACAACACCGCAACCGCGACGCTGCCGTACCAGAACCTGGTCCCGATCGACGAGTCGACCGGGACGGTGGTGCAAACCTTCGCGGCCCACACCTTCAACGGGCGCATCTACGCCGTCGCGGTCGACCCGTCGACGCACACGGTGTATGTCGGCGGCGACTTCACCAAGGTCGACGGCTCCGGGCTGCACGACCAACATGCGGCCGCCTTCGACGAGACGACGGGTGCGCTGCGCACCGGGTTCAACGTCAAGGCCAACGCCTCGGTGCGGGCCCTGCTGCTGGCTGACAACGTCCTCTACCTCGGCGGCAAGTTCGGCACGGTGCAGGGCGCGCCGCGAACCCTGCTCGCCGCGGTCGACCCGACCACCGGGACGGTGTCCTCCACGTTCCTGCCGCCTACGATCACCTGGACCGAAACCACGAACCTCCCGGACGTGCGCACGCTCGCGGTGGGCGCCGACGCGACCGGGGCACCGGCGCTGTATGTCGGCGGCCACTTCGACACCGTCGCCGGCGCTGCGCATCAATCGGTGATCCGTGTCAACCCCGTCACGGGAGCGGTCGACGCCGCGTTCGCGCCGAAGCTCGATGTCTCGGCGAACGACGGGCTGCAGGCCGTCGACAGCATCGTGTGGCTCGACGGCTCCCAGGACGGGACGACGGGGATCGTGGTGGCCCAGGCCGCGCACGTCAACCGGACCTACCGGTTCAGCACGACCGGTTCGTTGACGTGGAAGCTCGCTCCCGACGGGGACATGCAGGCAGCGGCCGTCTCGGGCAGCACCGTCTACGTCGGTGGCCACTTCACCTGTGTCGCCACCGCGCCTGCGTCGTGCTACCCGTCCGGCGGCGTCAAGCGCGTACACATCGCGGCGGTGAACGTGAGCACGGGCGCGGTGGACCCCACCTGGGCGCCGAGCATGAACCCGACCACGCAGCCCTATTTCTTCGGCGTATGGAGCCTGGAGATCACCGCCGATGGCAGCCTGTGGGCAGGCGGCGCCTTCAAGACCGTCGCCGTCGGGACGACCCCTTATCCGCGGCCGAAGCTGGCTGCGTTCCCGCCCGTCTGACTCGGCCGGTCGGCCGCGGCCGCCAGGTGAACGCACACTTGCAGGCGTGAGTGCGTTCGTTCCAGGCCTGCAGCTCGCCAGGCTCTTCTACGAGGAGGCGGTTGGTCCGCTTCTCGCCCGGACCTTCCCGACACTGCTGTACTCGGCGGCTCGTCTGGGCAGTGGCTCGGAGGTCCTGGGACACGACACGGTGCGCTCGGCCGATCACGAGTGGGGACCTCGGCTGCAGCTGTTCGTCCGTCCGGAAGATCTCGATCGACTCGGCGATGAGATCCGAGCTGTTCTGGCCGAGCGGCTACCCAAGACGTTCCGCGGTTGGTCGACGCACTTCGGACCCTCGAACGCGGACATTCGCAGGATGGAACCTACCGAGGGACCGGTGCGCCACCGCGTGGATGTCGTCAGCGTCGGCGCATGGTGCCTGGAGCGGCTCGGCTTCGACCCGCGAAGCGGGGTGAGCACGTTCGACTGGCTGGCCACGCCGGGGCAGCGCCTGGCCGAGACGGTCGGCGGATCGGTCTTCCATGACGGTCTTGGGAACATGCACGAGTTAAGACGAGCGCTGAGCTGGTATCCGCCTGAGGTGGAGCGCTACCTGCTGGCCTGTCAGTGGCAGCGAATCGCGCAGGAGGAGGCCTTCCCGGGCCGCTGCGACGAGGTCGGGGACGAGCTTGGCAGTCGGGTTGTCACCACGCGGCTCGTGCGCGATCTGATGCGGCTGAGCCTGCTCATGGACCGGCGCTACGCGCCGTACAGCAAATGGCTTGGCTCCGCGTTCGGGTCCTCGCCGTTCGGCGCTCGACTCGCGCCGACGCTGCGCGGGGCGTGCACAGCCAACACCTGGACCGAGCGGGAACAGCATCTTGCGGACGCCTACCGCCTCGTCGCCGAGCGGCACAACTCGCTGGGCATGACCGAGACGCTCGACGCGTCCCCCCGGGGCTATTTCGACCGTCCGTATCAAGTCATCGACGCCGCCCGGTTCGTCGCTTCGCTGCAGCGCACCCTGCGCGACACGGAGCTGGCGTCCCTCGATCTCTTCGGCGGCGTGGACCAGTTCGTCGACAATACCGACGTCCTCACCCGACCGAGGACGGCGCGCGCGGCCGCCGCAGTCGTCCACCCGTCGCTGGCATAGCGACGCCACCGGTGGGGCATGGGGCGCGGCGACAGGTCCGGCACTCCCGGTGATGTCAACCTCGCGGCGCCTCGGTCAGCTCGGGTGGATGCCGCCGTCGATCGAGATCACCTGATTGGTGACGTAACCGTTGGCGAGAATCGCTACGGCCAGGTCAGCCACTTCACTCGGACGCCCGAGCCGACGCACCGGTATCCGGGTCGCCAATTCAGTTGGGTCGCCCGGCAACATGCCGGTCCGCTCGATCAAAGCGGGCGCGATGGCGTTGACCGTCACCCCGTCGGTTGCGACGCGCGGCGCCAAATAGTGCAGCAGGCCGTGCAACGCGGCCTTCGACGCGGCGTAGTCCGGGCCGACGACACCCCCGGTCAAGGCGGCGACCGACGAAGTGAACAGCACCCGGCCGAACCCCGCTGCCTGCATGTCCGGAAGGGCCTCGCGCGTAAGAAGGAACGCCGCACGAGTGTTGGTCGCCATTGTGGCGTCCCAGTCCTCCGCGGTCACCTCCTCGTATCCCGATCGGCGCACACCACGACCGTGATTGACGATCAGGATCTCGATGGATCCGATCTGCCGGCGGACCTCCTGGATCAGGCGTACACACTGGTGAGGATCGGAGAGGTCGGCTTGGAAAGCTAGCGCTGTGGCGCCCTGTGCGGCCGCTCGACCGGCCAACTGTTCGACCGCCTCAGCCGAAGACGAGTAATGCATCGCCACCCGCACACCTGCGGAGATCAACGATTCGCACAGCGCCTGGCCGATGCCGCCGCTGGCACCGGTTACAAGCGCCGCTCGACCGGCCAGGTGCTGCTCGGAGGGCCGCCCTGCTGCCACCGACCCACCCTAGGCCGAGCTCCTTCGAGACGTCTGCGAATGTCGAGGTCCACAATGTGGAGGCGTGGCGATTCCTGACCCGGCAGCGTTTCACGCGGCGCGGAACAACGCCGAGTGGTGCGAGGCGATGTGCCGGTCCCATGGTGTTTCCGGACACTTCGGCGCCCAGGCCTGGACCGCTCCGACACGGACCCCGCCGCTCTATCCGGACGCGGTGACGCTGGTGCCCGGCGCCGACGTTGACGGGTTGCTGGCGCGCATCGACGTCGCCACGTCCGGCGCTAGCGTGAAGGACAGCTTCGCTGATCTGGACTTGACGACGGCCGGCTTCCGCGTCCTGTTCGAGGCCCAGTGGCTGCACCGTCCTGCCGGCGCGATCGTCCCGAGGTCCGAGCTGACCTGGGGGATGGTGACCGACGCGCTGCGACTGCGCGCATGGGCTCGTGCCTGGGATCGCGGTGAAGGTCACGAGAGCCTCTTCCGACCTCAGTTGCTCGACGACGGGCGCGCAACGGTGGTAGCGGGCCAGGACGCGCAGGGCGAGATCGTCGCGGGCGCGATCGCGTCACAGAGCGAGCAGGTGATCGGAATCTCGAACCTCTTCGCCCTCCGCGGCGGAGCGGATGCCGCGTGGCCCGTCGTGCTCCGGGCGGTGCAGACGCTGTTCCCGGCGCTGCCGGTCGTGAGCTATGACCGTGGCGACGACCTGATCAGCGCTGTCGGCCATGGGTTCGAACAAGTCGGCCCACTGAGAATTTGGCTGCAGCGGGAACTGCGGCCGGGATAAAGCGCGTGCGCCCGGGTTGTTGATCGCCGAAGTCGCAGATTAGTGTCATCGCCGTGCCGGAGGCGCCGATCGTGTCCCTGCGAGCGCGCACCGACGATGACCTGGATGTGCTGTACGAGATCGCCGCCGACCTCGACACCTGGGAGGAGCGGAATCCGCAGGCGCCGCGCCCGTTGACGCGGGATCAATTCACCGCGCGTTTCGTGCGCGCCGCAGGGAGCGATGCCCTTGGCGACCGCGTCTCTTTTGTCGTCGATGTGGACGGGGCGGCTGTTGGCGCGGCTTCGCTCTTCGACTTCGACTTCTTCGCCGGCCATGCCGAGGCCGGGATCAGCCTGGTACGCAGCGCTCGGGGCCGCGGCATTGGGACGGCTGCGATCACTCAACTCGTCAAATTCGGGTTCATGCGCCGCAACCTTCGCCGGATCCACCTCCAGGCGATCGCATCGAACCTTGCCGCGATCCGCGCTTATCAGAGGGCGGGCTTCCTGATCGAGGCGCGGCAGCGCCAGCACGCATGGGTCAGAGGCACGTACGAGGACATTGTCCGCATGGGGATCCTGCGCTCGGAGCAGATCTCGTCGGCATGATCGGCTTGCCCCTCAGGCCATCTCGGACATGCCCCGGCCAGGATGCGGTTCGGTCAGGGATGCGGACGACGGTGGGCGTGAGACACGCGACCTGTCATCAGTGCGCGTTGCGGGCCCGCCGCCTTGGGTGCAGCGGCAAGCAGCCTTGCGCGGGCCGTGACAACGGCCGTCCGTCCCTCCTGCGGACCCGTTGCCGGTCGCCTCCGGCCCGAGGCTCGTCGGCCGGTCGACGGGTGACCACTGGGCGCGGCTTTCGTTCGCGCTTACGGTCACCGTTCACGCAGGACCTGATCATCGAATCGGAGCGGCCAGACGACGCGCACGCGATCGACGCGGTGGTGCGCCGGGCGTTCCGGGACCATCCGGCTGTCGCACCGGAGCATCAGCGCCGCGGCATCGGAAGCGGCTTGGTCGGTGCGGCGCTTCGCGCCGCCGAGCGTGTCGGGGAAGCGTTGGTCGTCCTCAAGGGCAGCCCTGACTACTACGGCCGGCTCGGGTTCCGATACGCGGGCGGTCACGGCATTTCCGTCGCCCTACCGGATTGGGCGCCATGCGAGGCCGCGAAAGCATTCCTTCTGTCCGCGTACCAGCCTGCCCTGCAGGGTCACGTCGAATACCACCCGCCATCGCCGCTCTCACCGGCTGACGAGTCGGGCCGGTTCCGTCCACAGTTGGCGCAGAACGTAGCCGGAAGAGCGACGTGCTCGCGAACTGATCGACGCCCGTGGCTGCTGCCCTATGTTAGGGCCGTGCCGACCCTGCTGGTGCCGTACTTCGTCGACGAACGGCTCCACAGGTTTGACGTCGGCGTGCCGGTGTCAGCAGAGGTCACTGCGGAGCTGCCTCGGGGTCTCGACGTCTGGCATCGCCTGGGCGCGCTCTACGAACAGGTCGCCCGTGCCGTCGCGGCCGAGCGGCGTCAAGATCTCGTCGTCGTGACGGGGGACTGCATCGCCAGCCTCGGCGTGCTGGCGGGTCTCCAACGCGCCGGGCGAGATCCGGGCGTCGTCTGGTTCGACGCGCACGGCGACTTCCACACCGAGGCGACGACCTCGTCGGGGTTCCTGGGCGGGCTGCCGCTCGCGTTGGCCGCCGGGGTCGGGACCCTGACGCTGCCCGACATCCTGGACCTGCGGCCGGTGCCACCGCCGCGGGTCCTGCTCGTCGGCGCCCGGGACATCGACCCGCCCGAGCTGCGGCTGCTGCAGGAGCACGCGGTGCCTCGGGTCGACCACGTCGAGGACCTGGGCGAACCTGACCTGCCCGAGGGGGAGTTGTACCTGCACCTCGACGTCGACGTGGCCGACCCCGACGACGTCCCCGACCTCCGCTACCCGGCGCCCGGCGGGCCGTCCCTCGACGCGCTGGTCGACGCCGTCGCTCGGGTCATCGCCACGGGCCGGGTCGTTGCCGTCGGCCTGGCCGCGACCTGGCGTCCGGGGCCGATCGCCGATCGGCGGCATCTGGAGCTGGTCCGGCGGGTTCTCGACCTGGCTGCGACCACCTGACCAACCGAGCCAGGGCGCTCAGTCAGACCGTTGCCCCGCCGAACGGCGCCGCCGGGCCGGTGTCGAGATCGAGCTCACTGGCCTGATCGCGGTAGCGGGCCAATGCTCCTGCCTGCTGGTCGACCTCGGACGTCAAGGACGTTATGTGACGCCACCTGTCGTGCACGCTCGTCTCCAGGGCGGTCTGGCGAGCGCGGTAGCTCACCGTGATGAGCTGCTCGGCTTGTTGGGTGAGCATCGCCAGCGCACGGTCCTGCAGTGTCGGGTCGCGGTACGCAGCGACGGCGCGCAGGTCGGCGTCGATGCTCGCTGCCGACTCGCCCAACTCGCCGAGCAGGGCCCGTGCGTCGGCGGTGAACACGCGACCGTCGCCGGTCTGCGTGAGCATGCGGTCGGTCGCCTCCATCTCGTCGGCCAGGCGGTGCCGAAGCGTGGCGATGCGTCGCGCCAAGGGATTGGGGTCAGCCAGCGCCCGTACGTCGAGCAGCCGACGACCACACCGGGAGCCGAGCGGGCGTCCCTGCGGCCGGACACGGCCGCGGAGGTTGCGAGGCCTCCTTGCCACCGCGCGCACGCCGGCGACGACGGCCGCGGCGAGTAAGGCCACAACGATGATCGCCATGATGCCGAGCCCGACGACGAGTTCGAACAGGACACGGAACATCACGGGCTCCTCACTGCTCGGCCGGAAGCGGGCCGCTGCTCGAACGGATCGCCATCACCCGTACACCGGCATGCTAGACGAGGACGCGAGCTACCGGGGGGCGATGAACGCGGCCTTTCCACCTCGCCGAGCAGGATGAAGGAGTGTTCGACGCGTTCGGCCTGCACATCGTCCAGGTGGTGGCGGACGTTCGACTTCGAGTCCGGGTCGGTGGGCAGGGACCCGCGGTGGTGATGCTGCACGGGCATCCGCGCACTCACGCGACTTGGCACCAGGTCGCTCCGAACATCCCCGACGCCGTCGTGCGAGCGGTGCTCGAGGATTACCGAGCCGGCCCTCTCTGTCGGTCGCGCGCCTGGCGTCCGTGGGCAGACGACCTTCGCGGCCGACCTCTCGCCAGCGGTCACCATGTAGGCGAAGAGAATCCTGACGACCTGGTGGCGGCGCTGCTCGACCACGTCCGGAACTCGCGGTGGCTCCGCACCGATCACCGTCCACAGCCGTGGCGGGGGCATTAAGCTTTCGAAATGAAGTTGGTTTCGCCGAGGAAGGCCGAAGCCGGCGACAAGGTCGCTGTAATGTCGCCGTCGTTCGCGGCGCCGGCGGTCGCCCCGGCGGTCCACCAACAGGCGCTACGGCGGCTGCGCGAAGTGACCGGCTTGGTTCCGGTGGAATTCCCGACCACGCGTCGCCTCGGCGCTTCCGCGCGCGATCGTGCCGACGACCTGAACGCGGCGTTCGCGGACCCCCAGATTCGCGCCGTCCTCGCCACCATCGGCGGCGACGACCAAATCACCGTGATTCCGCATCTCGACGCCGGACTCCTCGCCCTCGACCCGAAGCCATTCCTCGGATACAGCGACAACACGAACCTGCTCAACTGGCTGTGGACCAACGGCGTTGCCGGCTTCTACGGCGGATCAACGCAGGTTCATCTCGGACCGGGTCCGCGGGTCGATCCCATCCACGGACAATCGTTGCGGGCCGCGCTCCTCACTGGA
The DNA here is from genome assembly GCA_025924515.1 of Jatrophihabitans sp. Lineage (GTDB taxonomy): Bacteria > Actinomycetota > Actinomycetes > Mycobacteriales > Jatrophihabitantaceae > JAICIE01. The sequence continues at coordinate 32,672 of JAICIE010000001.1, read as the reverse complement.
GAACGCATCGAAATCACCGAGCCGGGGGAGTCCGAGGATATCGGGCACGACTGGAACGATCCGCGAGCGCTCACCGAATTCGGCGAGCGAGACCCCACCGAGCCGTGGGTCTGGTCAGGACCGCGGACCTCGGTCACCGGCCGCACGTGGGGCGGCTGCATCGAGGTGATCCAGTGGATTCTCACCGCCGGCCGGTTCCCGCATGACCCCACCGCGCTCGACGGCGGAATCCTGCTCCTCGAGTCGTCCGAGGAGTTGATTCCCGCCCGCGAATTCGGCTGGATCCTGCGGTCGCTCGGCGAGCGTGGCATTTTGACCGCTGTCAGCGCGGTCGTCGTTGCACGTCCGCCGACCTCTGATTTCACCGTCCGACCGTCACCGGAGGCCAGGCGCGCGAAGCGCGCGGAACAGCGCGACACCGTGATCGACCTGGTGGCTCGGTACAACCCTGAGGCGGTGATCGTCGTGGGCGCTCCGTTCGGGCACACCCGACCGCAATGGATCCTGCCGTACGGCGGATTCATGACCGTCGACGGCGTCAACCGCCGCCTGTTCGCCGACTACGGCTGACGACTTCCCGACGCTGCAGCCGATTCCATGCGGGCGCCGTCAGGACCGCCGACCGGATCAGGGTGGCGTCGATGAGCGGCGCGACCGCGACGCCGAAGCCCATCTGTCGCAACGTCATGAGGTCGCCGAACCGCGTCCCTGACGCCGAGGGTCCGTCGTCAGCTGCCGGTCCGCTCGCGGTGCCTGCACCCCGGCCAGCAGCATGGCCGGCGCTGGCCCTCCTGCAGTTCCTCCCGGGTGCGGCGAATCCGGCGCTCGCGGGTCGCCCCCTGCTTGGCGTCCTCAACCCAGCAGATGAACTCGTTGCGGGCCAGCGGCGTGATGTCCTTCCACGCCGCGAGTGCTGTGCTGTCGGCCAGCAGGGCCGTGCGCAGGTCGGACGGCAGCTCGTGCACCACCCCGCCCGGCACTACCCGAACCCCCACAACGCGACCGTAGCGCCTGAGCCGGTTCCGGCCGACGATCGGCGCGGAGCACCGCGGAAGACGGAGCGCGCCGTCCCAACCCCACGCCCGCGGCGAAGGAGCGAACGGCGCTGCACGTCCTTGCTGAGCGGGCCGTGATCCACGGATACCGTGTGCCGATGAGCAGGGCGACGCGGTGGGTGACTCAGCACGGCGATGGCCATAGCCAGTGGTACATCGACAGATTCCGGCGACTGGCTGCCGAAGGGGCCGATCTTGCCGGAGAGGCGCGCCTGCTCGATGCGCTGTTGCCGCGTGGCTCCCGCGTGCTCGATGCCGGCTGCGGAACCGGGCGGGTGGGCGGCGAACTGGCTGCGCGTGGGCACCGGGTGATCGGTGTGGATGCGGACGCGGCATTGATCGAGGTGGCGCACGGCGACCACCCCGGTTCACGGTGGATCGTCGCTGATCTCGCGGTGCTCGACCTGACGAAGTTGGGCGAGTCCGAGCCGTTCGACGCCGCGGTCCTTGCCGGCAACGTGCTGCCGTTCGTGGCGCACGGCACCGAGCCGGACGTGTTGTCCCGCACCGCCGCCCACCTTCGTTCCGACGGCCTCCTGGTGGCCGGGTTCGGCACCGGCCGCGGCTATGCGCTGGAGGACTTCGACGCGCACCTCGCGCGGGCCGGGCTGGTGCTCGAGCATCGATTCGCCACCTGGGATCTGCGGCCATGGCATCCGACCTCAGAGTTCGCCGTAACCATCAGCCGCAAGCCCTGACCGCGCACCGCGGGCAACAACCGATCACCGCCAGCCGCCGTCTGATCTTCGCCTAATCTCCGTGATCAACAGACGGCCGAGGCTGTGATAGCAGCAGATTCTGTCTGTTGATCGAGAAGGGGTCGCTGGCCGACGGGTAGGGATCAGGCCGGCTTCAAGGCCGGGCGCGCGGTGTGGTCGCGGCGTCAACCAGCTCGCGCATCCGCGGCTCGGCCTGCGGCGCAGCCAGGACGAGCAGTTCGTCGCCGGCCGTCAGCTCGGTGATCGACGCCGGCGGCGTCAGTCGCTTGGCGTGGACGACCGCGAGCACGGCCGCGTTCGCCGGGACCGGCAGATCGTCGAGGGCGCAGCCGTCGGCGGGTGATCCGGCCGCCACGGTGAGCTCGATCAGGCTCGTCTGCGAGTGCAGGGTGAGCAGCGGGACCGCGCGGCGCGGGGCCACCTCTTGGTCGGCGGCCGCGATGAGGCTGTCCCGGGTCGCAACCGCAACGTCCACACCCCAGTCGGCGCTGAAGAGATGCCGGTTCGTGGGGTTGTTGATCCGGGCCACCACCCGGGGCACGGCGAACTCGGTCTTGGCAAGAAACGCGAAGACGACGTTCACTTTGTCGTCGCCGGTGGCGGCGATGACAGCATCGCAGGTGTTGATGCCTGCGGCCTGAAGCGTGGCGAGCTCGCAGGCGTCGGCGAACATCCATTCGGCGTCCGCGACCCGGCTGGGGCGGTAGGCGTGGCGGTAGCGCTCGATCAGCAGCACCTGGTGCCGGGCGTGCACCAGTGCGTGCGCGATGGATCGCCCGGTGTCACCGGCGCCGGCGACCGCGACTCGCATGTGCACCGTTCCAGTCTTGTGCGACGGTGTGCGCCACCGTACCGCCCAGGTTCCCGGTTCCGGGGCGGGCAGGAGCGCCGGCTGTCCGGTCTGGCAATGTCGTCGCATCGCCAGGACGGGAGCCGCATGAGCCTGCAGCAGCTCTACCTGACCCTGCTGGCCGGCGCCGCGGTCGTCCTGGTCAGCGTTGTGGCGACGCGGTTGGCCTCCAGGGTGGGGTTGCCGAGCCTGCTGCTGTTCCTAGCGCTCGGAGTACTGCTCGGTGAGGACGTCGTGGGAATCCGGTTCAACAACGCGCAGGTGGCGCAAGATCTGGGCACGGCCGCACTCGCAGTGATCCTCGTCGAAGGCGGGCTCACGACCCGGTGGAGCGAAATTCGCTCGCTGCTGGCTCCGGCCGGCGTGCTGGCGACTGTCGGGGTGGGGGTGAGCACGACGGTCACCGCGGCCGGTGTCCATTATCTGCTCGACCTCGGCTGGCAGCAGGCTTTCCTTCTGGGCGCCATCGTGTCGTCGACAGACGCCGCCGCGGTGTTCTCCGTCCTGAGGGTATTGCCGCTCACCGCCCGCGTCGCCGGGCTGCTGGAGGCCGAGTCCGGATTGAACGACGCCCCGAGCGTCATTCTCGTGCTGCTGCTCAGCACAACCCCGTTTCATCTCAACGTTCTCGAGTTCATCGGTTCACTGATCTATGAGCTGGGCGCCGGAATGCTGATCGGGCTCGCCGCCGGCTGGCTGGGTGCGTGGCTGCTGCCGCGGATGGCGCTACCGGCCTCGGGGTTGTATCCGCTGGCAACATTCGGGCTCGGGTTCGGTGCCTTCGCCGCGGCCGGCGCGGCGCACGCCAGCGGGTTCCTGGCCGCCTACCTGGCCGGTGTCGTGCTCGCCAACGCCGGACTTCCGCACCGGGCGGCGACGCGCTCCTTCGCCGAGGGGCTCGGCTGGCTGGCCCAGATCGGCCTGTTCGTCCTCCTCGGCCTCCTGGTGACACCCCATGACCTGTCCGCACAGGTCCTTCCGGCGGTCGTCGCGGGCCTGGTGCTGCTTGGGGTGGCTCGGCCCCTGTCCGTAGCCGCCTCGTTGGGGTTCTTTCGCGTCTCGGCCCGCGAGCAGGGCTTTCTGTCGTGGGCGGGGTTGCGCGGTGCGGTTCCGATCGTGCTGGCGACCTTTCCGATTGTCCGCGGCGTTCCTGACAGCGCGCGCCTGCTGAACATCGTCTTCGTCCTCGTCGTGATCTTCACGCTCATCCAGGGACCGAGCCTGCGACCGGTAGCGCGCCGTCTCCGACTCATCCCGCGTCAGGCCACCCGCGAGATCGTTGTCGAGGCCGCACCTCTCGACGTGCTCGACGCCGAGCTGCTCACCACCACCATCCCCGCGGGATCGGCGTTGAACGGCGTCTCGCTCGTCGAGTTGCGCCTGCCCGACCCCAGCGTGATCACGTTGATCATCCGGGAGGGGCGCACGTTCGTGCCGACGGCTGATACGCAACTGCGCGTGGGTGACGAACTGCTGATCGTGACCACGCGCCTGCAACGGGAGGCCACCGAGCGCCGCCTGCGCGCGGTCGGCCGTCGTGGCCCCCTCGCGCGCTGGTTCAACGAGCACGGCGACCCGGACTAGCCCGGAACAGCTACAAACGGCAATGCCGCGGTCGGCGCAGCCGGCCGCGACGGTCGACCGCGCAGTCAGTCGACCCTGAGCTCCCCGAGCTCCGACCAGTCGGTGCCGGGCACGGAGAAGTTCACGATCCGCGGCGTCTCGGCCAGGTGCCGCGGCAGGTCACGTTGCGCCGCCTTGAAATGTTGCGAGCCGACATGGGCGGCGCCGGCCTCGTCGTCACGGAACGCCTCGACGAGGACGTACTCGGCCGGGTCGTCGAGGCTGCGCGACCAGTCGAACCAGAGGCATCCCGGCTCCGCGCGGGTCGCTTCGGTGAAGGAGTTGGTGATGGCGGGCCACTGGTCGGCCTTCTCCGGCCGGACCCGGAACTTGGCGGTGATGAATATCAACGGATGTCCTCCATCGGAGTCGACCGAGTTACGGAATGAGAATGGCGCGCCCACGCACGCGACCTGCGGAAAGGTCGTCGACCGCTTCTTGAAAGTCGTCGAGCGAATACTTGGCGGTGTGCAGCGTGACCTTCTGCTGGGCGGCCAGGGCCATGAGCTCAACGAGGTCGTTGTACGACCCCACTAGGTTGCCGATGATGTTGATCTCGGAGGAGATGACGTCGATCGTCGGCACGTTGACGTTCTCGCCGTAGCCGACGACGTGATAGTCACCCGCCCGCCGGGTCATCCGGATTCCCTCAGCGGTCGATCCGCCCTCGCCGACGAAGTCGAGAACTTGCTCGGCGCCGTTTCCCCCGGTGAGTTCGAGCACCTCGTCGACGTGCCCGCCGGTCGCGACGACTCCGTGCGTCGCGCCGACCTCGACGCCGAGTTTGACGGCGTCAGGGTTTCGGTCGACGACGATGATCTCGGCTGGGCTGAGGGCTGCCATGACCTGGATCCCGATGTGCCCCAGGCCGCCTGCGCCGATCATCACCACCCGATCGCCGGGCCGCAGACGACGCGCCGCCTTCGCCGCGGCGTGGTAGGCGGTGAGCCCGGCGTCGGCGAGCGCGGCGACATCGGCCGGCTCCAACGCATCGTCGATCTTCACAACGCTGCGCGCGGACGTCTTGAGGAACTCGGCGTAGCCCCCGTCAGAGTCGATGCCGGGGAAGCGGGAGTTCACGCAATGCACGTCGTCGCCGAAACGGCACGCGCGGCACAGTCCACACGTCACCAGCGGGTGCAGGATGACCTTGTCGCCCTCGGCGACGTTGGTGACCGCATCACCCACGGACGACACCCATCCGGCGTTCTCGTGCCCGATCGTGTAAGGCAGCTCGACGCCGGACTTCTCGGCCCACTGGCCTTCGAGGATGTGGATGTCGGTGCGGCAGACTCCGGCGCCCCCGATTCTCACGATGACGTCGAACGGACCGGTGATCCGCGGCTCCGAAACGTCGTCCATCTGCAGGCTCTCGTGATACTCGACGACGCGGACGGCTCTCATGCGTTTGCACCCTTCGGCGAACGTAGAACAATCGGTAGGACGGGACGGGTGGTGCCGTCCCCCTGGTCGCGCGGCGACTGGTCGGCCTCGGCGCCGGGGTAGCGGGTGGCCAGCAGGCCGCGGCAGAAGTAGGCGTTGCCGTCGACGGACACCCGAACCGAACGCGCCTGTCGCAACCGCCGCACCGCGTCCTCCGGCCGGACGGCGCTGCCGTGCTCGTCCACCAAGACGCGATCGTGCGGCTCGCTCGACCAGCCGAGCGCGCCCCGGCGCCGGACCAGTGCGTCGGCCGCTCGTCCGGGCGGCAGGTCGGCAAGGACCAGGCCGGCGACGTCGGCCTCCGTCCGGGTGGCGTCGGCGCTCATCCAAGCGGTGACCGCTCGCTCCATCGCCGCCACGTGCGCCTTGCGGCGGAAGACCGACCGCAGCGCGTCAAGATCCTGCTCGGCCTCCGCGCCGAAGGTCGCCTTGAAGTCATTGCCGGCTGCCAGGCCGCGGTTGACGATCTCGGAGTCGTGATGGTCGTCGAGTTCGACGGTGACACGGTCGACGCCGGGAACGGCGCGGACCGCCTCGCGCGCGTCGGACGCCATCAGCCAGGCGAAGTTCGGCGCGCAGAACGAGGTCGGCAACCGCAGGTGCACGGTCACCGTTCCCTCGTCGACCTCCACCGACCGCACGAAGCCGAGGTCCGTGATCGGCTCGTCCAGCTCCGGATCGAATACGGCGTCCAGCGCGCGGCGGACCTCCATCTCCAGGCATGCCGCGTGTCGGGACCTCTGCGCCACCGTCATCAGGCGACCGCCGCGGCCTCGCGCTCGACTTGGTCGGGAGCGGGTCGGACCTGCAGCTCGTCGGGCACAGGAATCCCGTAGAGCGCTGCGGCGTTGAGTCCGAGGATTTTTTTCTTGATGTCCGCGGTCAACTTCGTGTACTCCGCCATGTCCTCGGGGATCTGGAAGTCGACGAACCTCTCGACGAGCCACTTGGGCGTCCAGATCGCATAATCGCTGGAGAACAAGATCCGGTTTTCGTCCAGCCAGTAGAGCAGCTCGCCGATTATCTGCGCGAAGTAGCGCGGACGCGTGTGGATGAACGGCATCGCCACCGCAAGGCCGGCATACACGTTCGGCTCCTGGGTCGCGATCCAGCAGAAGTCCTCGAGCCGTGGCAGCCCGCAGTGCTCCACCACGAAGTTGAGGTCGGTGAAGTCGGTGGCGACCTTGTCCACGTCGGCGACGTCGAACGCGTCGCGGTCCAGCGGCCGGATCGTCGGGCCCTTGTGGACGTGAATGTTGGCGACTCCCATCTCCTGGCATGCCTCCAGGTAGCGGTAGGTCCACGGGTCGGCGAGTGAGTAGCCGCGCGAGTTACCCTGCCACTCGGCCGTGTACAGCTTGACCCCCTTGAGCTTCATCCGCTCGGCGTCGCGGCGGAACCGCTCGAGGCCGTCCTCACCGAAGCGCGGGTCGAAGACATGGTTGTAGGTCAGCTTTCCCGGGTGCGCCTGAGCGAGCGCAATCGCCTCCTCGGTCTGCCCGAACCCGGATTTGTAGAACTCGCCGAGCAGCGCCGGTTGGAAGATCGCATGATCGACGTAGCCGTCCTCGAAAAGGTCCTTCATCAGGCGGTCGCCGCCGTAGTACAGGTAGTCCTCGTAAGGCCAGACCTCGGACTCCGGTGAGAGGTTCTTGTGATAGTCGTAGAAGCAGTCGATGAACTGCTTGCCGTGGATGTTGCGCTGGTTCTCCGGACGGGCGTCCCACAGCGCCACGTGGGCGTCGACGACGAAGTACTTCTCGTTGTCCTTGGTGTACATCAACAACCTCCGCCTGGATCTGGTCGGGCGCCCGGCGCCCCTGAAGCAGGACGGTAGGCAGCGCGACGTCGCGGCGTAACCCGGGTGATGTCTCACTTTGGGACAGGTCTCCCGAGAGACCGCAGAACGTTCGCGGGGCCCGGGATCGAGATGTCCCGACGTAGGCTGACGGCGTGTCCGACCCGGACCTGCCAGAGATCGCGGCGCCGGCCCGGGTGCGTGCTTCATGGCGGCGGTCGGAAAGCTACGGCGTATCGCTGGAGCACGTGGAGCCGGCCTTCAGCGCCGCGCTCGACACCGATTGCCTGTTCTACGACTGCGGCCACCAGGTGCTGCAGGACCTGTACGGCACCATCGCCAACGAGCCGGTCAGCCTGATGCTCGCCGATCCGGACGGGTTCGTTCTCGACCGGCACTGCAACGACGCGGCTATCGCCCGGTCGCTCGACCGGGTCCATCTGGCCCCCGGGTTCACCTTCGCCGAGCGGTCCGCGGGCACGAACGGTCTCGGTCTGTCGCTGGCAGACCGGGCGCCCACGCTGGTGCGTGGGGAGGAGCACTACTGCGCGGACCTGCGGGGCTACACCTGTGCGGCGGTGCCGGTAGTGGACCCGCGCAGCGGCGACCTGGCGGGGACCGTCAACCTGACCACCTGGTCCGACCGGTCCTCACAGCTGCTGCTGGCGCTGGCGCAGGCTGCGGCCGGCGCCACGGCGGCGCTCATGCTCGCGCGGGCGGGGGGCCGCGCTCCCGGCCGTGCGCTGCGCGGCGAGGTTTTCCACGTCGTCGTCGCGACCGGGACGCAGGACGCCGACCCCTGCGTGTCGGCCTGCTGGCGCTCGGCGGTGAGCGAGCTCGGGGCGGCGCTCGCGGCCGGGCGGGTGGCCGCCGTGGTGGGTGAGCGAGGCGCGGGCAAGGCGACCCTCGCGGCCCTGGCGCGGCGGCGGCTCACCGCTCGCGCTCGCATCCTGCACGCCCGGGCGCCGGCCGGCGACCACGTGGGGGCGTGGCTCGCCTCCTGGACGCCGGAGATCAAGGCCGAGGACACCTGCGTCGTCGTGTCGCGCATCGACACCTTGCCCGCCTGGGCGGCCGACGAGCTCGCGGCCGTCCTGGCCGGACACCGGCACACTCGCGCACAGCCGCAGCCGTTCGTCCTGGCCGCTCGGGCATTTCACGCCATTCCGACCCCGCTAGCCGGCCTCGTCGACACGGTCGTGGAGGCGCCGCCCTTGCGGCACCGCACCGAAGACGTTCTGCCGTTGGCACAGCAGATCGCCGGGACGGAGCGGCAGCGGCCGATCGGGTTCGCACCCGCGGCCGCCCGCGCGCTGAGCGCCTATCACTGGCCGGGCAACGTCGCGCAGTTGCGCGAGGTTGTCCGCCAGGCGGCCGCACGCACCGACCTCGTGGACGCCCGTCACCTGCCGCCCGAGGTCTTCACCAGCGGCCGGGCACCGCTGAGCCGGCTGGAAGTCGTCGAGCGCGACGAGATCGTGCGGTGCCTGACCGAGCCCGGCGTGAGCATGGTGCAAGCCGCGCAGAAGCTCGGGATCGGTCGGGCGACCATCTATCGCAAGATCACCCGGTACGGGATCACATTGCCGACCCGGTGAAGCCGGTTGCGGCGCATCGCACGAGCGAGCACAGGGGGCGGCACGCCCCATCCGATGCCGAGCACCAGCGAGCCTGCTATGGTGGTGGACGGTTGTCAGCAGTTCCTTCATCGGCTTGATGCGCGACGCAGGATTGTTGCAGTTGCGCCTGTCGCCTTTGTTGCTTGACTCGAAGGCCGTCATCCGCAAAACCACGCGACGCACGCGGGGTGCGTTGCGGCACCGGCTTCATCGAAGGGAAGCAGTAATGGCACAAGGCACCGTGAAGTGGTTCAACAGCGAAAAGGGCTTCGGCTTCATCACCCCCGACGACGGCGGCAAGGACCTTTTCGTGCATTTCTCTGCCATCGTCGGTAACGGGTACAAGTCCCTCGACGAGAACCAGCGCGTGGAGTTCGACGCCGTTCAGGGCCAGAAGGGTCCCCAGGCGGACAACGTCCGCGTCGTCTGAACCGTCACACCAGGCATGGCCGTGCAGTTGCTGCACGGCCATGCTGTCGTCCCTAGGGACAAGCGCACCTGCCCGCCTCGGTTCCTGTGAGGGCGCCGTGTACCCCTCGGATCCCACCGGGTCACCGAGGGATTTGACGTTCACGCCTCCGCGGTCGGGCTGGCCGCGGACGATCCGCCGGAGTCGGCTCTGATCAGGATGTCGGCCTCCCGAGTCAGCGCTGCGAACACGTCGCGTTGATCCGGTGTCAGCGCCAACACGGCGGCGAACTCCGCACGCGACAAGGTCAACCGCGTTCTCGGGTCGGCCGGTGCCTTGGTGGGCGCCGGCAATGAGGCCGGTCGGGGCGCGGGCCGGGCGCCGGTCGCCGCAGTGGGCGGGCCGTGCCGCGGATCGAGCAAGTGGTCGATCTCGGCAACCGTGCGGGGATCCTCCGGCCCCCAGCCGGCGATGACCGACAAGACGTCGTTCGGCACCCGGAGCAGGGCGGCGACCTGCGCGATAAGCCGGTCGAGGTCCGGCACGCCGCGGGACTCGGGGACCGCAGTCAGCCGATAGCCGCTGCCCAGCTCCTCGTGCTCTGCGATCAAGAACTGCTCCGTGGCGGCCTGCACGAGGATGTCGACGACCGCGTCCAGGTCCCCTCGCCGCAAGGCGACCCACACCCCCGCCGGCAGCGGCTCGGCACATCCCTCGACGGCTGTGGCGGCGAACTCAGCCTCCAAGGGCCGGTCCGCGGCGCGGGACTCGCGGCCTCGGGCGAACTCCGCCAGGACGGCGACGGACTGCCGGGTCGCCTCGAGCTGCGCCTGATAGTCCCGCAACCGGTCGCGCCGACGCTGCTCCTTGCCGCCACGATCCATGGCCCCAGTCTGGCCTCGAACGCCCCCGTCGGCCGGTATTTGCGAGCGCTCTGCGCGGTCGCGGAAGTCCGTGGGTGATTCCATGTCGAGAAGGCCCGTCCGGCTCCGCTCACGAGATGACGGGCCACGATCGGCGCGGCCCACGACCCCAGGAGATCACCATGCCGAAGTACCTGCTCCTCAAGCACTACCGCGGCGGACCGGCGCCGCACCACCCCTTCCCGCCGATGGACCAGTGGGCGCCCGAGGACGTTGAGGCGCACATGGCCTTCCTCAGGCATGTCAGCGAACTGCTCGAGGAGAACGGGGAGTTCGTCGGCGCGCACGCCCTGACGCCGACGCGCACGTGGGTGCGCTACGGCGGCCCGGACGCCGCGCCGGTCACCACCGAGGGCCCCCACCCGGAGACGAGTGATCTGGTCGCCGGCTGGTACATGATCGACGTCGAGTCGTACCAGCGCGCCCTCCAGGTGGCGGCCTACGTCTCCTCCGAACCCGGCCCGGGCGGGAAGCCGCTGTACGAGTGGATCGACGTGCGGGAGGTCATGTCCGAGGCGCCGGCGGACGCCTGACCCGGCGTGATCGACGACCCGACACGACTGCCGGACGAGGGCGCGCTGCGCGCCCTCGTCCCCCGGGTGCTCGCGGCCCTGGTCCGTCGGGGTGAGGACTTCGATGCCGCCGAGGACGCCCTGCAGGACGCCCTGCTGGAGGCTCTGCGGGTGTGGCCGGAACACCCGCCGCGCGACCCGCGGGCCTGGCTGGCGACGGTCGCGACCCGGCGGCTCGTCGACGCCCGCCGCAGCGAGGCGGCCCGGCGCCGGCGCGAGGAGGCGACCTACGCCGAGCCGCGGCCAGGCGCCGCCGAGGCGGGCGACGACACCCTGTTCCTGCTCTTCTGCTGCTGCGTTCCACATCTCGCGCCCGCCTCCCAGGTCGCGCTGACGCTCCGCGCGGTCGGCGGACTGACCACCCGGGAGATCGCAGACGCGTTCTACGTGCCCGAGGCGACGATGGCGCAGCGGATCAGCCGGGCCAAGCGCACCCTGCAGGGCCGCCGCCTCGACCAGCCCGGCGACCTCGCCGTCGTCCTCCGGGTGCTGTACCTGGTCTACACGGCCGGGCACGCGGGACGGGTGGACCTGGCGGGCGAGGCGATCCGGCTCGCCCGCCAGCTCACTCTGGCCACCGACGAACCGGAGGCGCGGGGACTGCTTGCGCTGATGCTGCTCAATCACGCTCGCCTGGCGGCGCGGTTCGACGCCGAGGGCCGCATCGTGCCGCTGGATCGACAGGACCGCGACCTCTGGGACACCCGCGAGATCGCCGAGGGTGTGCGCATCCTGCAGTCGGCGCTGGCGGCACAATGCCCCGGCCGCTACCAGATCGAGGCCGCAATCGCCGCGCTGCACGACGACGCGGCGAGCTCCGACGAGACCGACTGGGCGCAGATCCTCGCCTGGTACGACGACCTCGTCGCCCTCAGCGACGACCCGGTGCGCCAGGACCCCGCAGCGGTGCTCGGGCGCGCGGTCGCGGTCGGCCACGTCCTCGGCTCTGCCGGCGGGCTCCGCGAGACCGACCGCCTGCGTCAGGTGTTGGGCGAGAGGCATCGCTGGCACGCCGTCCGCGGCCACCTCCACGAGCTCGGCGGCGACCTCGCTGCCGCCGCGACGGCCTACGCGGAAGCCGCCCGTCGGGCTACGGACGTCGCCGAGCGTGATCACCTGGTGCGTTCGGCCGCTCGCGCACGAGCCGTCAGCGCCAGATGTCCAGAGCGATCGGAGCCATCTGCTCGCTGAAGCGCCCATCAGGGCTTGCGTCGGCGAGCAGACGGCGCAGATCTGCGTCGAAGTCCGGCAGGCGGTCGCCGAACAGGGACGGGGTCGATCCGGACAGCGAGTAGACCGATGCTGCGACCTCGGCTGCGGAGCGGTCCACCACCCGGCCGGGGACCTCCAGGTGCCGCGGACCCGTGAACCCGGCGGCGCGGTAGACGACGTCCTCGCTGTCCGCCACCCCCGGCGTGAGGACGCCCTGCCCGGCCCGGCGCTGCGGGCCGAGGTAGCGCTGCACCAGCAGGGTGATGGCCTTCCGTGGCGGCTGGGGATGCGAGAGCGGGGCATCGGTGCCGACGCCTTCGTGGGTGGTGGCGTGCACATGCACGACCGCGCCGTGCGGGACGAGCAGCGCGCGGACGGCTCTGGTCACGCGGCGCCGGTCCATCCAGTGAAGTGACTGGGCGAAGGTGACCAGCTGCGCCGGTGGCAGGTCAGCGGGCAGTTCCTCGGCGCGCAGCTGTCGCCACCTGACGTTGCCGATGCCCTTCTCCTCGGCCAGCCTGGCTGCCTCGGTCAGCATGTCGCGGTCCGCGTCGATGCCGAACGCCTCGCTGAAGTGCGGCGCGAGCAGCAGGGTCAGCGATCCCGGGCCGCAGCCGACATCGAGCAGCCGCCCGGAACCGTCCAGTTGCAGCGCGTCGACCAACAGCGCGGCGACCTCGGCCGGGTAGCCGACCCGGCCGACGGCGTAGTACGGGGCGCTGCCCGCATACAGCGAGGGATCCCACGTCCACCCCGGTGACGTTGCGGCGCTGACCTGATCGGACGGCACGGGACCAGCATGCCCCCGCGACGAACGTACGAAGAAGGACGGTGGGCATCCTGGAGGCATGGTGTATCCGGGCATGGCTCGGCCTCCGCGGGACGCGGATGGCCCTGCTGGGTCGACCTATGCCGCCGTGCTGGTCCGGGTCGGCGGGGGAGCGGACGGTCGCGGCTCGCACGCGGATGTCGTTGCCGCGCTGCGCCGGATGCGGTTCACGGGGTGGATAGCGCCGACCGAAGGGGACTGGGTCGTGGGGGTGCCGGCGCGGGCTGCCGGCGCCGTAGCAGCGCGACGCCGCGACCTGATCGGAGTCGGCGCGACGCTGGCCGCCGAGCTCGGGGTTCCCGTCCTTGTGGTCCGCGTTCTGCGCGACCGGCAGCTGGTGGTCATCGGATGGCGCGAAGGACAGGAGGTCGGACGCTATGTCTCCGACCCGTCCTTCGATCATGAGGACCGCACCGACATGATCACCGAACCGGTGGGCGTGGAGTACGCAGGGGCTTTCGCCGATATCTGCGGGCGCCCCGAGGCCCTGGAAGACCTGCTCGAGCTATTGATCGCCGAACTGGACCCCGACAGTTTCATCGAGTCGGAGCGGTTGTTCGCCGTCCTCGACCTGCTTCGATTGCCGGCCTGGGTGGTGAGCGCCGCCGCTCTACCCCGGGATCTGCCGACCGGCCCGCGCCGGGCCGATTTCACGCGGCTCGGCGCGGGCGCCGAGGGGATGCGCGGACTGGTCCGGCGGTGGGGAACCGCACCGATCCGCAGGCGGCGCCGGGAATCGCCGGTCATAGCCGATCCGCCGCGCCAGACCGTAGAGATCGACCCCTGGCTGCTCTGAGGTCCTGACTTTTAGGCGCTATCGCGACCCGCTGGCCACAAGTCCGGGCACCCCAGCGGCGTCCGCGGCGAGGATTGCCGCCCCGAGCAATCCGGCGCCCGCGCCGAGCGGCGAGATCTCGACCGGCGGCGGGTCGCGCCAGACGACCCGGGTCGCCAACGCGTTGCTGACCGCGGCGCGCAATCGCTCACCGGCGCTGGACAGGCCGCCACCCAACACGATCAGGGCAGGGTCGAGCAGCATCGTGCACGAGGCCAGACCGATCGAGAGCGCCGTTATCGCATCCCGCCACACGTCGCGCGCGGCACCCTCATGCTCGGCGAGAGCGACGATCGCCTCGCCTGTCGTGTGTCGTCCGGTTGCCTGCTCGTACCGGCGCACGATGGCGCCGGCGGAGGCGTAGCGCTCGAGGCAGCCGCGCTGACCGCACGGGCACGGCTCGCCGTCGGGCCAGACCGGCAGGTGCCCTAGCTCGCCGGCCAGCCGGGAGGCGCCGGACACCTGCCGTCCGGCCGACCACAGGACGGCCGCGAGACCGGTGCCGATGACAGCCAGAATGGCGTCGTCGACGCCGGCGACCCGGCCGAGGGCGGCCTCCGCGATTCCGGCCGCGCGCACGTCATGCTCGACGCTGCACGGTATTCCGGTTTCCTTCTCGACCAAGGCGCCCAAGGCGACGTTGCGCCAACCGATGTTGGCGGCGAACCGGGCCACCCCGGCCGCCGCGTCGACGGAGCCTGGGACGACCAGGCCGATGCCGCAGACGCTCGACGAGCCCGATCCCTCCGCGTGGGCGATGAGCGCCCGCACTTCACCGAGCACGGCCGCGACGACCGCGTCCGGCCCCTCGGTGACCGGTGTCCGAAGCACCCGACGGTGTTGGAACCGACCGCCCACGCCGACGATCGCGGCCTTGATCGTGGTGCCGCCGACGTCAAGAGCCGCCACCACCTCACGGGGACCGGACACGCACGGATCGACGCTCACCGACCGCCCGTCAGCACGATGCACCGGGTCGGCTGAGCTGGTGCTTCCGTGGCGATGTGGGACATGACCCGTCCGCTCCTGTCAGGGGCGCCCCCGTCGAACGACGGCGGATACCCGCTACTTGATGGAGCCCGCTGTGAGGCCGCTGACGACGTGCTTTTCGATGATCGCGAAGAGGACGATGACGGGCAGGGTCGCGATGACCGCGCCGGCGAACAGGTGCCCCCAGTCCACCGAGTACTGCCCGATGTAGCTGTTGATCGCGACGGTCAGCGGGGTCTGCGTGTTGCTCACGCCCAGGGTCAGCGTAAGCGCCACGATGAACTCGTTCCACGCCCCGATGAAGGTGAAGATGAGCGCGGTGACGATTCCCGGCAGCGCCAACGGGAAGGTGATCCTCCACATCGCGCCGAGGCGACTGGTGCCGTCGACCATCGCGGCTTCCTCGAGTTCGGCGGGGATAGACGAGAAGTAGGCGTTGAGGATCCACACCGCGAAGGCCAGGTTGAAGCCGGCATTCACCAGGATCAGCGAGAAGACCGGACTCGGCAGTTTGAAGCTGATGAACTCGCGCTGAATCCCGACCAGCATGGCCGCAGGCTGGAACATCTGGGTCGCGAGCACCAACAGCAAGAACAGCGTGCGCCCCCGGAAGCGCCGCCGCGCGGTGTAATAGCCAGCGGGAAGTGAAACGAGAAGAACCAGCACAGTGGCCCCGGCCGCGATCTTCAGGCTGGCGCCCAGATTCCCTCCGAAGCCGGTCTTCCAGATCGTGGTGAAGTTCGAGAAGTTCCAGTGCTGCGGCAGGTAGCCGGGACGGTTGAGCTCCCGGGGCGGCCGCAGCGCGGTGATAACCATCTCGGCATACGGCAGCACGAACAGCATGGCGATGACGTAGGCCGCGAAGGCCAGCAGGATCGTGCGGCCTCTTGTTGTGCTCCGCGGGGGGCCGGCGGCGCGGCGGTGATGGTCGGCGCCCCGTTTCGGGGTCGTGTCTGCGGTGACGGCGGTCATCAGCCCATCTGCTCCTTCCACCGCGTCAGCCGCAGGAACAGCAGCACGACGACGATCACAAGACCGAAGTTCAGCACGGACATGGCCGCGGACTCGCCGATGTAGGACTGTTTCAAGATGAACATGAACGGCGTGGTGGTACTCGTGCTGTAGCCCGGTCCGCCCCGTGTCATTTCCCAGATGATCGGGAAGGAGTTGAAGACGTTGATGACGTTGATCAACGTCGCGACGATGATTGCCGGGCGCAGCAGCGGCAGGGTGATCGACCGATAGATGCGCCACGTCCCCGCTCCGTCGACGCGGGCCGCTTCGTAGAGCTCCGCCGGGATCGTCTGCAGCCCGGCCAGCAGGGCATACGTGCTGAAGGGCAGTGACACGAACACCGCCACGCCCATCATCCACACCAGCGCGGCCGTGGGACGACCGAGCCAGTCCGCCTGGTTGGTGCCGAGCCGGTGCAACAATCCGACGTCGCGAAGGAACACGTTGATCACGCCGCTGCTCGCGTTCAACGACCACCGGAAGATCAACGCCGTCATCATCACCGAGGCCGCCCACGGCATGATCAACGCCCAGCGGGCGACCCGCCGCCCCGGGAAGCGCTGGTTGAACAGCTGCGCCGCGGCGAGGGAGAGGACCATTGTCACGACGACGACGGCGACCGTCCAGATCACGGTGCGGATCAGGACGCCCTTCAGCGCAGGTTCGGAGAAGAGGTCGCCGTAGTTCCCTCCGCCGGCCGAACCCAGGACGAACCCATCCGGGCTGATGTGTTGTATCGAGGTGTGCACCATGACGACCACCGGCCACAGCACCACCACGGCGATCAACGCCACGGCCGGGCCGACCCACAGCAGCGGGGATAGTGATTGTCCGATGCGGCGTGCGAGCGGACCGGTCCGTCCGGACGGTCCTGCGGCGCCGGCAGGTGCGTTGTCGGACGGTCGGGACGGGGCGGGCGAGTCGACCGCGCCCGTTGACGAACCTCCGGTGAGCTGGTCGGTCACGCGAGGTCTCCTCGATGACGAATAGGCGGCTGTGGGAAATCGGACCAGCGCGCGGCCGCGGCGATCGTGCCCCGCGACTGCGCGCCGGCTGCCTCCGCGAGGTTCAGGCGCCCTTCTCGGCCGTCTGCTGCAGCGTGTCGAGCACGCTCTTCGGGTTTCCGGTGATCGCGGTGCCGACCGTGTGCTGGAGCTGGCTCTTCACATTCGCCCACACCGTGTCGCTGGGGTACTGACGGGCGTTCGGCAGCGCCTTCAGGAACGGGGCGAAGATCGGATCGGACGAAAGCGCCTTGGCCGCCGAGGTCGTCGCCGGCAGCAGGTCGTACTCCTTGTCGAACTGCAGCTGGTACTTGTCCTGGTAGGCGAAGTCGAGGAACTTCTTGATCTGTGCCTGATGCCCGTTCGGCTTGAACGCCGCGACGTTGTCGCAGACACCGAGCGTGGTCGAGAGCGGCCCGCTCTTGCCCGGGATCGACACGGAGGCCCAGTCGGACGTCTTCAGGACGCCGGCCTTCTGCATGATCGGGATCAATGCAGGCGACCCGTTGATCATGCCGATCTTGCCGGCAGCGAAGTCCTGCCAGAGGTCCGTACGGTTCTTGGTGCCGGGGTGCGGTTCGGTCAGTCCCGCCTTGACCAGTGACTGCAGGAATTGCATGGTCTGGACGTTCTGCGGGCTGTTGATCTCCCACTTGCCGCTGGAGGTCTGGTACCCGCCGTTGTTGCCGAGGAACCACAGGAGCGTTTCGGCCTGGGCCTCTTCGGGGCCGAGCGGTAGGCCGTAACCGACCTTGCCGAGCTTCGTGATCTTGGCCGCGTCGGCCTTGATGTCCGCCCAGGTCTGCGGCGGCGAGCTGATGCCGGCCTGCTGGAAGAGTTTCTTGTTGTAGAACAGCGTGCGCGAGCTGGTCGTGAACGGCATGCCGTACTGCGTGCCCTTGTAGCTTCCCTGCGCCTTGAAGGCCTGCAGGAGGTTGCCGGGCTTGCTCAGGGCGTCCTGCGCCGAGTAGAGCAGGCCCTCCTGCGCGTAGTTCTGGAAGTAGTCGCCTTCGGTGATGTCTGGATACTGATGATTCTGGATCAGCGTCTGGACCTGGTTGTCGAAGTCGTTCCAGTTGATCGCCGTCACGTTGACGCTGATCGACGGGTTCTTCGTGTGGAAGGCACTGATGATGCCCTTCCAGTACTTGGAACTGGTGTTCTGCGGGCCCGTCCCGTAGTCGGCGACGACGAGCTTCAGGGTCGCGGCGCCGCCGCTGGCCCCCTTCGAGCTGCCGCCCCCGCCGCCGCTGGAACCGCCGCAGCCACTCAGGACCAGGCTGCCGACGGCTGCTACTGCCGCGGCTCCGATCAGGCTTCGCCTCATTCGAACCTCCAGTGGTGTAGTTGACTCACCCGGCGAGCGTCGGCGCTTTTGGCCAGCGGGCGGCCGCAGTGAGGAAGGGGGTTCCGTCCCCGCGGTTCGGCAGTCATCGAATAGTCGCACAGTACCGTGTCCACCCGGCGGTGGTCTAGACCAAACCGGATTCTCGATACGCAGTCGTAACCCGGCCACCGGCGTCGGCGGCGCCCAGCGGACGCCCGGCGAACACGACCTCTACGATCTGCAGCTCATCATCGAGGATGACGAGGTCGGCCGCGAGTCCGGGCGACAGCGCGCCGACCTCATCTGCCATGCCGAGCACGCGGGCCGGGGTTCCGGACGCCGCCGCGGAAGCCGCTTCCATCGACAGGCCGCTCTCCTGCACGGCCCGCCGCACGGCGTCGTCCATGGTGAGCGTGCTGCCGGCCAGCGAGCCGGTCGACGACAGCCGGGCCCGTCCGTCGCGAACGCGGACCGGCTGGCCGCCGAGCGCGTAGTCTCCGTCTCCCACTCCGGCGGCCGAGATGGCGTCGGAGACCAGCGCGAGGTGTCCTGGGGGACAGGCCACCATGCTGGTTACCGCGGGGTGCACGTGGATTCCGTCGTTTATCAGCTCCACGGCGATTCGGGAGGCCAGCGCCGCGCCGATGAGCCCCGGTTCTCGGTGATGCAGCGGACGCATCCCGTTGAACAGGTGGGTCGCCAGGCCGGCCCCTGCGTCGATCGCCGCGCAGGCGGCGGCGTAGGTGGCGTCGGAATGTCCCAGCGCGGCAACCACGCCGGCCGAGACAGCGTCGCGCACCACGTCGACCGCACCCGGCAGCTCCGGCGCCAACGTGATCGAGCGCAACGTGCCACCAGCCGCGTGAAGGAGCCTGGCGAACACCTCACGGTCCGGTTCCCGCATGTGCTGCACGTTCTGCGCCCCGCACCGTAGCGGCGACAGGAACGGCCCCTCCAGGTGCGCACCCAGGACGCGGCCGTGTGAGCCGGCTGCCTGCTGGGCGAGCTCGGCGATCCAGCGCAGCTGGCGCGCGAGATCTGGAATCGGCGCGGTCACCAGCGAGACGAGCGTGCTCGTCGTCCCGTGCCGGGCGTGGTAAGCCACCGCCTGTGAAGCCTCGCGCGGCGAATTGGTCGCATCGTGGCCGCCGCCGCCGTGCATGTGGAGGTCGATGAAACCGGGTAGCAGCCAGGCGCCGGCGAGGTCATGGCGCTCGGCCTCGCCGGCGGCTGGAAGAGCGGGCGGATCGCCGGTTCCGACGTCGAGGATTCTTCCGTCCGATGCCCGCAGCCAGCCGGGTGAGAGGACGCCGCCCGGGGTGACGACCCGGCCCCCCGACCAACACTGGATGCGCGCGGGGGACGTCATGCGGTTCCTGCCGGGATGCCCGGGCTGAGGTGGGCGACGAGCGTGATTCGGTCACCCCGAAACCACGTCGTGCCCCATTCGACGGCGCTGCCTCTCGAGTCGAAACTGCGGCGGCGAACGACCAGCATGGGCACGCCGACGTCAGCGTCGAGCAGCGCGGCTTCGCGCGGCGCCGCCGGGATGGTGTCAATCGTTTCCTCGCCGCGCCGCAGGGTGACGCCGTAGTCGGCGGCCAACAGTGCGTGCAGCGACCCGGCCTTCCGGATCTTGCGGCCGAGGAACGGGAAGCGGTTAGCCGGGAGCAGCGATCGCTCGACGGCCATGGGGGTTTCGTCGGCAAACCGCAGCCGGTCGATCTGGTGAAGGGCGTCGCCGACTCGGATGCCGAGCCGTTCTGCCGTTCCTTCGTCCGCGGCTACGCGGTCGACACCGAGCAGTTGGGACGAGGCGGTGAGCCCGTGGGCGGCGGCCTGCTCGGTGAAGCTGGCTAGGTGGAGCGGCCAGGTGATCTTGCCGTCGGCCACATATGTTCCCGACCCCTGCCGGCGGATCAGCCGACCTTCGGCAACCAACTCGAGCAACGCCTGCCTGACGGTCGTGCGAGATGTGCCCAGCTCCGCGGCGAGTTCCCGTTCGGTCGGGACCGCGGCTCCCGGCTGCAGCGACGAAATCGCGTTGAGCAAGTGCCGTTTCACCGTGTAATACTTCGGCTCCCGGGCGATTGGGTCGGCAGCGACGCCCCGGGCGGTGATGGCCACCGACGTCCTCCTCCGTGCCGCGAGACTCCTGCTGACAGCAAAGCAGATGGCCTAGACCATAACAATGGTCTAGACGATTTCGTTACGACTCTCTGATGTAGGCCGCGGTGCACGCCTCAGCGGCAGGCGCGTGCAAGCGCTGCGGCGCGGGCGGTGTAGCCGCCGTCGAAGAGGACGGCGTGGACGAGCAGCGGAAACAGTTGCCACAGCGGAACCCGTTCCCGCCACCCTTCCGAGAGCGGGTAGATCTCGTCGTAGGCCGCGACGGTACGTGCCGGGATTGAGCCGAAGAGGTCGAGCATCGCAAGATCGACCTCGCGATGTCCGCCGTAGGCGGCCGGATCGATGAGCCACGGTCGCCCGTCACGGTCGGCGAGCACGTTGCCCGACCACAGATCGCCGTGCAGTCGCGCCACCGGTTCGACGGGAGCGTCGACGCGCACTCGGGCGACCTCGCCTTCCAGCCCGATCCGGCGCGCCAGGGGCAGGCAGCGGTGTTCGAGGTAGTAGGCGTTCCAGTCCTCACCCTCGGGTGAGTCGAGTTCGCAGCGGCCGACGAAGAATCGCCCGGCCGCGGGAAGTGTCCCGAATCGCGAGGCGCCTGCGCGGTGCACGGTCGCGAGCATGCGGCCGAGATCCTCCTCGCCGGCTGCGGTGAGTCGTCCTCGCGGGATCGTCTGCAGGACGAGTCGTCCCGGTCGATCCTCGAGGATGTCCGGGACGCGCGCGCCCGCGTCGGCCAGCCAACGCAGCCCGGCGGCCTCGAGGGGAGCCGGGTCAGTCTTGGCGAAGCTCATCGAGCAGCGCGCGGCAGTTCTTGTCCAGAAGGTCGAGGACGAGGTCGAACCCGTCCGGGCCGCCGTAGTACGGGTCCGGCACGTCGTCCGGGGCCAGCTTGCGGACGCGGTCGGCCGCGCCGGGCGGGGTGAGTCGCCGTAGCCGCCGCAGGTTCTCGTCGTCGACGGCGAGGATCAGATCGAAGTCCTCGAAGTCCGTCGGGGCGATCTGCCGGGCGACGCCGCCGACGGTGAGGCTGCGTTCTCGTGCTGCAACGACGGCGCGCGGGTCGGGCGGCTCGCCTACGTGCCAGTGTCCGGTACCGGCGCTGTCGACGTCGATCTCGCCGGCGAGGCCGGCTTCGTCGACGAGTCGGCGCATCACGGTCTCGGCGGTGGGCGAGCGGCAGATGTTGCCGGAGCACACGAACAGCAAGCGAAGCGGCACCGTCCCATCCTGCCGTGCGCGATCCTGGACGACCCGACGCCCACCGGGTCCCAGCACCTGCGCGAGCGTCTAGTCCGGCAGCTTCGGCACGTCGACGTCGGGACCGCGTCGCAGCAGGGCGGCTCGCGTCACCACGGCGGTGCCGAATCGGTCGCGCGCCGCGTCGATGCTGCGGTCGAGGGCGCGGCCGCTCATCCGGCCGCGTTCGGCGAAGGGCAGCTCCAGCTGGAGCGGGTCCTCGTCGGCGAGGTTGGCCACGGCTACGCCGACAAGGGTCACGCCGTCGGTGCGGATCCGCGGCATCGCTTCGCGCAGCAAGGCCCGCACCGCTGTGAGGACGAGCGCGGTCTCTGCGGTCGCAAACGGCAGCGTGTGCGATCGCGTCGCCCGGCTGAAGTCGTCGAAGCGCAGGCGCAGGACGACCGTCCGCCCCACTCGCCGCGCGTGCCGCATCCGGCGGCAGACGCGGTCGACCAACGCGACGACGGATTCCTCCAGCTCCCGCGGCGGCGTGTAGCGCGATCCGAGGGCACGTTGCGAGCCGATGGAGCGGCGACGACGACCGGTGTTGATGGGGCGCGGGTCGCGGTTGTGCGACAGGGCGTGCAGCTGCCGGCCTGATGCCCGGCCGAGCATCGACTGCAGCGCATGCTCGTCCACCTCCGCGAGTTGCGCGACGGTGGCGATGCCGCGGTCGTGCAACTTCGCCGCGGTGACCTTGCCGATTCCCCAGACCACCTCGACCGGCAGTGGGTGCAGGAAGGCCAGTTCCTGGTCCGGTTCGACGAGCAGTAGCCCGTCGGGCTTGGCGACGCGACTGGCGACCTTCGCCAGGAACTTGGTGCGCGCGATCCCGACGGTCAACGGCAACCCAACCTGCTCGGCGACCCGACGCCGCAGTCGTGCCGCGATGTCACAGGGTGTCCCCGCGATCCGGGCCAGTCCGCCGACGTCGAGGAACGCCTCGTCGATCGAAATGCCCTCCACCAGCGGCGTCGTGTCGCGGAACACGGCGAACACGTCGTTGCTGGCCTCTTGGTACGCCGCGAACCGCGGCGCGACGACTACCGCCTGCGGACAGAGACGACGCGCCTGCCGGGCGCCCATCGCGGTGCGGACGCCGAACGCCTTCGCCTCGTAACTCGCGGCGAGAACGACCCCGCCACCGACGATGACGGGCCGGCCGGCGAGCTCCCCGCGGTCACGCTGCTCGACGGATGCATAGAAGGAGTCGAGGTCCGCGTGCAGGATCGACGCGGCCGCCATCGAGCTATATTCGCACGCACAGACTAATTGAGCAAGCCGCCGCCCGTCATGCGCGGGACGTGTCTCGGGACTGGATTGGATCGACCGGTATCGCGCCTGGCGCTCGGCTCTGCACAGCGGGCGCGTCGTGCGCCTCGACCTGACGGACCGGCCGTCATGGCGCACGGCGTCATCGCCCCGGACCGGCGCCGCGGCTGCAACTGATCGCCTTCGAGGCGCAATGAGGATGACCACGTCGCGGCCGTTGCGCAGAACCGGCCTGGCGAGCTGCCTGGGGGTGCCGGTCAGGAGGTGAGCTTGGCGACGGCGTCGACTCCCAGGCCCGAGCCTGCGCTGCCCACATTGACGACAGTGAGCGTGTGCGGTCCCGCTTCGGAGAAGCTGTCCGTCCAGAGCACGCGCCGTTCGGCAGTCGCCGTTGCGTAGTTGTTCAACGTGGTCGAATAGACGCCGTCCACGTAGACCCTGGCTGTGCCCTTGTGGGGTCCGCGCTCGCCGACCAGGGCGATCGCTGCCACGTGGCCCATGTAGAACCTGACGGACGCCCCGGGGACGTAGGTCTCCCCGATCGTCCCACCGGAGAACGCCGAGCTGGTGAGCGTCGACCACGAACCTGCGCGGCTGACCCAGTCCCCGTCCTGCTGTGTGACGTTGTAGATGCGGGTAGGACCGGTGGCGGCCGGACTGGCTGAACCGTCGCACCCCGTCGCCTGTGCCGTGTAGCGGATGCGCTCGCCGAGCGTGAGCGTGTCGACTGCATTCGAGGCGGTCGCCGAGGTGAGCCGTACGCCGACAGGCGCAGCCGCACCGACGGCGCGGGTCAGAACCTGTTTGCAGATGGCGCTGGAGCCCGGTTTTGCGGCCCAATCGACTGACACGGGAATGACGTCGTTGCTGCTGTCGGACCCCACAGCGGCGGACGGTCTGAACGCCGCCGACGGGGCGGTGACCACGGCCGGTGCGGTCAGCGCCGGGCCCGCGCCGTCCGGGTTGTACGCGTACTCCCTGACCCAGTCGATGTCGAAATTGACCGGTGTCGTCGGCTTCGCGGCGGCCTCGGGACTGGTCTGCACGCCGAACCACATCTGCTGGTTCGGCACGTTGGGGCTCGCCACCGTCCTGGTGACCTGCCCGTCGAGCAGGTATCGAATGACCCCCGGCGACCACTGGACGCCGATGGTGTGCCACTGGGTGAAGTCGCCCGACTCGGAGGAATGAATCATGTTGTTCTGCGAACGGGGGCCGTAGTGCACGGTCATGGTGTTGAGCTGCCGGCTGCCCTGGGCGTCCTCGCCACCCATCTCCATGAAGTCGACCTCCGGAGGCCACCCGGAGGTGGGCCACAGCAGTGCCACGGCCCGGCTGTCGCCTGCCGAGACACGAGCGTGCATTTCCCACTCGCCGTAGGTCTGCCGTAGCGACTTGTTCTGGCACAGGCACATACCGGCGGTTGTCCATCTGCCGAGTGCGGAGTCGTACTTCGTCTCCAGCGACACCATGCCGTCGTGAACCACGACGTTGGCGGCCAGGTGCGCCTTCGGCGTCTTGGCGTTGTTGTACACCGCCCAGTTCGCGCGGTTGACGGACGTTCCGTTGAAGTCATCCGCGAAGATCGGGGTGAACGAACCGGTCGACGTCGGTGCGGCGGCAGCGGGGGAGGACGTGGCTGCTGCCCCGCCGGCGGAGGCGAGGCCTACTGCGGCGGCAATCACAGCGATCGTCGCGCGGCGGGTGAAAGAGGTGACCGTGAACATGGCGCCTCCCCCATCGGCGCCGGTTCGGCGGGTCTGAGCGAAGAGTGGAGGCGGTCGCGCAGGGATCGAGGAGGGGCTTGCGGGCGGCGACGGCCGCCCACCGACAGGGTGAGCGGCCGACGCGCGGTCTATCGGTTCCGGACTGTGATGCTCAGCCGGTCGGCCGGTCGAGCGCCTCGCTGCCTGCGTGCAGGTGATCGATGACCGTTGCGCCGTTGACCGTCTCGGTGTCGAACCTCACGACGTCCCCGGCCTTCAGGTCGGACAGTTGCGCCTCTCCGTTCTTGTCGATGTCGCTGGAGGACGTCACCTTGTAGGTCTTGGTGCCCGCGCTCGTCTTTATGGTCACCGACGACGCGCCCACGGTCGTGACCGTGCCTGAGGTGTCCAGGCCGCCGCCGTGGGGGCCGCAGGGGCCGAACTGAACCGACGACCGCGCAGGGGGAACGGCCGTGCCCGAGGTGGAGGACGCGGCGTTTGCCCCGACGACACCCCACGTGATGGCCACGCCCGCTACCACTCCGCCGACCGCGCCGAGAGCGGCCATGCCGGCTCGCCCGCGTCGAGTCCGGGTCACAGGCGCCGGTGCCGCCGGTGTCGGCCCGCTCACCCAGTTGCTTTGTGTCATCGCGCAGATCTCCTTTCCAGCCGCACCAGCGGCTGATCGCGGTCCGCCCGCCGTTGGTTCGACGGCGCGGCGATCCCCAGCCTTGGGTGCGGATCTTGGAAAGCCCTGCCGCGCGGCTGGGAGTTGCCTGCAATGCGGGCGCGAGCGGTTGATATCAGCGTGTTGCGCTGCGCGATCGAACCTGGCGGCTATGTGTTGAAGCCGGGCTGACCGCATGCGCTGAGGCAGACGGCGTGTCTGCCTCAGCGATGTGCCAAGTGTCGTGGTCTCGTTGTCGCTAATCGCCGCGGACGCGAGCGCGGCGCGTCTGCGCGTCTGCGTCCCTCGTGAGCGTTGACCGTCCTGGGCATAAATCGATTTGTCCGGAACGCCCGGCATTCACGCAGTGATGTGGCCTGCGCCCGCTGTCGTCTAGGGACTAACGCCCCGGTTACGCCCGCCAAGGGTAGCCCACTGCGCTGACGTTCGTCCTCGGTTTGCAACCGTTGAATCGCGCCCTAACGTCTGCGGATCGCCGCCCGAATGTCAACTGTGTGTAAAGCGGCCGTTGGATTCGGAAGTCCCGCGATCATCATCTGGTGCGCCGCCGTGGGGTGCGCCCGCGCACCGAGGCCGTCGGTGTTGCGCACCATCGCGGTAGGTCCGCCTGGATAGCCGTCCGAGGAACTCGCTCCGGAACCTCGCGAGCGACCACCGGATCCCCCGCCGCCCGCTCCTGACCTGCCGACCCAGCGTGCTACGCGCAAAACCCCGCCCGCGCCAGCACCGCTTCAACTATCCGACTTAAGCCTTTGGAGCCTCGATGGAACCTCGAATTCGCGTGATCCGCCGTGTCGCGACGTTTGCTGTCGCCGCCGCACTGACCGCTGGGCCGGCGACGGTGGCAACGGCCGCGACATCCGCTCACACCGCCGCAGGGGCGTCTGCGGCCACTTCCGGCACATTCCGCCAGGTGTTCTTCAACGACTTCACGTCCTCCATCGACCGCCATTACTGGGCCGTGTACAACAACGCCCGCACGTACAAGGCACACCTGGCGTCGAACATCGTCATACACAACGGCTATGTGTCGCTGCTGACCCGGTACAACTCTTCGCTGGGCAAGTGGACGACGGCCGGAATGTGCCTCTGCAACAACTGGAGCCTGCGGCAGACCTACGGCGAGTGGGACATGCGGGCGCGCGTCTCCGCCGGCGACAGCCGTGCTGTCGCGCTGCTCTGGCCGAGCGTGGGCTGGCCGCCGGAGGTCGACTTCATGGAGATGGGTGGCAGATCCACCCAGGGAACGCGACAGCTGAACACGATGACCGTGCACTATGGCTCTCCCTCGCAGAACTACATGGCCCACTCGTCGGAGAGCGGTAACTTCACCACCTGGCACACAATCGGAGTGCGGTGGACCCCGGGCAGCATCGAATACCTGCTCGACGGGAAGGTCACTCGCACGGTCACCACAGGAGTTCCGCACCAGCGGATGTGGTTCGGCGTCCAGACCGCACCCGAGCGGGGCATCACGCCCACCAAGTCGGTGAGCTTCGACATCGACTGGGTCAGGCAGTATTCCTACACCGCCTGAGCATCCTCAGGTCACAGGGGTTCGAAGGCCGGTGGAGCTCATCTCGCTCCACCGGCCTTTCGCTTCGCGTCGTCGGCCGTAGTCGTGCGCGCCCGGCCTTACCACCATGGGCGCTCGAGGGCGCTATCCGTCCCGCCGGTCTGGTCGAGCCCGTCGAGCGCGGCCATGTCCTCGTCGGACAACTGGAAGTCGAAGACCTGCGCGTTCTGCTCGATGCGCTCCCGGTGTGCCGACTTGGGCAGGACGATCAGGCCGCGTTGCAGCGACCAGCGGATCAACACCTGTGCTGGCGTGCGTCCCAGGCGCTCGGCGATGCGGGCCACCTCACGGTCGTCAAGATGGCGGCCTGTGCCGAGCGGACTGTAGGCCTCGAGCGCCACGCCCCGGCGCTCGCATTCCGCCAGCAACCCGCGGCGGAATTCGAACGGGCTGAACTGCACCTGGTTGACGACGGGTGGCATGTCGGCGACCGCGAATACGGACTCGACCTCGGCTGCGCTGAAGTTCGAGATCCCGATCGAGCGCGCGTAGCCCCGTTCGTGGGCGCGCTGCATCCCGTCCCACGCCCACGTCGGCCCACCCTGCGGCCAGTGGATGATGTAGAGGTCGACGGACTCGACGCCGAGGCGCTGCAGGCTCCGCTGCGCCTCGGCCTCGGGGTCGCTGCGCCCGGGGTGGAACTTCGTGGTGATGAAGATGTCCTCGCGCGGCACGCCGCTGTCCCGCAAGGCCCGGCCGACGCTCGGCTCGTTCCCGTAGGCCTGCGCGGTGTCGACGTGCCGGTAGCCGGCCTCCAGCGCCCAGCGCACCGCGTCCTCGCACTCGCGTCCGTCGGGAACCTGCCACACGCCCAGCGCCAGCAGCGGGATCTCGTTCCCGTCGGCGAGCACACGCGACCGCCCGTCGGCCGTCACCGAACCTGATGTCATCGCACACTCCTGGGCTGGGGGACGTCTCTCGGTCGAGCCTAACCGGGGCGCATGCGGCGTCAGGATCGCCGCCATAGGTCACGACAGGTGGCACGGCCCACTGACCGTTATAAGGTGCGGGGCATGCGCGTGCACGCCGTCCAAGTGATCAACGGTCGACCTGAAGAGGTATTCCGGTTCGTCGCGACCGATCACTTCGAGAACCACGCGAAGTGGGATCCCGCGGTGGAAGTAATGACGCCCACTTCGCCTGGTCCCATGCGGGAAGGCGCGACGGCCCGGTTGATCCGGCGTGACCAGGGCAAGGCGGTCGAGGGAACGGTCACGGTCACCACATATCAACCGGTGCACGCTTTCGCGGCGGTCAGCCGGTTCGGCCCCTTCACCCTGCACCAGGAGGTGGGCATCGAGGCGGTCGGCGACGGTCGCACCCTAGTGCACCTGGCCATCGACACCGCGGCGACCGGGACGTCGCGATTGCTGCTGCCCCTGATGAGGCGCCGGTTCCGCCGAACGATGACGACAAGCCTCCGTGCGATGAAACAGCACATCGAGGCCGACGCGCGGTGACAACGGCATGGTCTCGAACGCCAGCGCGCGTCGGCCCGTTCAAGCCGCTCGCCTCAGAGGATCGGTCGCCCTCCCGTCACCGCGATCCGCGCGCCCGAGATGTAGCTGCCGTCGTCCGACGCCAGGAGGACGTACACCGGCGCAAGTTCCACCGGCTGTGCCGGGCGGCCGAGCGGGACGTCCGAGCCGAATTCCTTCACCTTCTCAGCCGGCATGGTGGCGGGGATCAGAGGCGTCCACACCGGTCCGGGGGCGACGCTGTTGACCCGGATGCCGCGCTCGCCGTACATCTGCGCCAAGCTTGCGCAGAAGTTCGCTATTGCAGCCTTGGTCGCCGCGTACGGCGCAAGGGTCGGCGAGGGCATGTCCGAGTTCACCGATGAACTACCGATGATCGACGCGCCGGGACGCATGTGGGGGACCGACGCCTTCGCCAGGTGGAAGAACGCGGAGACGTTTGTGGCGAAGGTGTAATCCCATTCGTCGTCCGGGACTTCCTCGAGCGAGTCATGCGTCATTTGGAATGCGGCGTTGCTCACCAGTACGTCGACCCGGCCGAAGTGATCGACCGTCGTTTTGACAATTTTGCGGCAGTGCGCAGGGTCGGAGAGATCGCCGCTGATCAGAACGCACGTGCGCCCGGCGTCCTCGACGAGCGCCGCCGTCTCCTTGGCGTCCTCGTCCTCATCGAGATATGAGAGGACGACGTCGGCGCCCTCGCGAGCGTAGGCAATCGCGACGGCGCGGCCGATGCCGCTGTCGCCGCCGGTGATGACGGCGACCTTGTCGCGGAGTCGGTCGTGACCGACATAGCTCTTTTCGCCGCAGTCGGGCTTGGGGCCCATCTCCTGTTCGGTACCGGGGACGTCCTGCTGTTGGGCTGGCTGCGTCATGGGATGAGTACCCGTTCTCGAGAGAGCCGTGGGGTTCACGGGCCCTGGGAGCATGCCCGTTCACGGGAGCCGCGCAACGGCTTTCGCGCGGTGATTTGCGACGGTTCGTCCCAAGCTCGGAGCTCGCGCAGGCCGAGCCGCTCGCCGCGGTTCACCGAGTCAGCCGTGAATCGCCCGGTCCGCCAGTTCGGCAACGGTGCTCCGGGGCACCACGACAACAGGCACCGGGGCATGCCGCACCAACTTCGACGCGTGCGAACCGAGAAAGACCCGGGCGACGGGCGCTGACGTGCTCGACCCGACGACCAAAAGCTCGTCATCCGACCAGTCGAGATCCTCGACCGCCTCGGCCCAACTGCGACCACGTCCGATGACGGTCTGCAGCTGGCGTGGCACGTCGGGCAGGTCGCGGACCTGCCCGAGCGCCGATTCGATGGCGTCCTCGGTGTGCTTGACCCATTGCTGGACGACAAGATCCTCGGCATCGGCTTCGATGATGCCTAGGAAGGCGCTTGTCGGACGCACCGCGAAAGCCGCGACCCGCAGCGTCGCGCGGACACCGGCGGCCACCGCCGCAGCCGCCGTGACCAGTTCTCGGCCCCTGTCGGAGCCGTCGAACGCAGCGGTGATCCGGGTGATCCGCAGGTCGCCGCGATGCCGGTAACCCCGTGGGGCGAGGGCCACCGGACGGTCCGAGCTGTGCAGGAGCCGATCGGTGACGCTGCCGAGTGCGATGTGGCCGAAGACGCCGGCCGAGGACGATCCGGCCACCACCAGGGTGGCGTCATACGTT
Organism: Jatrophihabitans sp.; assembly: GCA_025924515.1. Lineage (GTDB taxonomy): Bacteria > Actinomycetota > Actinomycetes > Mycobacteriales > Jatrophihabitantaceae > JAICIE01. The sequence continues at coordinate 2,690 of JAICIE010000001.1, read as the reverse complement.
TCGGCGACTTCCAGCAGCCCGGTCGGAGCCGAACGGGCGTGGTGAATGACGAATTTGGCAGCGATCTCGGGCGACAATCGCTCCTGCGCGCGCTGCAATGCACGACCGGCAGCCTTCTCCAGATATGCGCGATAGTCCGCATCCATCCGCTCGGGACTCGGCCAGGGGGCCGCGACCACCGCACAGACGACCAGGTCGGTGTTGAGCGACGACGCCACGATGCTCCCCAGGTGCAGGACAGCCTGGCTCTGCTCGTCCGGCGCGAAGCCCACCAGAACGGTCACGTCGTGGGTCGATCAGCCGCTGGCGGCCAGTGTTGCAACTGGCACATGGGAGACCACGTGGGTCACCGGGATGTCGTAGGTGCTCCGGGCCCGATCAACCACGTCGTACCGAAGCCAGGCGGACTGCGCCACCGGTAGGGTGGAGATCACCAATTGGTCCGGGCGGAAGGACGCCACCGCTTCGCCGAGGGCACGCAGCGGGCGGTAGTCGCCGAGCTGACCGTCGGCATGAAGCCCTTCACCCCGCAGCGTGTTGAGCATGTAATCCAACCGTCGTTGGGCGGCTTCCATGGTCGCCTGCCAGAGGAACACAGCACCCTTGTGGTCGGCCTGGCCGGTATCGACGGGGTTCGCCGGCACGCAAACCCAGTACTCCGCCCGGCCGGCCCGATCGATGCGCCGCAACTCGTCCAACAACTCGTCCGCCGCGACTGTCTCATTGGCAAGCACGAGCACACGCCGAGCCTCGCCCGTGGGGGTCTCTTGCGGCGCCTGGGCCTCAACGGACCCGCCGCGCCACTTCGTGACGAAGTACAAGACGACGACCACGGCCCATGACAACAGGCTCAGGACCAGCTGCGACCGGACGTCGGAATTGACGCCCATCTGTATCAGGACCGCGATGATTCCCGCGATGGCCAGCAGAGACAGCACCGGGTGGAACCACATCTTGACGCGCAGGCGCTCCGGAGGCGTGCGCCGCCGCAGGACGATCTGCGAGATCGAGATCAGCAGATAGACGAACAGGATGATGGCGCCGGAGGAGTTCAGCAGGAACAGGAAGACGGTATTTGGCGAGAGCTTCGCGGCGATGACGCACAGGAATCCGACGACGGTGGACGTCAAGATCGCGACAGCCGGGACGCCGCGTCGGTTGACCCGGATCAACTGGACCGGAGCCTCCCGGCGAGCGGCGAGCACGAAGAGCATCCGTGATGCGGTGTACAGGCCGGAGTTCAGGCAGGACAGCACCGCAGTCAGTACGACGGCGTTCATGATGTCGGCAGCCGCCGGGATACCGAGCGTCTCGTAGGCCGAGACATACGGTGAAGAGCCGATCTTGGAGGAGTTCCAGGGCAGGATCACCGCCAGCAGGAAGATGGAACCGACGAAGAAGATCGCGATCCGCGTGACGACGGAGTTGGTCGCTCGTGCGATCGCTCGCTCGGGATCAGGGGACTCGGCCGCGGCTATCGTCGCAACCTCGGCGCCGACCATGGAGAAGATCACGACGACGATCGCGGAGAAGATCGCTCCGCCGCCGTGCGGGAGGAATCCTCCGTGCGCTGTGAGGTTGGCGAAGCTCAGGTTGTGGTGAGGCCAGAGTCCGAAGATGTACAGAGTGCCCAGAACGAGGAAGACGCAGATGGCCGCGATCTTGATGCCGGCGAACCAGAACTCGAACTCGCCGAACGACGACACCGACAACAGGTTCGTGATGGTCATCAGCGTCATCAGGCCCAACGAGAGCAGCCACAGTGGAGCGTTGAACCAGAACGTCAGCACCTTGGCGCCGGCGACCGCCTCGAAGCCGACGACGATGACCCAGAAGTACCAGTACAGCCAGCCGACGGAGAAGCCGGCCCATCCGCCCAGAGCTTGGCGCGCGTAGTCGGCGAAGGACCCGGTCGACGGGTTGGCCGTCGCCATCTCGCCGAGCATCCGCATCACCAGGATGATCAGGACGCCGGTGACCGCGTAGGTGAGGAAGGCGCCCGGGCCGGCCTGGTTGATCACCACCCCGGAGCCGACGAACAGCCCCGCGCCGATCACGCCGCCGATGGCGATCATGTTCAGCTGTCGCTGATTCAGGCCCTTGTGAAGTTCGGGTGCAGCGCCCACGACCGACTCCCTCATGCCGCCCAGCGCGTCCTCCGCGCCGAATGCTGCCGCGGTACGTACCCCCGTCACCATGCGTGACAAACGCATCTCCAACCTTGCGCGTCGAATCCCAAGCCTCTGGAGGACGTGCTCGCGCAGACCGCCGCCCGCGCCCAAGGGGAGGCGGGCCCGATCGACGGGCTGCGCTAGCGGCTCGGCCCCCGCGACCGGCGCAAGCCGCTGGCGGCCTATCGGATGTCCCCGAACACACCGCGGGCGGGCCGGGATCCCGTTGGATCCCGACCCGCCCGCGGACGTTCGGATTGCGCAAGCTGTGTGCGCGCTGCCGGCGCGGACCGCGACGGCGGCCCGCACCGGCCGGAGAGGCTAGCGCGTCAGACCGGTCGTGCCGTCGCCGTCGACGTCGATCTGCTCCTTGCGGATGTCCTCGTTCACCTGTGCCTGGTCGGTGACGGTCTCGGTGTCGAGCCGCACCCGCTCCACCGGCACGGCCTCCTTCTGCACCACCGGGCGCTCGGCGTGCAGGGTGACCTCGTGCTCCTCCTCGGAGATTGCCGGGCCCTC